>NZ_JBFBMD010000020.1:0-76364 GCF_040686915.1 Rhodococcus sp. NPDC077669 | reverse complement strand
GAGGTAGGCCCGTAGTTCGGAGTCGACGCAGAACTGTCCTTCCGACATTCCGTCGGACCCCTGCTCACCGAGGTAGAAGAACGCATCCCGTTTCCGTGGCTTCGGCTTCGCGTTCTTGTCCTCGTCCTCGTTCTCGTCGAAGTCGCCGTCGGGATCGAGGATCGAGTCCAGATGCGCCACCAGTGGCGCGAAGTCGTCGGGCCGCCTCGTCGAGGCGAGACCCACCAACTGCTGTTCGGCGCGATCGCGTGTCTGCGGATCCACACTCGACGGTAGGTGCCGGAAGAATTCGCGGATCATCTGCACGTGCTGGGCATCGAGCAGTCCTGCCCGCACCGCTGCAGCGGTGTGCGGCAACAAGGGAGGCAGCACTTCGCCGGACAGTGCGGTGCGATCCCCCAACTCCGCAGCCAGACGCACTCGCGCCCCGGCAGCACGTGGGGTGATCCGCAGCATCCACGCCACCGAGCACGGCACCGACCCCGGATAGACATCGAGGCCGTGCTGTGCGATCAGTTCGTTGAGCCAGGTGTGCGAATACGCCGTCACAGACCGCGAGACAGCTTCCATGCGTTGGACCACCGCACGCCGGTCGGCATTCGACCACGACACCGACGCCTGCCCCGCCAACTCGGCGACCGCCGACTCCACACGGTCCACCAGCACCGACAGTTCGGGGTCGGACACGACGGGGGCAGGCGGCACCGTCTCGATGCCGTCCACCCCTGATCCGCCGTCCCCCGAAAGCATGAACAGAATCTACCGCGACCCACCGACACACTTTCGAACACACGTTCGCCGATCCGAGTGAAGTCAGTTGCGAGAGAGCAGCGACCGCGCGAAGAACATCAGGTTGGCCGGCCGCTCTGCGAGTCTGCGCATGAAGTAGCCGTACCACTGCTCTCCGTAGGGCACGTAGACACGCACGTGCTTTCCGGCGTCGACCAGTCGTCGTTGTTCCTGGTCGCGGATTCCGAACAGCATCTGGAACTCGAAGTCGGCTGCGGACCGTCCGGCGTTCGCGGCGAGCCGCTCCGCCGCCTCGATCATCTCGGGATCGTGGGAGGCGACCATGGGGTAGCCGCTGCCGTTCATCAGCACTTCCAGGCACCGTAGGTAGGAGTCCGAGACGTCCCGTGCACCCTGGAACGCCACCGACGCGGGCTCGTTGTACGCGCCCTTGCACAGGCGGATGCGAGATCTCGGTCCGGACAGCTCCCTGCAGTCGGCCTCGGTTCGTTTCAGGTACGCCTGCAGCACCGTGCCGAGATCGGGAAAGTCGTGCCGCAGTTCGCGCACGATGGACAGGGTCGAGTCGGTGGTGGTGTGGTCTTCGGCGTCGACGGTCACCCACACTCCCGCCGCTGCTGCGGCGGTACAGATCTCGCGCGCGTTCTCGAGCGCGAGCGTCCGGTCGATTCCCTGACCGAGGGCCGAGAGTTTGAGCGATACCTCGAGCGCGGTCTCGGCGGTACTACGCGTCGAAAAGCGTTGTATCAGTGACAGGTACGACTGCACGGTGGCCGTCGCCTGTGCGCGGTCGGTGGTGTCCTCGCCCAGATAGTCCACCGAGACGAATCGTCCCGACGCCAGCAGGGCATCGACGGCGGTGACCACGGCGGGCTCCGATTCACCAGCGACGAAGCGGTCGACGAGCGATCGGGTGGCACGCAGCCGCGTCACGGTGGCCTGCAATTTCGGTGAGCGTGCGGCCGCCAGCAGAGCCGGCCGCAGTGGGTTGCTCAGCACTGTGGTCATCGTGTGCCCTCGCCTTCCTGATGGGGGTAGCCGTGTGCGGTCGGCGGGACGAACGTTTCCTTGACCGTGCGTGCCGATGCCCAGCGCAACAGGTTCTGCGGTGAGCCGGCCTTGTCGTTGGTACCCGACGCACGCGCTCCGCCGAACGGTTGCTGACCCACGACCGCGCCGGTGGGCTTGTCGTTGACGTAGAAGTTTCCGGCGGCGAATCGCAGTGCCGAATGGGCCTGCTCGACGGCCGTGCGATCGGTGGCGATGACGGCACCGGTCAGTGCGTACTTCGATCCGGTGTCGACGGTGCGGAGTACGTCGGCATAGGCGTCGGGCCGGTTGTCGTCGTAGACGTGCACGGCCAGAATGGGGCCGAAGTACTCGGTGGTGAAGGCTTCGTCGGTGGGGTCGTCGCCGAGAAGAACTGTGGGAGAAACGAAGTATCCTTCCGTGTCGTCGCACGTTCCACCGGCGGCGATGGTCAGACCGGTCACGGATTTCGCGCGGTCGAGCGCAGCTGCGTTGCGGTCGAACGCTTTTCGGTCGATGACGGCACCGCCGTAGTTCGACAGGTCGGTGACGTCGCCGTACTTCAGGGCCGACACCTGCTCGATGAACCTCTCACCCATGCGAGCCCACAGCGACTTCGGTACGAATGCTCGCGAAGCGGCCGAACACTTCTGCCCCTGGAAGTCGAAGGCACCGCGAATCATGGCTGTGGTCAACACGTCCGGATCGGCCGAGCTGTGCGCGACGACGAAATCCTTGCCGCCGGTCTCGCCGACGAGCCGCGGGTAGGAGTGGTAGTTCGAGATGTTGTTGCCGACCTCGCGCCACAGCGTCTGGAAGGTCGCAGTGGATCCGGTGAAGTGGATGCCCGCCAGGCGTGGATCGGCCAGGGCTACTTCGGAGACCATCGGACCGTCGCCGAGGACGAGGTTGATCACTCCCGGCGGCAGACCTGCCGCCTCGAGCAACTGCAGCGTCAGGTACGCGGCGACTGCTTGGGTGGGCGACGGCTTCCACAACACCGTGTTGCCCATCAGTGCGGGCGCTGTGGGGAGGTTACCGGCGATGGCGGTGAAGTTGAACGGTGTGATCGCGTAGACGAAACCCTCGAGCGGGCGGTACTCGACGCGATTCCACACGCCCGGGGCCGACACCGGCTGATCGGCGAGGATCTGTCGTGCGAACGCGACATTGAACCGCCAGAAATCGATCAGCTCGCACGGTGCGTCGATCTCGGCCTGGTAGGCCGACTTGGACTGCCCGAGCATCGTTGCGGCAGCAATCCTTTCGCGCCACGGACCCGACAGCAGATCGGCCGCGCGCAGGAACACTGCAGCTCGCTCGTCGAACGGAAGATCGCGCCAGGCCGGTGCAGCTGCGGTCGCTGCGGAGATCGCGTCCTGCACGTCCCGGTGCGTTGCCTCGGCGAAGCTACCGATGACCGAGGCGTGCTTATGGGGTTCGACCACATCGGTATCGGTGCCGGCGGCGTCGCGGTGGACACCGCCGATCACCTGATGGATGCGGACGGGGTTCGCACGCAGTTCGTCCAAGCGGATGCGCAGCCTGGCGCGCTCGGCGCTTCCGGGGGCATAGGTGTTGACCGGCTCGTTGACCGGGGTGGGAACTGATGTGACCGCGTCCATGGTGGCTCCTCGCACTCGGGTGTGTGCTGCTCATTGAAGTCGCATCGACAGCCCGTTCAATCAGCTCATCGGCCAAAGAATTCGTGGTGTACTTGTCCGCATGGCCAACACCGTGACGCTGCGTTCTCTCCTGACGTCGCTGCACAGCGCAGTGGTCGAGCTCGTGGTCGCTCCGGTGGGAACCGAGATCACCGTCGAGTCCGTGGCCCTGCTCGACGGCGACGACCTTCGTCGACCACCGGGAACGGCTGCCGATCTGACCCTGCTGGTCGGCGTCACCGAGACCGATGCGCTGCGTTGGTTCGACGATCTGGCGTTGCGTCCGGTGGTCGACAGGCCCCTTGCGGTGCTGACCAAGGTGGCCGACTCGACCGCGTTGGCCCACGCTGCCCGAGAGACCGGAATCGCCTTGGTCGCGGTACACCACCAGACCCGCTGGGAACTGCTGCTGTCGACGATGCGCGGGGTCCTCGATCAGTCACGCTCACCGGCCTCGGACGACGGGCTGTTCGGAGCGGACACCGATCTGTACGAGCTGGCGCAGACGGTTGCGTCCTTGACCAAGGGCATGGTGAGCATCGAGGACGAGCGCTCGCACGTATTGGCGTACTCGGCATCGGACGACTCGGCCGACGAGTTGCGGACCCTGTCGATCCTGGGGCGAGAAGGACCGGCCGACTACCTTCGCCGTCTGCACGAGCGCGGGGTGTTCGACCGACTCCGCCGTACCGACGACGTCATCGACGTACCGGCCGATGCCGAACTCGGTATTCGTCGACGCCTTGCCGTCGGGATACGTCGAATACGCGGCGCAGCAACAACACTGGGAACGATCTGGGTTCAGGAAGGCGCGCGTCCGCTGTCGGTGGACGCCGATGCGGTGTTGCGCGGAGCGTCGGCGGTCGCCGCCCGGCTGATCACCCGCATCGCGAACGCCCCGACCAACGAGGCGCTGCAGATTCAGCGACTGCTCGGCGCGCGGGGTGGCGGCGTGGACATTCCGTCGCTGGCCGCGGCGCTGTCGATTCCGACCACGGGGACGGCCGCGGTCGTCGGATTCGCCGCCTGTGGTGAATTCGACATCACCGGTCTGGCTCCGTCGATCCGGTTGCACGCCAGCGCATTCAGGCGAGACTCGCTGGTGACCGTCATCGGCGAGAGAATCTACGTACTGTTCTCCGGAGCTGCGTCGGGGACGGCGATTCCGGTGTGGACCGCAGATGCCGTGTCGCGCATCGAGACTCGAACCGGACTGTGCTTGCGCGCTGCGGTGGCCGCGCCGATCGCCGATCTCGACGGGGTGGCCGCAGCCCGGTTCGAGGTCGACCGAGTATTGGACGCGACCACCGGCGACGTTCGCGTCACCACGCTCGCAGAGTCGAGAACGTCTGTGCTGCTGGGTGAGATCGTCGACATCATCTCGAATCACGAGCAGTTGCGGGACCCGCGCATCGCAGCGCTGGATCGGTACGACGCCACCCACGACGGCGCGATGCGCGAGAGCCTCGAGACGTATCTGGCGTGCTTCGGTGACGTGCGTGCGGCAGCGGAGAGGCTGCACATTCACCCGAACACGGTGCGCTACCGCATCCGGCGCGTCGAGCAGATTCTGGAGTTGGATCTGTCGGATCCGGACGCGCGATTGTTGGTGGAGATTCAGCTGCGGATGTGAGCGTCACGGGCCTCGGCAGTGCTGGACCGGATCACCAGGCTCGGCTCGATGCGCGAGCGACGGGTGCTGCGGTTGCCGGAATCGATCTGGGCCAACAGTATTTCGACACTGCGGATGCCGACCTCGCTGAATTCCTGACGGATCGTCGTCAGGGGAGGGGAAAAGAACTCCGCGTCGGGAACGTCGTCGAAACCGACCACGCTGACGTCCGTCGGAACTTTTCGGCCGTGCACTTCGAGGGCGCGCAACACCCCGAGCGCCATCGCGTCGTTTCCGGCGAACACCGCTGTGACATCCGGGTTCTCGGCCAATCGGCAGCCGGCCTCGAAGCCGGACTTCGCGGTCCAGTCGCCGGCGAGAACGAGTGGCGGTTCGACACCGGCCTGCTCGTGGGCCGAGCGCCACCCGATGACGCGGTCGGCCGCCTCGTACCAACCCGAGGGGCCTGCGACGTGCCAGACGGCGCGGTGACCGAGTGAGAGCAGATGTGTGGTGGCGGACTGCGCGCCGGCGACCTGATCGACCGAGACGACCGCCAGATCGCCGGCAGGCGATCCTTCGACGGCCACCAGTGGCAGTTCGGCGGCCAACTCGGCGATGTCGCCGCCGTCGGTGCTCAACGGCGCGATGACGACGACGCCGTCGACGCCCTGTTTCTGCAACCTGCGCACGCAGGTGCTGATCGCCACCTCGTCGAACGAGGTGGGGACGCCGACGACGACGGAGTATCCGGCCTGTCGTGCGGCCTGTTCGACGCTGTAGAGCGTCGACACCGGCCCGTACAGAGCGTTGCCGGTGCCGACGATCCCGATGGTGCTGCTGCGGCCGGTGACCAGAGCGCGAGCTGCGGTGTTCGGCCGGTAGCCGAGCTCCGCGATCGCCTGCTCGACCCTCGTTCTGGTCGCCTCGGTGACGTTGGGATGGCCGTTGATGACCCGAGAGACGGTCTGGTGGGACACACCCGCGAGCCGAGCGACGTCGGTCATGGCCGGTCCGCGGGTCGGCGTCATCGCACGCATCCTCCTTCGCTGGTCGAACACCATCTCAGCATGCCCGGACCGGATCGGCGCGTCACCGCCCGGATCACGTCGTTTTCGTCATCGATGCAGAGGTCGGCGGTGCCGGCTTTCCGGGCTCGCCGGGGGAGAACATCTCAGCGGGTACTGGTACGCCCAGGTAACTGGTGGGAGACGCGGCTTTGTCTCCCTTGCCGCCCTTACCGCTCGCCGCACGACGCTTGGTCCAGATGTCGAACGCCACGGCGGCGAGCAGCACCAGACCCTTCACCAATTGCACTCTCTCGCTGGGTGATCCGATCAGCGACATGCCGCTGTTGATCACGGCGATGATGAGTCCACCGGTCAGCGCGCCGACGATGCGGCCGACGCCGCCCTGTACGGCTGCGCCACCGATGAACGCCGCCGCGATGGCGTCGAGCTCGAAGCCGTTGCCCGCAGTAGGACCGGCCTGGTTGAGGCGTCCGGCGAAGATGATTCCGGCCAGAGCCGAAAGGACACCCATGTTGACGAAGATCCAGAACGTGACCGGCTTGACCTTGATACCGGACAGGGACGCGGCGTGAATGTTTCCGCCGATGGCGTACACGTGCCGACCGAATACGGTCTTGCCGGCCAACGTCGAGTAACCCATGACCAACACGGCGAGCAGGATCAGCACGTACGGCAGGTTCTTGAAACGAGCCAACTGGACGGCGATCGCAAGCACGAGAGCGGCGGCGAACGCCATCTTGATCAGGAACAGCGGCATCGCGTCCACGGTCTGGCCGTACTTCTGCCGGCCCGTTCGGGAACGCCACTGGCTGAACACGATTCCAGCGACCGCGAGAATCGCGACGAGCAACGTGAAGATGTCCGCCCCACCCAATGGCCCGAGTCCCACATTGCCCATGAAGCCGGGCAGGAAGCCGTTGGACAGTGTGCGTACCGGTCCGGGGAACGGCCCGATGCCCTGGTTGCCGAGGACGATGAGAGTCACCGCGCGGAAGACGAGCATTCCGGCGAGGGTGACGATGAACGCGGGAATGCCGAAGTACGCGACCCAATAACCCTGCCAGGCACCGATCAGGCCGCCGACGATCAACGTGATCAGCACCGCCAGTGGCCACGGCACGTTCTGTTGGACCATGAGGACACCGGCGATGGCTCCGGTGGCCGCCACCACCGATCCGACGGACAGGTCGATATGGCCGGCGATGATGATGACGACCATGCCGATGGCCAGAATGAGAATGTACGAGTTCTGCACCACCATGTTGCTGATGTTCTGCGGCACCAACAGCTGACCTCCGGTCAGCACGGTGAAGAGCACGATGATCAGCGCGAACGCGATGAAGATTCCGCTCTGTCGGAGGTTTCGCGTGAGCAGCCCCCGAACGGTCGACAGCTGGTTCATCGAAGTACTCCTGTTCCACGGGTCATGAGATGCATGAGAGATTCCTGGGTTGCGTCCTCGCGGTCGACCTCACCGGTGATCCGGCCGGCGGACAGCGCGTAGATCCGGTCGCACAGACCGAGAAGTTCCGGAAGTTCGGACGAGATCACCAGCACTGCCTTTCCGGCGTCGGCGAGTTGGTTGATGATCGAATAGATTTCGAATTTCGCGCCGACGTCGATTCCTCGCGTCGGTTCGTCGAGGATGAGCACGTCGGGATCGCTGAAGATCCATTTGCTCAGCACGACTTTCTGCTGATTGCCGCCGGAGAGTTTGCCGACCACGGCGGAGACGTTCGGTGCCTTGATGTTCATGCTCTTGCGGAAGCCCTCGGCGACCTTGTATTCCTGGTTGGCGTCGACGAAGCCTCCCGTCACCAACTTGTCCAGCGCCGCGGTGGAGATGTTGCGCTTGATGTCGTCGATCAGGTTCAGCCCGTACCGTTTCCGGTCCTCGGTGGCGTACGCGATGCCGTGATGGATGGCATCGTTGACGGACTTGACGTGAATTTCCTTGCCGTACTTGTAGAGCCGTCCCGAGATGTCGATCCCGTAGCTTCGGCCGAAGACGCTCATGGCCAACTCGGTACGGCCGGCACCCATCAATCCGGCGAGGCCGACGATCTCACCGCGCCGCAGCGTGAGGTTCGCCTTGTCGACGACGGTTCGGCCCTGCTGGGTCGGACTGTGCACGGTCCAGTCCTCGATGCGCAGAACTTCCTCTCCCACAGTCGATTCGTGGGGCGGAAACCGGTGCTCGAGATCGCGGCCGACCATCAGTGAGATGATGCGATCCTCGGTGACGTCCGGGTCTCGCATGTCCAGCGTCTTGATGGTCTTGCCGTCCCGAAGGATCGTGGTCCGGTCGGCAATGGCCGCGATCTCGTTGAGCTTGTGCGAGATGATCACGCACGTGATGCCCTCGTCCCGTAGACCGCGCAACAGATCCAGCAGATGTGCGGAGTCGGAATCGTTGAGTGCCGCAGTGGGTTCGTCGAGAATGAGCAGGGTCACGTCCTTGGACAGTGCCTTGGCGATCTCGACGAGTTGCTGCTTGCCGACGCCGAGATCGCTCACGACGTTGACGGGATTCTCCCGCAGCCCTACCCGGTTCAGTAGGGCTGCGGCCTCGGAATTCGTTCGGTTCCAGTCGATGAACCCGCGCTTGGACCGCTCGTTGCCGAGAAAGATGTTCTCGGCAATGGAGAGATGCGGACTCAACGCGAGTTCCTGATGGATGATGACGATGCCCTCGGCCTCGCTACTCCGGATGTCGGAGAACGAGCACTCTCGACCGTCGAACACGATGTCGCCGTCGAATGTGTCGTGCGCGTACACACCCGACAACACCTTCATGAGCGTCGACTTGCCTGCTCCGTTCTCGCCGCAGATCGCGTGGATCTCGCCGCGATTCACCGAGAGAGTGACATCCTGTAGCGCCTTGACGCCGGGAAATGTTTTGGTGATGCCGCGCATCTCCAGAATCGGGCTCGTCATCGCCGAACTCACTTCAACTGATCCTCGGTGTAGTAGCCACCCTCGACGAGCAGCTTCTCGTAGTTGTCCTTGTAGACGATCTCGGGCTGCAGCAGGTACGCCGGAACGACCTTCTCGCCGTTGTCGTAATCGGTGGTGTTGTTGGTCTCGGGAGTTTGACCGTTGAGCATGGCCTGAGCCATCTGGATCGTGACCTCGGCCAGCTGGCGCGTGTCCTTGTAGATCGTGGAGTACTGCTCACCGGCGATGATCGACTTGACCGACGGCACCTCGGCGTCCTGTCCGGTGACGACCGGGTAGGGCTGACCGGCGGTTCCGTAGCCGTTGCTCTTGAGCGCGGACAGAATTCCGATCGACAGACCGTCGTACGGGGAGAGCACGCCCTGAACCTTCTGGCCCGAGGAGTACGTCTTGGTCAGCAGGTCTTCCATGCGCTTCTGTGCCGTCGCCGGATCCCAGCGCAGGGTGGCAGCGGTTCCGAAGTCGGACTCGCCACTACCGATCTTCAGAGTTCCCTTGTCCAGGTACGGCTTCAGAGTCTCCATGGCACCGTCGAAGAAGAAGGTGGCGTTGTTGTCGTCGGGCGAACCGGCGAAAACCTCGATGTTGAGCGGGCCGGCGGGTGCGTCGGCCTTGTCGGTGCCGTCCTCGTTCTTCAGCCCGAGGCCGACCAACAGCGAGGTGGCCTGGTCGACGCCGACCTTGTAGTTGTCGAACGTCGCGTAGTAGTCGACGTCCGGGGAGTTGCGGATGAGCCGGTCGTAGGCGATGACACCGATGCCGTTGTCCTTGGCTTCCTGCAGCTGGGTGGTGATGGCGGTGCCGTCCACCGAGGCCACGATCAGCAGCTTCGCGCCCTGGGTGATCTGGTTCTCGATCTGGTTGACCTGGGTGGGAATGTCGTTCTCCGCGTACTGCAGGTCGACCTTGTATCCCTGGCCCTCCAACGCGCTCTTGAGGTTGTCGCCGTCGGCGATCCAACGGGCGGAGGACTTCGTCGGCATGGTGACACCGATCAACGCACCTGCGGTGCTGCCGCCCTCGGCCGGAGCCTCGTCTGCGGTCTTGGTACTCGATCCGCACGCACCGAGCGTGAGGGTGAGGGCCACCGCGGCCGTAGCCATGGATAGCTTTCGAAACTTCATCGTTTCTCCCTGTGTTTTGAGGTAGACCGTGAAGCGGAGGCCGTCGGGTGGTCCCGTGTGGTTCGCATCACATCAAAACGAAAGTGTGAGCGATAACATCGGCATTGTCAAAGATTTCTTTTTGCACCCCGCGTGAGCAGTGTGAGCGCTAACATTTAGTCGCGGCGGCACCGAAACTTCGACTCCCTGCTTTCAAACGCTCACCGACCCCGCCATCATGGCCAACATGGCCGATAACGAACCGCATACCGGATGGTCTCCTGTCGGACTACGCCGCTAGTGTCTTAAAGCACTGAACCGGGTCCGGAGTGAAAGAGGACGGCGCACCATGAGCAGCTACGAGGTCGAGTACGCCAGAGGGTCTGAGTGGAGAAAGTGGGACCTTCATGTCCACGTCCCAAGCGCAACCGGTGCCGAGAACCGTTACACGATGCTGGCCAACGGTGAGCCAGACTGGGACAGATTCTCTACCCTTGTCGAGGCTTCGGATGTTGCCGTCGTTGGAATTACAGATTACTTCAACTTGGATCGCTACTTTGATTTCGTCGCTGCATTCAGGCGCAAATTTCCCACGTCTGACAAACGTTTTCTTCCGAACATGGAGGTTCGCTTGAATGAGGCTGTCAACAAGGCGGGGGAGGAAGTAAATCTGCACCTAATATTTTCTGATAGCCTGACCGTAGACGATGCAGACCGGTTTATGCGTTCATTGCGAACCGAACTGCACACATCAGACGATCGGCAAATGTCCTGCCGTGACCTCAAGACTGCAGAGCACCTCGGTTCCGCGACGGTAACCCGGAAAGCGATTGCCGATGCGATTAGAGATACCTTCGGGGTGAAGAACGACCAGCAGGATAGTGTCCTTATCTTGACTTCCGCGAAGGGTGATGGCATACGCCCACAGCGTGGAGCAAAACGCAAAGCGAACTTGACTGACGAGATTGATAAAATGTCTGACGGTTTCTTTGGTAGGTCGACGAGCAGCGAATATTTTCTCAATACGTCGCGTCTAGAGAATGAGCATGATGAAATCCGTGCAAAACCGGTTTTCTCCGGCTGCGACGCTCATACATTCGACGATCTCAAGGACCGTCTTGGAAAATCGATCTCAGATGGTCCCAACCAAACTGAAGTAACCTGGGTTAAAGCCGATCCAACTTTTTCTGGGCTGCGTCAAACTTTGATTGAACCGTTGGACAGGGTGCGAATACAGCCGACGATTCCAGATTCGAAGGAACCGTACAACGTCATTTCAAGCGTGTCTTTCTCTGATACCAGTACCTTTCCTGCTGAAATCAAGTTCAATCAGAATCTCTGCTCCATCATTGGTAGTAGGTCTTCCGGAAAATCGTCTCTCCTAGCTTATATCTCACATGCAGTCGATCCGCAGCTAACGGTGGAGCAGCAGATTGCCGCGCGAATTGCGGCCAATTCGGAAGCAGCAGGTCCGGCAGCAGGTTACCGTTGGTCGCAGGTGCCTGCTGGCACATGTCAAGTAAACTGGGGCGGTACGGCAGGCGGCTCTGGGCAAGTTATCTATATTCCGCAAAACTCTTTGTACGCGATCAGCGAGCGCCCTGACGAGATCACCCAGAAGATAAAGCCCGCGCTGTTTCGTGATGATGCCGAGTTTCGGGCTGCAACGGAACGGGCGACAGCCGACCTTGAATCGGCAGATTCCGCGATGGAACACGCAATCAAGCTCTGGTTTGATCTTTCTCTAAAGATCGAGAAGGCGGAGCAAGACCTGCGATCCATGGGCGATCCCGATGGAATCGCTGCGGTGAGGGATGAGCTAGCAGCCGAAATCAACAAGCTTCGGGATGAGTCGTCGTTGACGCCGGAGCAGGTGCAGCAGTATGAAGAGGTTATCCAGGACATCGCAACTTCACGAGTGCACGCAGCCGAGATTGAGGAGAAAATGCGGCAATTATCGGTGTACGTGGAGCCTCAGGCGGACAGTGGGAACAGCGCAGGGCAGCTACAAAATTGGGCGGTAACGGAAGCTGTGGGCGTACAAGTCGAGACCATTCCGACCCCTTCCGATGTGCATCAGACTCTCGCATCTGAGATCACCAACCTAGTACTAAGTACCCGCGAATCCATTCGCGAATCTCTCTCGAACTTGTTGGTCAACGCTCGTACACAACTGGAGGCTGATTTGCGTGAGGCCCGCCTCTCTGGTCAGCGACTGGAGGCGGAAAACGCCGATCTTATCGCAATGAACGCTATGAACGCCGAGCTGGATTCGGTTGTCCAGCGGCATCAAAACCAGGTGGAAACGCTAAAGCGCATAGAGGTCCAGAAAGACGCGATCTTACGACTGACCGCGCAGCAGGCTGAATCAGCAAATTCGGTGAAGGGGTCCTTGGGCACACGTAACGATGCGTTAGCAACGCTTCGCACTGTATTTGATCGGCGACGGCATGAGTTGGACGAAATGGTACTGGGTATGGAGATTTCCCTGAACCCCGACACCGTTGAGGCGCTGAGTCAAGATCTCCACAAACAAAACAAGAGTCCATTCTTGACCGAAGATAAAGTGCTCAATTTGGCGCACGTGCAAGCCAACCCAGAAGTATTCATGCGTGCTTTGGCCTCAGGCACGCAGAAAGTGAAGCAAGGAAGAAGTCCGGCCGACGTAGCGGCTGCAGTGCTACAAGCCACGCCTGAGGTTCGATATTTTGCTGAACTCGATGGGGACAGGGTGGGAGGTTTCGCGGTTTCAACGATGACCCCTGGGAAGCAAGCTCTGTTTGCATTGACCTTAATCCTCAACGAGTCAACCGATAAATGGCCTCTACTTATTGATCAGCCAGAAGACGACCTTGATAGCCGGTCCATTTTTGAACAAATTGTTCCTTATCTCGTGAAAAGGAAGTCGGACCGGCAAATAATAATGGTTACTCACGACGCGAACCTAGCAGTCGGAGCGGATTCTGAACAAATAATTGTTGCGAACAGGCATGGAGACGACCGGCCGAATGCGAATGGGCGGACTTTCGATTACAGATCTGGCTCTTTGGAGCACAGTGGGCCGATGATAGATCATGCGGAGGCTCTGAAAGTGTGTGGTACACGGGAGCACGCGTGCTTAATTCTGGACGGGGGTGAAGATGCGTTCAGGAAGCGGCGCCAGAAATATCAGATTTGAGATTGGTTGCTTTCGCCTGCCCGCTGAACGCCGCGGGCCCAAGCGCTTGCCGCCAACCGATCTTACGACCTCTACCTCCAGCTGCAGAATGAGATCCCGGCCGACCCTGCGTAGGCCGAAGCTGGTCTCGTAGCTGATATCGAAAGACGGGAAGATCTGACTGACAATTACTTTGACTGGAGATGTCGATAGATAGTCGGCTTTGTAACACCGGCCTTCTCCGTTCCACAGGGACTGGCCAGCGGAGAGTCTGTCGGCGGCGCCGGCCACCGGGGGCCCGTCAGTGCAGCTCGTGCACCGACTGCTTACCGCTCTTGAGCCAGCGGCTCGGCAGCCGGCCGACCAGCTCGCCGAGTGGATGCACCGCCGCCGAGAGGATCTCCACGGAATCCTGCAGGATGTCGATCGAGATACTCATACGCTCGATGTTCGGAGCCACGGACGTCAGCGTCTCGGACAGTTTGACCAACTGGTCCAGCGGCCCGCCCTTGGCCGTCAGACGCTCGACGGCACCGTCCTCGGCCAGCATCGTCTCGAGGATGCCGTTCTCCGCGATGGCCCGTTCGATCAGACCGTCCTGACGCGTCAACACCTCGAGCGGACCGTCCTTCGCCGTCAGGCGCTCGAGGGGGCCGTTGGTGGCGGTGATCCTGTCCAGAAGACCGCCTTCGGCGAGCAACCGCTCGAGCGGTCCGTCCTCGGCGAGCAGTCGGTCCAGCGGTCCGCCGGGAGCGAGAATGCGTTCGACCGGCCCACCCGGAGACAGCAGACGCTCGAGCGTGCCGTCCTCGGACGTGAGTCGATCGACGACGCCGCCCTGGGCAAGTAGGCGGTCGAGTGGCCCGCCCTCTTTCAGGGCGTTGCCCAACGCGCGATCGTCGGAGGTGAGCTGGCCGAGCTGGGTGAGCAGCTGCATAGTGCCGCCGCGCGGATTGGCGAGCGACGCCACACCGGCCGTGCCGGACGCGCCGGTGGCCAACGCCATCCTGGTGGTCGCCAACGCGACCTCTGCGACGCCGATCGCCTGCTCGGCGATGGCCAAGCCGGCCCGTGCGGGCAGTGTGATCGCTGACACCCAGTTCATCGTTTTACTGTAACTGCTTGTAGCCGGGAAAATCAGTGAAGAACCTTCAGGCCCACAACGCAGCCGACGATGCCGACCAGAAGTACGACTTTGAGGAACGACGCTGCTTCGGCACCGGTGATCATCGCGTACGCCACGGTAAGGGTGGCACCGATTCCCACCCACACCGCATACGCGGTTCCGGTGGGCAACGACCGCATCGCTACCGCGAGACCGATCATGCTGAGCACCACCGCGACACCGAAAACGACCGATGGTCCGAGTTTGGTGAAGCCCTCGGATTTACCGAGCGCTGTCGCCCAGATCGCTTCGAGAACGCCGGAAACGACGAGAATCAGCCATGCCATGAGAAATCACCTCTCGGCACCGTCTTGTCGCTGTTCGGGTACGGCGCGCCTCGTCCGATTGTCGGAAGTGACCTGTACGACGGTACCAATTTTTCTTCGGCGGGGACGCGAATTTTCCGGTGTCAGTACGCGTACGTGTTCGTCGGCGGGTCGATGCGCCGGGCCGTCGAGACCGTCATCGTGGGGGTGAAGGCGGCGGCTTCGGTCGCGGTCGATGCGTCGACGGTGCCGGTGAGCTGCAGCCAAGTTCCGTCCGGAACATCCTCGAGGACAGTCGAATTCGAGTCCAGGTGAATTCGGATGGACCGCGCGTCGGCCGCGCAGCAGATGATCAGGACACGGGCGAGATCGAGACCGTCGGTTGTGCCGTCGACGCGCGGCGACCCACCGTTCGCGGTCGCTACGGCGAATCCGGTGACACTGATCTCCCGGCCGTCGAGGCTGTCCTCGGAATCTCGGACCGCCCGCTGTACGACGTCGAGCAACGGGACGTCCGGTGCCTGCCCGTCGGGTAACGGCGGGAAGGGTGTCTTCTCGTGGGTCGAGACGGCGTCCACGGATCGGTCGCCGACCGCCGAGACACCGAGCGCGGGCGGGGCGACGAGGAGGATCACCGCAATCGGCACGAGCAGCAGCCAATACGGGCGTGCGTCGTGATCGTGGCCGTCCGTCGGCCCACCGCGCAGGATGTCGGCGACGATCGAGGCTGCCGCGAGGACGACGATCAGCACGCCCGCGATCAGCAGATACGGATGCAGCGACGGTTTGACGTATCGAACGAAGCTGCCGTCGAGCGAGATCTTCACGATCGCTCCGCCGAAGAGGAACAGCAGGACGTTCTGCACCTCGCGTTTCATCGCGCGCCGATCAGGAATCCGCCGACGACCGAGGCGCACACGATCGCCACGACGAAGGTCAGTGGTGCGAAGCGGACGACGAAACCGCGCCCGAAGCTGCCTGCCTGCATCGCCATCAACTTCAGATCGACGGCCGGGCCGACCACCAGGAAGACCAGGCGCGGCAACAGCGGCAGCATCGACATACTGGCCGCGACGAACGCGTCGGCCTCCGAACACAGCGCCAACAGAACCGCCAGTACGGCCATCACCACGATGGCCAGCAGAAGCTGACCGGCCAGGTGCTCGTACACCCGATCGGGAATCACCAGGTGCAGGGCCGCGGCCGCCGCGGCACCGAACACCAGAAACGCCCCGGCCTGCAGCAGGTCTGCACGAGCCGACTCGCGGAACGTCTCCCACTTCGAGCCGTCGTGATCGTGACCACGATCCGCCAGCCGCGCGGTGATCCACTCGGCCTTACCGAATCGCGTCCACAGCCAGCCCATCACTACGGCGGTGGCGAGCGAGGCGAGGAACCGGGCGAGAACCATTGCCGGCTCACCAGGAAAGGCCACCGCAGTCGACACGAGAACGACGGGGTTGATCGCCGGTGCCGACAGCAGAAATGCCAGAGCGGCCGACGTCGGCATTCCCTGGTCCATCAACCGCCGGGAGACGGGAACAGCACCGCACTCGCACCCGGGCAATGCCATCCCGGCGAGTCCGCTCACACCGACGGCCGCGGGCTCGTTCTTCGGGACCACACGTCGAAGCACGGCCGGGGAGACGAACGCGGCGATGCCGCCGCTGACGAGCACACCCAGCACCAGGAACGGCGTCGCCTGCACGAAGATCCCGGTGAAGACGGTGGCTCCGGTTCGCAGGGCAGGGGAGGCGGCGACCCACTCGGCGAGGTACGGACCTGTCACGATGCCCAACACGAGCAGAGTTGCGAATACGTGCATGGAAGTGACCGTCGGCCTGCGCCTCGTGCGGCGATCGGTGTTCGCAGGGAGCATCGCGCTCCATCATGCCCTCTCTTGGGGCCCCTCTCTGTCGGGGCTCACAGCAACCTCACAGCGAGAGTCCAGCGGACGAGCAGCAACGCGCGCGATGATGGACACCGTGAGCGAAACCCCCGAAGCGCGTGTACTGATCGTCGACGACGAACCGACCATCGTCGAGCTGTTGGCGGTCAGTCTCAAGTTCCAGGGATTCGAGGTCGCGACGGCGTCCTCCGGCCCCGAGGCCCTGGACAAGTCGCGTACCTTTCGGCCCGAGGCACTGATCCTCGACGTCATGATGCCGGGCATGGACGGCTTCGGTCTGCTGCGCAGGCTGCGTGCAGACGGAGTGGATGCTCCGGCGTTGTTCCTGACGGCGCGAGATTCCGTGGAAGACAAGGTGACCGGTCTGACGCTCGGCGCGGACGACTACGTCACCAAGCCGTTCAGCCTCGAGGAAGTGGTGGCTCGGCTCCGAGTGATTCTGCGCCGGTCCGGTCGGACCGAGGAGACCGAATCGTCGCGAGTTGCGTTCGCGGACATCGAACTCGACGACGACACCCACGAGGTGTGGAAGGCAGGCGAGCCGGTCTCGCTCTCGCCGACCGAGTTCACGCTGCTGCGGTACTTCATGGTCAATGCCGGAACAGTGCTGAGCAAGCCCCGCATTCTGGATCACGTGTGGCACTACGACTTCGGCGGTGAGGTGGGAGTGGTGGAGTCGTACGTGTCGTATCTGCGTCGTAAGGTCGACACGGGCGATACCCGATTGATCCACACATTGCGGGGCGTCGGCTACGTCATGCGGCAGCCGCGGTGACCGGCCTCCGCTCACGGCTGGGGGACATCCCGCTGCGCTTCACTCTGGTTGCTGCCCTGCTGCTGTTGGTCGGGCTCGGACTGCTGGCATCGGGTGTCGCGGTGACGTCCTCGTTGGAGACGTCGTTGATGCGTCGCCTCGATCAGCAGCTGGTCGAGGCATCTCGGGGATGGGCGCAACCGGACTCCCGCCCACTTCCGCCCATCGGCGAGCCCAACCCTGGTCGCCCACCGTCGAATTTCTACGTCCGGTCCGTGGCGAACGACGGCACCGTACGGGGACCCATCAACGATGTGGCAGAAAGTGTTCCGGATCTATCCGGTGTCACCGCCGATCGCCCGACGACGGTCGGCTCCGAGAGCGACCCAGGGAAACAGTGGCGCGTGTTGACGGTGACCAACAGTGACGGATCCACCACTGTGGGAATTCCGCTGGGTCCCAATCAGCAGACCGTCAGCCGACTGATGGTGCTCCAGTTGTACATCGGAGCAGCGGTATTGGTGGTGTTGGGTGTGGTGGCGTACTTCGTGGTGCGGCGCAGTCTGCGGCCGTTGCGCGAGGTGGAGACGACGGCAGCTGCGATTGCCGCAGGCGATCTGCACCGGCGGGTGCCCCACCGCAGTGAGAGAACGGAAGTCGGTCGACTGTCGGCGGCGTTGAACGGAATGCTCTCGCAGATACAGCGGGCGTTCGCAGCGACCGCCGCCTCGGAAGAAGCGGCGCGGGCGTCCGAGGATCGGATGCGTCGGTTCGTCGCCGACGCCAGCCACGAACTGCGGACTCCGCTGACGACCATCCGGGGATTCGCCGAGCTGTACCGGCAGGGGGCGATGAGCGACATCGCATTGTTGATGACGCGGATCGAGGGCGAATCGGCGCGCATGGGACTGCTCGTCGAGGATCTGCTCATGCTCGCGCGACTCGATGCCCAGCGTCCCCTCGAGGTACGTCGAGTCGACGTGCTCACCATCGCCGCCGATGCCGTGCACGATGCGAAGGCCGTCTCGCCCGCACGCGACATCTCGTTGAAGGTATCGGCAGGACCAGGTATTCCGGAGGTCGCCGGCGACGATGCCCGGCTGCGTCAGGTGTTGGCCAACCTCGTGGGGAACGCAGTGCGGCACACGCCCGAGTCCGCGTCGATCACGGTGTGCGTGGGCACCACCGAGGAGTCGGTGGTGCTCGAGGTGCAAGACACCGGCCCTGGGCTGGGTGAGGAGGAAGCAGCTCACGTCTTCGAGCGCTTCTATCGCACCGACTCGTCCCGGACCCGTGAGAGCGGGGGCAGTGGGCTCGGCCTGTCCATAGTCGCAGCCCTGGTCGCCGCCCACAACGGGACCGTGGACGTGCGAAGTACTCCAGGCGCGGGTGCCACGTTCCGGGTCGAACTATCCAGGGCTGCAGACTGATCCGCTCACCCGGCCATGGACCGATCCTTCTTGCGTTCGGCGATCTTGGTGTACGCGGCAGCAGCGAGGGGCGCGGCCACGAGCATCGACACCAGCCGGATCACCTGAACGCAGGCGACGAACGTGACGTCAGATCCCGTCGTCGCGGACACGGCGAGCACTGCGGCCAGTCCGCCGGGCGTCGTCGCGAGATAACCGGTCAACATGCTGACTCCGGTGACGGCGGACAGTGCCCAGCCCAGGAGTGCGCAGATCAGACCGATCGTGAGTACGAGCAGCGCGGCCCACGGGAAGATGCGTCCGATGGCCCGCAGGCTGGCGACGGTGAAGGCAAGTCCTGCTTGCCATCCGATGACGATGAACGCCAGCGGCAGCAGTACTTCCGGGACGGAGATGTCTACGGGCCAGCCGAGTAGCTCGCAGGCTCCGGCGACGATCAGCGGTCCGAGCGTGGCGGGGGCGGGGAGTCGGATCGTCTTCGCGAGCAGGATTCCGACGACGACGGCACCGATCAGAAAGGCCGTGCCGATGTACCACGGTGTCGTCGACGCCTCGTCGCTACCGGACGTGCCACCGGTGTCGGTGTGAAAAGCGAAGGTGACGATCAACGGCATCGTGACGACCACCAACGCCACGCGTAGATACTGGACCACGGCGACGATGCGCTCGTCGCCGCCGAGCTCGCGGGCGACCGACACCAGACCTGTTGCGCCACCGGCAATCAGAGACAGTGCTCCGGTCACCGGATCGACGTCGCGGTGCAGTGCCAGCAGGGCGCCGCAGCCGGCACTGACGATCAGGGTCGCCAACCCGACGGTGACCGCGGGAAGCCAGTTCTCTCCCAGCGCAGCGAGAGTGTCGGTGTCGAGCATGAGTCCGATCGTCACCGCCAGCGTGCCCTGCGCTGCCATGGACGCGGGACGGGGGACCGCGGCCGGACCCAACCCGGTCAATGCGAACACCACGGCGACGACGAGTGCGGCGAACAGCGACGGCGCGGTGAGGCCCAGACTCGCGAAAAGGGCCCAGCCCCCGACGGATACGGCCGCGAGGCCGATCCATCGGAGGCTGTGCCGCACTACGGTCGTCACCTTGCCGGCAACGATCACGCTCCGGACTTGACCAGTAGAACCGGAACCGGAATTTCGAGCAGCAGGCGCTGAATCGTCTGTCCCATCAGGAACTTGCCGACTGCCGAGCGGTGCCGGGAGCCGACGACGAGGATCTCGGACTTCTGCTCCTCCACCAGAGTCAGCAGAGTGTTCACGGCGTCGGGATCGGGGCGACCCACCGCCACGGTCCAGGCCACGGCCTCGGCGTTGTCGATGTCGGCCAAGGCGGTCTCTACTGAGGTGGAGACCGCAGCGGTTTCGCCTGCCTCGGCGGACGGCTCGGCCGATCCCGACAGTGCGTGCAGGACGACCAGATCGGTCTCTCTGATCCGAGCTTCTCGAACGGCGGCCGCGAGTGCTGCGCGGCCCTCGGGTGAGTTGTTGTGCAGTACGCCAACAGTCATGACGGTGTCTCTTTCAGGAAGGTGGGGGTGAGGGATCAGCCGAACGGAATCTGACCGAGGACGATGCCGACCGCCAGCATTGCGAGGGAGACGACCACCGCTCGCCACAACACCTTCTTGTGGTGATCGGCCAGCGAGACTCCGGCCAGGGTCACCAGGAGCAGGATGGCCGGAACCAGCGGGCTCTGCAGGTGGACGGGCTGACCGGTGATCGAGGCACGGGCCATCTCGACCGGGTCGATGCCGTACTTCTCGGCGGTCTCGGTGAGCACCGGCAGGATGCCGAAGTAGAACGCGTCGTTGGTCATGAAGAACGTCAGCGGGATGCTCAGGATGCCGGTGATGACGGCCAGGTACGGGCCCATTCCCGGCGGGATGACGTTGAGCAGCCACTCGGCCATGGCCTCGACCATGCCGGTGCCCTGGAAGACGCCCGTCAGGATTGCTGCGGCGAGCACCATGGCGACGACGGAGACGATGGAGGACGAGTGCCGAGCGATCGCGTCGCCCTGCTCCTTGACCTTCGGGAAGTTGACCGTCAGCGCGATCGAGGCAGCGATCATGAACAGCACCGGGATGGGAAGAATGTCCATGACCAGGATGACGAGGAGAACGACCGTCAGAGCAGCGTTGAACCAGAGCAACTTCGGGCGCAGCGTGTCGCGATTGGGGTCGAGACCGTCGAAGAATTGACCCGATTCGCCGGAGCCGTCCGATCCGCCGGTTCCCGCTCCGCCGGTTCCCTTGCCGCCCTTGCGGATGCTTCCGCCGCCGCCCGAGGAAACAAGTTCGGGTTCGTAGATCAGCTTGCCGATGCGTCGACGCTCCATGATGCCGAGGTGAACGGCGAAGAGCAGCACGATGATCAGGCCGACGATCATCGACGGAACCATCGGAACGAACACGTCGGACGGGGAGATTCCCAGAGCGGATGCAGCGCGAACCGTCGGGCCGCCCCACGGGATGATGTTCATCGTGCCGTTGGCGAGTCCGGCGACGACCGTCAGAATGACCGGGCTGACACCGAGTTTCAGGTAGAGCGGCAGCAGTGCGGACGTGACGATGATGAAGGTGGTCGAGCCGTCGCCGTCGAGCGAGACGACCATGGCCAGAATGGCCGTTCCGACAACAAGTTTCATCGGGTCGTTGCGTACGACACGCAGGATGCCGCGCACCAGTGGGTCGAACAGTCCGACGTCGATCATGATTCCGAAGAAGATGATGGCGAAGAACAGCAGGGCCGCGGTGGGGGCCAGGGACTTGATGCCGTCGGTGATCATGTCACCGATGCCGAGTCCCGCGCCGGCCAGCAGACCGAAGATGACGGGGACGAGGGTGAGTGCGACGACGGGCGTGGCTCTCTTGGTCAAGATCAAGAACATGAAGGCGGCTACCATGAGGAAGCCGAGTATCACCAACATCGTGCACTCCTTCTCGAAATGTGTGAGGTGGGTCCGGTTGGACTACGTGTTGTGACTGAAGTTACGTAACCGGCATCACATGTTCGCCGTTGTGCGCACTACCCGCGCAAGCAACGTAAAGAGTCTTTTGCGCATTGTGCTCGAGCAGCTCTCGCTCTAGCCTTGGCTGGTGCGATTGAGGACTCAAGTGCTGCTGCTGCAGGCCGCGTTGGTTGCGGTGGCGCTGGCAGTGGCGTTCGGAGTATTCGCGATCAGCAGTGGCGAACAGGCCAGCGAGGAGTACGGCGAGCGGGCACTCGCGGTCGCGCGGACCGTGGCCTCCGACCCCGAGGTGCGTTCGCTCGTGGGGCAGTTCTCGGCCGCGGACACCGCGGGCACCGATGCTGCGCCGGCCGGAGTGCTGGCAGGCGGTGCGCTGCAACGGACGGGCGAAAGCGCCCGGGAGCGCACCGATGCTCTGTTCGTCGTCATCACCGACGACCGGGGACTGCGCCTGGCACATCCGGATCCGACCGTCCTGGGACAACGGGTGAGCACCGATCCGTCCGGGGCGTTGGCCGGCAACGAGGTCGTCGAATCCCAACGCGGCACACTGGGCGACTCCGTCCGTGCCAAAGTGCCCATCCTGGCTCTCGGCTCGGCGAACGTCGTGATCGGCGAAGTGAGCGTCGGAATCTCCACGACGGCAGTGCGAACCGAGCTGGTGAAGGATCTGATCAACGGCGCACTGGTCACCGGCGCAGTGCTGCTGTTGGGTGTGCTGGGCTCGATCCTGCTGGCGCGCAGGTGGAAGCGGCTGACCCTGGGCCTCGAACCCGAGGAACTCGCCGAGCTCGTGCGCGAGCAGGAGGCGGTGCTGCACGGCATCGGCGAAGGCGTGGTGGCCGTCGATCCGGACGGCATCGTCACCGTCGTCAACGACGAGGCGCGCACCTTGCTCTCGATCGAGGGGAAGCCGGGAATGCGCGTGGAGGACATCGGTCTGACGCCCAGATTGCTCGAGGTCATCGAGATCCCTACGGGCGAGCCGGTACTCGCGGCCGTCGACGAGGTCGTCGTCATCGCGGCTGCGCGAAAGGTGCTGCGTGACAATCGAGATCTGGGAACGGTACTCACCGTGCGAGATCGAACGGACGTGGAGGCACTGACGCGTCAACTCGACGCGGTGCAGTCGATGTCCGCGGTGCTGCGCGCCCAGCGACACGAGTTCGCGAACCGGATGCATCTGGTCAGTGGGCTGCTGCACGAGGGCCACCCCGATCGGGCGTCGGAGTACATCGACGAGATTCTCGGTGTCGGACCGAGATCGGAGGCGGTCGAGGGCATCGATGCGGTCTCCGACGCCTACCTACGTTCCTTCCTCACGGCCAAGGCGGCACACGCGCGCGAGAGTGGCGTGCGACTGGTGTTGGGGGAGAACACCTGGGTCGGTGGAGAACTGGTCGGACCGGTGGATGTCACTACCGTGCTGGGCAACCTGATCGACAACGCGATCGATGCGGCACGGCTCGGTGCACGTCGACCTGCCGAAGTGGAAGTGGAATTGGTGCAGGAGGATTCGACCCTGCATATCGTCGTCGTCGATTCGGGCGACGGCGTTGCGTTGGCGCCCGAGCAGGTGTTCGTCGAGGGAGTCTCGACCAAATCGACGGCGGACACGCCGGGTGGCCGAGGCGTGGGACTGGCACTGAGCCGACAGATCGCGCGAACCCGTGGCGGAGAGGTGACGTTGGCCGATGCCGGCGGGCAGATCACGGCCGACAACGATCGCGGGGGCGCAGTGTTCATCGCCTCGATTCCCGACGCACTACTGATCGAAGAGGTGACGCAATGAAAGTTCTCGTCGTCGACGACGACTTCCGGGTCGCAGATCTGCATGCCGCACTGGTGAATTCGCTCGACCAGTACGAAGTGGCCGCAGTGGCGACGAGTATCGCCCAGGCGCGCGAGCTGCTGACGACACAGTCGTTCGACCTGGCACTGGTGGACGTGTATCTGCCGGACGGGTCCGGTATCGACCTGGTGAGAGAACTACCGTGTGACGCGGTGGTGCTCTCCGCTGCTGCGGATCAGGCCACGGTGCGCTCGGCGATGACTGCGGGCGCATGGACGTATCTGATCAAGCCGTTTCCACGCTCGGCGCTGGTCGATCGCCTCACCGGGTACCTCGGCTACCGCGGCGCGCTCGATCGTTCGGACGAACTGACTCAGGCGGACATCGACGGTGGGCTCGACGCCCTCCGCCCGCGCGCTGCGGCTCCGTTACCGGCCTCGCAGTCGGTCACCCGCGACCTGGTGCTCGACGCGGTGCGCGGAACGGCGGAGCCGATGTCGGCCGGAGAAGTTGCTGCGGCCATCGGCATTTCGCGAGCGACGGCCCAGCGGTATCTGGCCATCCTGGTGTCCAAGGGGCGGTTGCGAATGCAGCTGCGGTACGGATCGACCGGGCGTCCCGAGCAGGAGTACTCGCTACCGCCGGGTGCGTGACATCGCCACGACCGCAGCTCCGACGAGCGAAATGGCCGCGGTGATCAGGGCTGCAGTGTTCCAGCCCGTGACCAGAGCGGACGCGGGATGATCGCCGGCAGGCACGGCGACCACAGCAACCACGGTGACCCCGATCGCAGACCCGACGTAGCGCGCGGTGTTGTTGGCCCCGCTGCCCATTCCGCCGCGTCCGGGCGGGACGCTGGCCACAGCCTCGCGTCCCAGCGCGGCGTTGAGGACGCCACTGGCGACGCCTGCCACGAGCAGCCCCGGCAGCAGCCGTGGCCAGGAGGCGTCCGCGGCGAGGCCCGTCAACATCACCATGCCCACTGCCACTCCGATCAGGCCGGCGGCGAGCTGGGTGCGGCCGCTGACGGCGGCCGGGATGCGCCGAGCCAGCAGGGCGGTGACGACCGAGGTCGCAGACCACGCGAACAGCAGAATCGCTGCCCCGAGCGCATCGATGCCGAGCGCGGTGCCCACGAACCCGGCCAGGTACGACATCAGAGCGATGATCCCGCCGCCCGTGGCCAGGGCGGCGACCGTGGCGGCGAGAAACGGTGGATGCCGAAACAACATGAGATCGAGCATCGGGCTCGCACTGCGCAATTCGAGCGCGACGAAGGCCAGCAGCAGTAGCGCGGCGAGAACGAACAACACGATAGGAGTCACGGCGGTCCACCCCTGCCGCCCCTCGACCAGCGCGGCCAGTAGTGCGCCGATGCCCGTGGCCAACAGCACCGCGCCGACCGGATCGAGGCCGCGCGGGGCGTCGGACATGGATTCTTCGACGCGCAGCTGCGCGACGACGGCGAGCACGAGAGTGGCGATCGCGAGGACCACGTACGCCTCACGCCAGCTGGCCCACCGGTCGAGGAGCGCGGCGAGTAGCGGTCCGAGCGCGATACCGGCCCCGACGCTGGCACCCCAGACTCCGCTGGCCTTGGCGCGCACCGGCCCCGCGGGGTGAGTGTGCGCGATGATGCCGAGGCTCGACGCGACGACCGCCGCGCCGCCGAGGCCTTGCAGGATGCGGGCCAGCACGAAGATGAGGGTGTTGGGAGAGACGGCGCAGACGATTGCGCCGACGGCCAGAACGACTGCTCCCAGTACGAAGGTGCGGCGACGGCCGAAGTCGTCTGCGACGGTCCCGGTGGTGAGCAACGCGGCGGCGAGACCGATGCTCATCGAGCTCAGAATCCAGGTCCGTCCCGCTGCGTCCGACATCAGGTCCAGCGCGGTGCTGTTGATCGTCGCGAGCGGAGCGGTGAACGCCATCAGCGTCAACAAGGTGCCCGATGCGGCGACGGCCAGTGCGCGGGTGCCGTTCGTGGTGCCGGCGGGCGTGGGTGCAGTGTCGGTCATCGTCGTCTCTCTGGTCTGGTGATCGAACTGTAAACGGCCAACTTGGTTCGGTCAACAGACTGTACGATCGGCGCATGGCACTCGGAACCGACTACGCCCGCCAGGACTGCCCCTTGGCCCGCGCGCTCGAACTCGTCGGCGAGCGCTGGACCATGCTCATCGTGCGCGACAGCTTCTTCGGGGTCCGACGCTTCGGCGACTTCCAGGTCCACCTCGACATTTCCAAGGCAGTTCTGGCTCAACGGCTCGGCACCCTGGTCGACGCCGGATTACTCGACCGGCAAGCCCGAGCCCTTGGCGGCGGCCACGACGACTACGTCCCGACGCATGCCCTCGAAGGACTGTGGCCGGCCGTCTACGCCCTGAGCTATTGGGGCGAGGAACAGAACCCGAAGCCCACAGGCACACGTCGCCGGTTTCTACATGCGACCTGCGGGACAGATCTGGGACCGCTCGGACTGTGCCCCGAGTGTGGCGTCGCACCCGGCCCACGCGACATCGATACCGACATCGGACCGGGTTACGACCCGGACAACCGATCCGACGCGGTATCGACGCAGCTACGAACGCGTCGACGGCTGCTGACGCCCCTGCGCTGAGCAAGCCGCATCAGTTAGGGACGTGAGCCTCGTGCCCGAGGTGGCGTAGCGCTGCTCGAAGCTTGTCGGCAGCCTCGTCCTGTGACTCCGCGGACGGGTTCGGATCCGCACCGGAGATGTCGAAATTGCCCATGTCGTACGCCGGAAACACGTGCAGATGCAGGTGCGGCACCTCGAGACCGGCGATCAACAGCCCGGCCCTGGGCGCGTCGAACGCCGTCCTGACAGCCTGACCGATGATCTGCGCGACGGCAGTGATCTTGGCGAACACGGCACCGTCGACGTCCTGCCACTGATCGATCTCCGCACGCGGAACCACCAACGTGTGTCCCTGAGTAACGGGGGCAATCGTCAGAAACGCCACGACGTCGTCGTCTTGCCAGACGAACCGTCCGGGAATCTCACCTGCGATGATCTTGCTGAAAATAGAAGCCATGGGGACAGAATGCCTTATTGGGGCGTCTCCCAGGTGATTGCCAGGTTCGTCGCAGCGTGGGTCCAGCTGCACACACGAGTGTTGCCTCATGACAACGAACTACCTCGCCCGAGCAGCAGGCCACCGGCCCGGCTCGAACGCAACGGCCACGCTCGAGGTGGTCATCCCGGTGTACAACGAAGAGGAGGATCTCGAGCAGTGCATTCGTCGACTGCACGAGCATCTCGAGGAAAGGATCCCGTTTCGGTCGCGGATCACCATCGCCGACAACGCAAGTACCGACGGCACCCTCGCGGTGGCGCATCGGCTCGCCGACGAGATCGACGGAGTTCGGGTTCATCATCTCGACGAGAAGGGACGCGGGCGGGCGCTCAAAGCGGTGTGGCTCGTGTCCGACGCCGACGTCGTTGCCTACATGGATGTCGATCTGTCCACCGACCTCAACGCCCTCATGCCGCTCGTCGCTCCATTGCTGTCGGGTCACTCGGACCTCGCCATCGGTTCTCGGCTGAACCGGTCGTCCCGGGTCGTTCGCGGAGTGAAACGTGAATTGATCTCGCGCAGTTACAATCTCATCCTGCGCACCTCGCTGCGCGCCCGCTTCTCCGACGCTCAGTGCGGGTTCAAGGCGATGCGCACCGATGTTGCTCGACAACTGCTTCCACTCGTCGAAGACACCGGATGGTTCTTCGACACCGAACTGCTCGTCATCGCCGAGAAGGTCGGCCTACGGATTCACGAGGTGCCGGTCGATTGGGTCGACGACCCCGACAGCAGCGTCCACCTCCTCGATACCGCCGTCAAGGATCTGCAGGGATGCTGGCGCGTCGGTCGTGCCCTTGCGACCGGAATGCTCCCTGTCGCCGAACTGCGTCGAAGCCTGGGACGGGAGCCGCTCGTGGCCGGTGTACCGCACGGAATGATCGGCCAGCTGGTGCGATTCGGCATCATCGGTGTCGCGAGCACCGTGGCCTACGCACTGCTGTATCTGGTGCTGCATCCCATGATCGGGGCACAGGCCGCGAACTTCGCCGGACTGCTCATCACCGCGATACTGAACACAGCGGCCAACCGTGCCTTCACTTTCGGCGTCCGAGGGCCCGCGAGCGCGGGCAAGCACCAGCTGCAGGGTCTGGCGATCTTCGGCTTCGCGCTGCTGATGACGAGCGGCTCGCTAGCGATACTGCACGCCTGGTCTCCGGACGTGTCGCGGCACATCGAACTGGCCGTTCTCGTCGTCGCCAATCTCGTTGCCACCGTGTGCCGATTCGTCGCACTGCGGTGGGTCTTCCGTAGTTCGGAGTCCGATCTTTTAGGAGAGAACCGATGACCACGACGATCGAACGGCCGTCCGCGGCCGCGCCGACCGAGCCGGCGACCTCCCGGCGGTGGGAACTTCTCGGGTTGATCGCTCTGCTGATCGGCACCGGCGTGGCATACATCTGGGGACTCGGTGCCTCGGGTTGGGCCAACTCCTTCTATTCCGCAGCGATACAGGCAGGTTCGGTGTCGTGGAAGGCCTTCTTCTTCGGATCCTCCGATGCCGCCAACTCGATCACCGTCGACAAGCCGCCGATGTCGCTGTGGTTGATGTCGTTGTCGGTGCGGGTGTTCGGGCTCAACACCTGGGCGATGCTGGTGCCGCAGGCGCTGCTCGGAGTCGCTTCCGTTGCGTTGCTGCGAGCCGTCGTCGTCCGCCGATTCGGTGCGGCCGCCGGGTTGCTCGCCGGACTGGTGCTGGCGCTGACTCCCGTTGCCGCACTGATGTTTCGGTTCAACAACCCCGACGCGTTGCTGGTGCTGCTGATGATCGCCGCCGTCTGGGCCATGTTGCGAGGCGTCGAATCGGGAAAGATCAAGTGGCTGTTGATCACCGGTATGTTCGTCGGATTCGGCTTTCTCACCAAGCAGCTCCAGGTGATGCTCGTCGTACCGCCGCTGGCCTTGACGTACCTGATCGCCGGGCAGCCCAAACTCGGCACTCGAGTGCTGCAACTGTTCGCCGCGCTCGGAGCCATGATCGTCTCGGCCGGTTGGTGGTTGCTGATCGTCGAGTTCTGGCCGGCATCCTCGCGGCCGTGGGTCGGTGGCTCGCAGAACAATTCGATTCTGGAACTGACTCTCGGCTACAACGGGTTGGGTCGACTCAGCGGCAACGAGACCGGCAGCGTCACCCCGGGCGGTGTCGGTGGCGGCGGCGGGTCGATGTGGGGCGAGACCGGCATCCTCCGCATGTTCGACGCCTCCCAGGGCGGCCAGATCGCCTGGCTCATACCTGCCGCATTGTTGCTGCTGGTGACGGGACTGGTGTTGCGAGGCAAAGCCCCTCGCACCGATGCGCAACGCGCGTCGTTGATCGTCTGGGGCGCATGGCTGCTCGTCACCGGTCTGACGTTCAGCTTCATGGCCGGCATCTTCCACTCGTATTACACGGTCGCACTCTCGCCTGCCGTCGCTGCGCTCGTGGGTATCGGCAGTGTGATGCTGTGGCGCGAACGACAGCGGTTGTGGGTCCGGATCGCGATGGCGCTCGCGGTGGCGTCGACCGTCGCACTGGCGTGGGTGCTGCTCGGCCGTAGCGCGAGCTTCGTGCCGTGGCTGAAGTGGGCGATCCTGGTCGTCGGTGTGGTGGCGGTGGTGGCTCTGCTGATTCCGGCCCTCACTCGCGGCAGGCTCGCCGCGGTCGCGATTCTCGCGGTGATGTTCGCCGGACTGGCCGGGCCGACGGCGTACGCGGTGGACACGATCGGCACCCCGCACACCGGATCGATCGTGTCCGCCGGGCCGAGCACCGGTATGCGCGGATTCGGCGGCATGGGTGAGGGCCAGCGCGGGCAGGGTGGTCTGCCGGGTGGAATGCAGCTGCCTCCCGGTGCACAGATGCCGGCCGGAATGCAGCCACCGGCGGGACTCCCGGGTCAGGCCGGCCAGCTGCCGGGCGGAGCCGAGATGGGCATGGGCGGCGGTATGGGTGGACTGCTCGAAGGCAGCACCCCGACCGCCGAGGTCACCGCAATGCTCGAACAGGACGCAGGTTCGTACACCTGGGTGGCGGCGGCCATCGGTGCCAACACCGCGGCGGGTTATCAACTGGCCACCGAGGATCCCGTCATGCCCGTGGGCGGCTTCAACGGAACCGACCCGTCGCCGACGCTGGCCGAGTTCCAGCAGTACGTGGCCGACGGCCGAATCCACTACTTCATCGGAGGCGGCGGTATGGGTGGCAGGGAGTCGGGTTCCTCGGCCGAAATCTCGGCATGGGTGACCGAGAACTTCACCGCGACCACCGTCGACAACGTCACGCTGTACGACCTGACACAGTAATCTCGCCATCCCCGACGGGCCCCGCATCACGACAGGTGCGGGGCCCGTCGGCGTCGAGCAGATAGTCTGATGCACTGTGCGCGTACTCGTCATAGGTTCCGGTGCTCGTGAGCACGCCCTTCTACTTGCGTTGAAGGCCGACCCGTCGGTCGACAAACTGTTCGTCGCTCCCGGCAATGCGGGCACAGCCACGCTCGCCGAACAGCACGCCGTCGACGTGGCATCCGGTGAGGCGGTGACAGCACTGGCCACGAAGCTCGAGGTGGATCTCGTCGTCATCGGGCCCGAAGTGCCCCTGGTTCTCGGAGTGGCCGATTCTCTGCGCGAGGCCGGCATCGCCACGTTCGGCCCGTCGGCCGACGCCGCACGCATCGAAGGATCCAAGGCGTTCGCCAAAGACGTCATGGCAAAGGCCGGCGTGCGAACCGCACACAGCGAAATAGTCGACTCGCCCGCACTGCTCGATGCCGCCCTCGACCGATTCGGCCCCAACTGGGTCGTCAAGGACGACGGACTCGCCGCAGGCAAAGGCGTCGTCGTCACCACCGACCGCCTCGTCGCTCGCGACCACGCCGCCGAACTCCTCGAAAACGGTCACCCGGTACTGCTCGAGTCGTTCCTCGACGGCCCCGAGGTGTCCCTGTTCTGCCTCGTCGACGGCGAGACCGTGGTTCCGCTGCTGCCCGCGCAGGACCACAAACGCGTCGGCGACGGAGATACCGGCCCCAACACCGGGGGCATGGGCGCGTACACCCCACTCCCATGGTTGCCCGAAGGTGCCGTCGACGAGATCGTCCGTGACGTGGTGAAACCCGTTGCCGCCGAGCTGGTGAAGCGTGGAGTGCCGTTCTCGGGTCTGCTGTACGCCGGTCTCGCGATGGGTGCCGACGGCCCGGCCGTCGTCGAATTCAACTGTCGCTTCGGCGATCCCGAGACACAGGCGGTGCTGGCCTTGCTGGAGTCGCCGCTCGGCGAGGCGCTGAATGCGACGGCCACCGGCACGCTGGCATCACTGCCGCCTCTGCGCTGGAAGGACGGCGCGGCGGTCACCGTCGTCATCGCCGCCGAGAACTACCCCGGTCGCCCCCGCACCGGTGACGAGATCCTCGGCTCCGAGGGCGAAGGCGTCCTGCATGCCGGCACCGCTGTGAAGGACGGCGCCGTCGTCTCCGCGGGTGGACGCGTGCTGAGCGTCGTCGGCACAGGATTCGACCTCACCGCCGCCCGAGATGACGCCTACTCCCGGATCGCCGGAATCCGATTGCCGGGCAGCCACTTCCGCACCGACATCGGCCTCGCTGCCGTGGAGGGTCGCATCTCGCTGTAGGTGACCTCAGCGCCCACTATTCGTGCTGAAACACCTTTTCCCGATTTTGGGAGCGAATTGTGGGCGCTCAGGTCAGTGCCTTCCGGCGTCGACGCACCGTATCGATGATCTGGTCCACCACGTAAGCGAGGTTGCTCATCACCATCGCTGCCGAATAACGCAGAACCAACCAACCGTCGAGTTGCAGAGAGTTCTGCCGAACTCGATCGCTGGTGAACACCTTGGACTCTACGTGGAACTCACGGCCGTCTATCTCCACGATCACCCGTGACCTCCGGTCCATCAGGTCGGCAAAGTACCGGCCCACCTCGGCGTTGATTTCCAAGTGGTAGCCCCGCGCCGTGAGTGCGCGCGCCACTATTCGCTCCGGCTCGGACAAGGTGCGTGGACAACACACGCGTAGTTGTTTTCTCACCGCTGCAATCCCGGCCATCCCCGCAGACTCCTCACACTGCAGCGCAACCGCCCGCCAGCTGACCTTGTGCGTGAGTGCGGCGTCGAAGAATTGCTCCAGTGCAGTCGTGGGCAACATGGCTGCAACGTCGATGATGCACTGTTCGATCGTGACAACGGGAAGCAGATCGACGTAGCTGGACTCGATCAGGGTTCGGCGGTATTGGCGAACCCACGGCGGGCCTGCCCGTTTTGTAGAGCGAGCGATCGTGAGGTGAACCTGCTCCGGTTCGTGGTCGAGCAGGGTCCACCACCACGCAGCCGTCAGGTGACTGAGCACGGCTTTCGGTTGCCACAACGTGACCGCGGCGCACCGGTCGCGGAAATCGGGCTCGCCGGTGCAGTAGATGCCAGGCAGTATCCGCGTCAACTTTCCGGTCTTGGTGCGGTAGGTGATAGCTCCTCTGGTCATTCCCGAATCGAGTAGTTGTTGTTGCGTGTACACCGTCATTCGCACAGCCTTGCGTCGAAATAGTCGTCGCGGGAGAGAGATTCGCGAATTGTGGATAGCCTTGATTCCTGTGGATAACTGACCTCAGGTCACACTTTGCGAGGGCTCCGACGGTATGCCGTGTGGTAGTGCGAATAGTGGGCGATGAGGTCAGTAGTGTCGATGGAATGCACAGTGAATCGCAGCGATCGAAGGTCGAGCCGTTCCACGTGATGGATGTGTTCGCCGCGGCGGCCGAGCGGGCGCGTACTCACGGTGATGTGCTGTCGCTTGCCGCAGGTCAGCCGTCGACCAGGGCACCCGAGCCGGTGTTGCGCGCCACCCGAGACGCTCTGGATTCGCATCTGCTCGGGTACACCGAGACGCTGGGCATTCTGCCGCTACGGCAAGCGATCGCGGAGTATCACAGCACGCGGTACGGCATCACCGTCGAGGCCGACGACGTGGTGATCACCACCGGGTCGTCGGGCGCATTCACGTTGCTGTTCCTCGCTGCGTTCGACGCGGGGGATACCGTCGTCATGGCCAGGCCCGGGTACCCGGCATATCGAAACACGTTGGCGGCGTTGGGCTGTCGCGTCGTCGAACTGGATTGTGTGGAGGAGACACGGTTCCAGCCCACCGTCGCGATGCTCGACGAACTACCGGAGCCGCCTGCCGGGCTCATCGTCGCCAGTCCGGCCAATCCCACCGGCACGATCATCGACCCCGACGAGCTGGCCGCCATCGCACGCTGGTGCGACGAGCACGGAACCTTGTTGGTCTCCGACGAGATCTATCACGGCATCTCCTACGGCGACGCGCACACGTCGAGCGCCTGGGAGGCGTCGAAGGAATCCGTGGCCATCGGGTCGGTGTCCAAGTACTTCTCGATGACGGGGTGGCGCATGGGCTGGATGCTGCTGCCGGCTCGATTGCGCAGGGCCGTCGAAAGATTGGCGTCGAACATGACGGTCTGCCCGCCGGCGATCTCGCAGGTGGCGGCTATTGCGGCGTTCACCGAAGAGTCGCGCCGCGAGCTGGATTCGCATGTCGAGCGGTACGCCGTCAACCGCAGGATCCTGCTCGACGGTTTGCCCGCGTTGGGTATCACCGATCTGGCTCCGGCCGACGGTGCCTTCTACGTCTACGCGGATATCGCGCATCTCACCGACGACTCGCGGAGTTGGTGCGCCCGAGTGCTGGCCGAGACCGGGGTCGCGTTGGCACCCGGCGTCGACTTCGACACCGTCCGTGGGAACCACACGGTGCGATTCTCGTTCGCGGGCACGACCGCCGATGTCGAAGAAGCCTTGGAGCGACTACGTCGCATGTGAGTGTTTCCTCGTAGCAGGCTACGAGGCAGGAGTGGAGCCTGCGGAACGACAGGAAAGCGCTGCGCTCACATGGGGCGCAGCCGCTCCAGCACCTCGGAGATATCGGCTGCATCGACGTCACGGTGGGTGACGAAGCGCACCTTGCCCGCGACGGTGACGGCAGCGATGCCCAGATCGGCCAGCTCGGTCACTGTCCGTACAGGATCGGCGACGGCGGCGAGCACGATGTTCGTCTGGGGTTCTGCGACCTCCCAGCCCCGTTCACGAAGGCCGCGTGCCAGCGTCGAGGCATTTGCGTGATCCTTGGCGAGATCGCCGATTCGATCCAGGGCGACGAGCCCCGCCGCAGCGAGCACGCCACCCTGACGCACGCCGCCGCCCAACATCTTTCGCACACGCCGGGCCTCATGGATTCGCGCCGCATCGGAGACGAGCATCGAGCCGACGGGTGCGCCGAGCCCCTTGCTCAGGCATACCTGCACCGTGTCTGCGCCGGTGGTCAACGACGCGATCGGAACATCGAGTGCCACAGCGGCATTCCACAGCCGAGCCCCGTCGAGGTGAATTCTCAATCCCGAGTCACGTCCGGCCGCAACGAGTTCCGCCCACTCGTCCGGTCTCAACACGGCACCGCCGGCGAAATTGTGTGTGTTCTCGAGCGAGAGCAATGTGGTCCGCAGGGCGAAGTACGGCCCGACGCCGCCGGCTGCCGCACGCACCGTCGACGCAAGGGGGCGTCCGGGGCCACCGTCGTGGGGAAGTGCCTCGGGCATTCCGCCCGCCAACCAGGCTGCGGTGCCGAGCTCGGAGCCCAGGACGTGCGCGTGCTCCGGGGCCAGGAATCGATCGCCGCGCTGCAGATGGAGCATTAGCGCGATGATGTTGCCCATCGAACCGGACGGCACCCACAGCGCCGCCTCGAAGCCGAGCAGATCCGCCACTCTTTCCTCGAGCGCCGCCATCGTCGGATCGTGGTCGAGGACGTCGTCACCCACTTCGGCGTCGGCCATTGCTTGTCGCATGATCGAATCTGGTCGGGTGATGGTGTCGGAGCGAAGGTCGATAGGTCGATGAGCCACGAACACTGACAATTCCATAGCGCGAAAGCAGTCCGACGAACGGCTGCGAGCTGGCACGATGACTGGAATGTCCGCAGGTCCGACCGAGTCGCAGCACAAGGTGTCGGGTGCGACTCCGAAGGGAGTGCGCCGCCGCCACGCTCTGGCGTCGGCGGCTGCAGACCTGCTGGTCGAGGGTGGATTCGACGCGGTTCGGCACCGGTCGGTGGCCGCTCGCGCCGGACTGCCGTTGGCGTCGACCACCTACTATTTCGAGTCGCTCGGCGACTTGGTGGCCGCGGCGGTCGACGTCGTCGGGACCCGCGAGATCGACGTCATGCGCGGACGTATCGACGACGAGGGCAAGTGCTCAAAGAAGATGGAGTCGACGGTCGATCTCATCGTCGACCTGCTGATCGGGCCGCAGGGCGGTCACGAGCAACTGGTCGCCAGATACGAGCGGTTCATCGCGTCGGCTCGGCATCCGGAACTTCGTGAGGTGCAGCTGAGGCTGCGTGCCCAGATCGACGACCTGCTGACCGATGTGCTGCGGCGATCGGGGCGAACCGTGCAGGAAGAGCAGCTACGACGACTCGTGGCAGTGGTCGACGGTGCAGTGGTGGGCGCGCTCAGCGAGGTGGATCCCGATCCGCGCGAAATGGCGCGGAGCATGCTGTTGGCGGTCATCGACATCGTGGCACCGGCGGAACAGGTGTCGGCCGATTGACTCAGGCCCCCTCAGGCCGGCGTGTTCAACCCGAAGTCGTTCTCGCCCGAGTCTGCGTCTCGGATCGGCGGCACCTCGCACACACCGTCCTCGCAGACGGGGCCGCGGTCGTCGCCGACCATCTCCAAGTCGCCGACCATCTCCAACGGGCCGCTCATGCGCCGGCCGCGGCCTTCTGCAGGACTTCGGCGAACACCGACGGTTCCTGTGCGCCCGACACACCGAGGCGACCGTCGATCACGAAGAACGGCACACCACTGATTCCGTAGGCGATGGCCTGCTCCTTGTCCGCGCGCACGGCGGGCAGGTATTCCTCGGACTTCAGCGCCTCGACCACCTCGTCACGATCGAGGCCGATCTCCGCGGCCAGGTCGGCGAGGTCGTCGACGCGTCCGACGTGGCGGCCCTCCTCGAAGTAGGCCGCCAGCAGCCGTTCCTTCATCTCGACCTGCTTGCCCTTCGACTTGGCGAAGTGCAGGAGTTCGTGCGCCTTGACGGTGTTGGTGTGCTGCAAGGCGTCGAAGTCGTACGCGAGCCCCTCGCCTGCGGCCAGCTCGGTCATCTGCCCCAACATCTGCGTGACCTGGGCGGCCGGCATGCCTTTGTGGGAGACAAGGAAGTCGACTTCGGTCCCGTCGAAGTCGACCGGTGTGTCGGGTGCCAGCTCGAACGAGTGGAACTCCACCTCGAGCGTCCCGCCATCGGCGATGAACTCCGCAGCACCTGCCTCGAAACGGCGCTTACCGACGAAGCACCACGGGCACGCGATGTCGGACCAGATGTCGACCTTCACTGTTCGGCTCACGGCGGCTGCAACATCGGAATGCGGTGCGGTTATTCCACGCTGCGGCGATGCTCGGTCCGACGGCCGAATTCGAGTCCGACCTCATCCGAGACCGACAACTGGGCCACGTAAGCTGGATGCTCGTGAGCATCCCGAATGTCCTGGCCACCCGTTACGCAAGCCCCGAACTGGTGGAGCTGTGGTCTCCGGAATACAAGATCACGCTCGAACGGCAATTGTGGATTGCCGTGCTGCGCGCACAGTCCTCGCTCGGAGTCGACGTGCCCAACGCGGCCATCGCCGATTACGAAGCTGTCGCCGACCAGGTCGACCTGGCGTCGATCGCCGAGCGGGAACGCGTCACCAGGCACGACGTGAAGGCCCGCATCGAGGAGTTCAACGCCCTCGCCGGTCACGAGCACATCCACAAGGGACTCACCAGCCGCGACCTGACCGAGAACGTCGAGCAGCTGCAGATTCTGCGTTCGCTCGAACACGTCCACACGCACGGTGTCGCCGTGGCGAAGCGGTTGGCCGAACGCGCCGCCGAATACTCCTCCCTCGTCATGGCCGGCCGTAGCCACAACGTCGCCGCTCAGGCCACCACGCTGGGCAAACGCTTCGCGTCGGCCGCCGACGAGCTGCTGCTCGCGCTGTCCCGGCTGCAGGAACTGATCGCGCGTTACCCACTGCGCGGCATCAAGGGCCCGATGGGCACCTCGCAGGACATGCTCGACCTGTTCGGCGGAGACTCCGCGAAGCTCGTCGCACTCGAACGCATCGTCGCCGATCATCTCGGCTTCCGGCACACGCTCACCAGCGTCGGCCAGGTGTATCCCCGCTCGCTCGATCACGAGGTCGTGTCCGCGTTGGTCCAGGTGGGTGCCGGGCCGTCGTCGTTCGCGCACACTGTCCGCCTGATGGCGGGCCACGAGCTGGTCACCGAGGGCTTCCAGCCCGGCCAGGTCGGTTCTTCGGCGATGCCGCACAAGATGAACACCCGCTCGTGCGAACGCGTCAACGGCTTGCAGGTGGTGCTTCGCGGCTACGGATCGATGGCCGCCGAGCTCGCCGGAGCGCAGTGGAACGAGGGCGACGTCTTCTGTTCCGTCGTGCGTCGCGTCGCGCTGCCCGACGCGTTCTTCGCCATCGACGGTCTCATCGAGACCTTCCTGACCGTGCTCGACGAGTTCGGTGCGTACCCCGCCGTCATCGCCAAGGAACTGGACCGCTACCTGCCGTTCCTCGCGACGACGAAGGTGCTGATGGCGGCTGTGCGCGCAGGCGTCGGCCGCGAGACCGCGCACGAGGCGATCAAGGAACACGCAGTCGCCGTCGCGTTGGCCATGCGCGAGCAGGGACTCGAGCCCGACATGCTGGATCGGCTGGCTGCCGACGGCCGACTGCCGCTCGACCGCGCTGCACTCGATGCGGCGCTGGCCGACAAGACGGCCTTCGTCGGTGCAGCGGACGCACAGGTCAGTGCGGTCGTCTCGGCCGTGGAGCGGCTGATCGCGAAGTTCCCGGCCGGTGCGGCCTACATCCCGTCGCCGATTCTCTGAGTTCTCTGTTGTGAGTGGAAACTCGTAGTGGGCTACGAGTTTCCACTCACATCAGGACGTCCGGCAGGTCTGCGACGGAGTCGATCACGTGATCGGGTTCCATCGCGAATTCGTCGGTGATGCGTCGATCGAGCACGTCCTGACGGAACTTTCCGGTGCGCACCAGAACACCGGTCATGCCGACGACCTGGGCGGCGAGGACGTCGTTGTCGAGGTCGTCGCCGACCATGACGACGTCGTCCGGATCGACGCCCATCCGCTCGGACGCCGTGCGGAAGCCCAGGGGAGCGGGCTTGCCGATGGCTTTCGCGGCGTGTCCGGACGCTTGCTCCATCCCGGCGAGGTACATGCCGGTGTCGATGCGCAACCCGCCACCGGTACTCCACATCAACGATCGATGCATCGCGACGACGGGAATGCCGCGACACAGCCAGTCGTAGACGCGACTGAGACGCTCGTGCGTGAACTCCGGGCCGGCACCGCCGACGACCACGACATCCGGATCCCCGGAAGACTCCTCGACGAATTCGATGCCCGGCATATCGGCCGCGATCTCGCCGTTGTTGATCATGACCACCCGAGCATCCGGGTAGTTCTCGCGTAGATGATCCGCGGTGAGCGACGCGGCGGTGACGATCTCGTCGGAATGGACGTCGAGTCCGACGTCGCGCAATGCCGCCGCTATCTGCTCGCGCGTCTTCGAGGTCGTGTTGGTCAGGAACGCGCGTGCAATGTCGTTGTTGTCCAGGTACTTCAGCGTCGCGGCTGCCCCGGGTACCGCCTGCCACGACGTGACGAGTACGCCGTCGATGTCGAAGAGAACCCCGCCGATGCTCATCGGCAAACAGTAGTCGGGTCGAGTCAGTCGTGCAGTTTCAGCAGTCGCGGTGTCGTTCGTGCGGTCTGCGCTCACGCCTAGGCTCGATGCCGTGAACCCCTACACGATTTTCTCCGAGATCATTGCCGGGACCGCCGAGGCGTCGCGCGTCCACGAGGACGACACCGCGATCGCGTTCATGGACATCAGGCCTCTCACCACCGGGCACGTGCTCGTGGTGCCCAAGCAGCAGTATCGGACGCTGGCCGAGTTGCCGCCCGAGATCGGTGCGCATCTGTTCGTCGTCGGGCAGAAGGTGGCTGCCGCTGTGCGAGCGAGCAATCCGCGCGTCGCCGGGGTGAACCTGTTCCTCGCCGACGGCACGGTGGCAGGTCAGGAAATCTTCCACGTGCATCTGCACGTCATCCCGCGCATGATCGGCGACGGATTCGGTCTGCGGGCTCGGCCGTCGTCGCCGCATCGATCCGAACTCGACCGACTGGCGGCGGAGATCGCGGCCGCGCTTACTCGGCAGTGACCTTCTGCGCCTTGGACAGTGCATCGGCGTAGACGTCGATGGTGTTGGTGTAGCGGCTGTAGCTCTTGTTGGCGCCGTAGTCCCACAGCACCATCTGTTGCTTCTCGACGGCGGAGATGGTGTCGAAGCCGGGGTAACGGCTCGGGATGTCGGCAAGCTTCACGTCGGATGCGTTGGCAACGTCGTGGTAGACGAACGCGACATCGGCATCGACGCTCGACACATTCTCCCAGGACACCTTCTTCCAGTAACCGTCGTCGGTGCCGTCGGGGGTGTACATCTTCAGGCCCCAGCTTTCGTAGTCGCTGAAGTCGGGATCCGCCGACGGATCGAGTACGTAGGCGACGTCGAGGGGCCAGACTCCCACTCCGGTGAGGTCCTGACGTTCGGACGCAACCTTCTTGAAGTTGGTGACAGCAGCGTCGTAGTCGGACTTGATGTCTGCCAGTTGTGGGGTGTCGAGGTCGACGCCGAGCGACGACGCCAACCCGGCGTAGTTCTCGATGGTCTTCGCGGTCGACGTCGTGTCCAAGGTGACCCCCAGGGTGGGAGCGATCCGATCGATCGTGTCGGCCTTGGACGAATCGGCCGTCGTGGTCAACTTGCCGAACTGGCCGAATCTCGGGTTGAACTCACCGATGACGAGATCCGGGTCCAGGCTGGCGGCTTTCTCGAAATCGAAGGTGCCCCAGGTCTCGCCGACCGATTCGATGCCCGTCAGATCGGAGCAACTCAGAATCGGGCTGGTCCCCATCGGCGTCGTCGACCAGATGGCGATCGGCTTGATTCCGTACGACATCAGCGCAGCGGCGGATTCCTCGTCGGCGATGATTCTGGTCGGTTGTGCATCGAGGGAAACGGTCCGTCCGCGGCCGTCGGTGTACGTGAACGGTCCGGACGCTCGGTCGACCGAATCGACGCGGTCGTTCGCACTGCACGCGGCGGGGTTCGCGTTCAGGTCGACGGTCTGGGTGCCGGCGTCGTCGCTGCCGGTGGTGCCACTGCTGCACGCGGCAGCAGCGAGAAGCACGAGAACCGCTATGCCTCCGGTGAGGGCGCGGGGTGCGGAGCCGAATCTGCTCGAAGTCGGTGTCACGTGTCTGCTTTCGTCGAGGCCGAGATGGCCGATGTCGAGTGGAGCGCCGTACTTCCTGGTGTCGAGGTAGGGGCCGAGGGCACCCTCTTCGCGGTGGCCCACAGATGCTAGCCTCCTCAGGGTCGGCTAAGCGAGGGTAGCCTTTCCTTATGGACGGGCTCTGGATATCGCCTGGTCGCGCGCATACGCAACACAGTCGATCGAAGGGGACTCACCGGATGGATCAGCGGGGAATCGGACGGGACGAACTGCGGGCGGTGGTTGCAGAACTGATCGGTGCGGAACCCGGGGCTGTGGCGATGGACGCGGATCTGTTCGAGCTGGGTCTCGAATCGATCGTTCTGATGCGGTTGGTCGGGAGATTCCGCAAGCAGGGGTCGACGGTGACGTTTGCCGAGCTCGCTGCGCAGCCGAACATTTCTGCCTGGTCCGAACTGATCGGTGGTTCGGCCGAATCGAGTTCCCGAAACTCCGAGCGGCAATCGACGCTGGTCGAACCGGACACGTCGGAGTTCGATCTCGCACTGTTGCAGCACGCCTACTGGATCGGGCGCAGTGCCGAGCAGCGGTTCGGCGGGGTCGCACCGCATCTCTACACCGAATTCGACGGCGAGGCAGTGGATCCCGATCGACTACGTGCGGCGCTCGATGCCGTCGCACAACGGCACGAGATGTTGCGGGCCCGGATTTCGGACAACGGACAGCAGCGCATCGAACCGACCTCGGGGTGGCGCGGGTTGACGGTCCACGACCTACGATCCGAGTCCGACCCGACCGACCGCCTCGAAGAAACGCGGCTCCGTCTGACCCACCAGATGCTCGATATCGAAGCGGGCGAGATGTTCTCGGCCGATCTGTCGCTCCTGCCGAACGGTCGCACGCGTCTGCACCTGGACATCGACATGATCGCCGGCGATGCAGTGAGTTTTCGTATTCTGGTTGCAGACCTGGCGCGGGCCTACGACGGCGATCCCCTCCGGGCAATCGCGTACAGCTATTCGCGGTACCTCGCCGATCGCCCGCTCGACCGACGCAGCGCCCGTGCTCAGGCCGAACGCTACTGGTCCGAGCGCCTCGACTCACTGCCCGGAGCGCCGACTCTTCCGTTGCTGGAACATGATTCGGGTGCCCCGGTAGCATTGCGTCGGGCATTTCATCTCGACTCCGCGGCATACGGCGATCTCCAGACGCACGCCAGAGCCCACGGAGTCACCCCGGCGGTGGCAGTGGCCACGGCGTTCGCCGAGGTGATCGGTGCCTGGTCCCGCGAACAACGGTTTCTGCTCAACGTGCCCATGTTCGATCGCGCTCCGACGCATCCCGACGTCGAGAATCTCATCGGTGACTTCTCGTCGTCGGTCATGCTGGAAGTCGATCTGAACGAGCCGCTCTCGTTCGTCGAACGTTCCCGTCGGATCCGGTCCCGTCTGCACGAAGACGCCTCGCACGCCGACTATTCCGGGGTCGAGGTGCTGCGCGACCTCGGCCGCCGTCGAGGAGAGCCGGTGCTGGCTCCCGTCGTCTTCACGAGCGCGCTCGGTTTGGGCGAGTTGTTCGACGCTCGCGCGCGGCAGGTCTTCGGTGATCCGGTGTGGATCATGTCGCAGGGGCCGCAGGTGGTTCTCGACGCGCAGATCACCGAACTCGACGGTGGCGTGTTGGTCAACTGGGACATACGCGAGAACGAGTTCCTCCCAGGAGTTCCCGACGCGATGTTCGACGCGTTCGAGACGCTGGTTCGCGCACTCGTGGTCGACGGTGACTCCGTGTGGGCGGAGCCTGTGGGTCAGCTGGTTCCACCGCGTCAGCTGATGTCGCGAACTCCGTCAGCCGATGTACCCCGAACGGACGCGTCGCAGTCGGCCGGGAACGAGACTCTGCACCGCGCCTTCTTCGATCGCGCGTCGCAGCATCCCGACGCGGTGGCGCTCGAGTGGGGCGAGAACGAGTCGATGACGTACGGCGATCTGTGTGACCGGGCACTGAGAGTTGCTGGGGCACTGAGGGACCGAGATATGACAGTGGGCGACACGGTGGGGGTGACGCTGCCGAAGGGTCCCGATCAAGTGGTCGCAGTTCTCGGTGTGCTCGCCGCGGGCGGGGTGTACGTACCGATCGGCGTCGACCAACCGTCGAGCCGTGCTGCGCTGATCGCCCGAAAAGCGGGGTTCACGGTGACGATCGGCGGATCGGGCGACGACGGTCTCGCGGTGTCCCACGCGATCCTGAGTGAGCCTCGGCCCGCCCCGCACCTCGGCCCCGACACCGCGCCCGCGTACATGATCTTCACCTCCGGCTCCACGGGTGAACCGAAAGGTGTTGTGGTCTCGCATCGCGCCGCGATGAACACGATCATGGATCTGGTCGAACGTTTCGACCTGAACGAGGGCTACCGTCCATTGTGCCTGTCCGAGTTGGACTTCGACCTGTGCACGTTCGACCTGTTCTCGGTGTTCGCGGCCGGCGGTACGGCCGTGCTAATCCAGGAACACGAGCGCAAGGATCCGCAGCGCTGGGCCGCTCTGATTCGTGCGCACCGCGTCACGGTGATCAGCTGCGTGCCCCCGCTGCTGGACATGATCCTGTCCACCGGTGACGATGTGGGCGGTTCGCTCGAGGTCGTCATGCTCGGCGGCGACAAGGTGGGTATCGACCTTTACCGGCGGCTGACGGCGGCGGTTCCCGGATGTCGGTTCGCCGGACTCGGTGGCGCTACGGAAACCGCGATCCACAACAGCATCTGTGAGGTCGTGGACGTCGATCCGAACTGGCGCACGGTCCCGTTCGGGGTGCCGCTCGCGTCGATGGCGCTTCGGGTGGTCGATGCGCGTGGGAACCAGGTGCCGGACTGGGTGCCCGGTGAGTTGTGGGTCGCGGGCGTCGGTCTCGCCGACGGCTATCTGGGCGATCCCGAGCGTACGAACGAGCGCTTCGTCGAGGCCGACGGCTACCGCTGGTACCGCACCGGAGACCTGGTTCGGTACTGCCCCGGCTCGACGGCCGAGACCGGCTCCATGGTCGAATTCGTGGGCCGTGTGGACAACCAGATCAAGATCAACGGATTTCGGATCGAACTCGGAGAGATCGAAGCGGCACTCACCGCGGATCACGAGGTGGCCACTGCCGCAGCCGTTGTCGACCGCACCGCAGCTCCGATCCTGCTGGCCGCCGTGGTGCCGACCGATCGAGACGCGGATGCCCGTGAGACGGTTGGGTCCGTGAGGGCCAGGGCCGCCGAGCGTCTCCCAGCGCACATGGTGCCGGAGCAGATCGTGACGGTCTCCGCGCTGCCGCTGACCGTCAACGGCAAGATCGACTCCGCTGCCGTCGTCCGGCTGTGTCGCGCCGCGGGAGAAAGCGAACGGGTCGATGCCCGGATTGCGCCCAGAACTCACCTCGAAAGCGCCCTCGCCCTGATCTGGCAGAAGGTACTCGGGGTCGACGGCATCGGTGTGACGGACACGCTCTTCGCGCTCGGCGGCGATTCCGTCCTGGCGACGACCATCGTCGCCCGCATTCGCGAGTCCTTCGACATCACGTCGGTCACCGTGCGCATGATGTTCGCGGCACCCACCGTGGCCGGGCTCGCGGACCGGATGATCGGCGCAGAAGGTGACGCAGAATTCCTCGAGGCCACCGCCGAGATCTTCCTGTCGGTCGAAGCGATGTCGGAGGACGAACTGTCGGCCGCGCTCGAACACCATTCCTGACCCGCTTCGCATTCCCGGAGGACGAGAATCCATGGTGCAGAACATGACCGAACTTGCCGAGCCGGAAACCGACGTCGACGGTTTCGTGCCGTTCGACGACGAGCGTGCCCGCAGGTACCTCGACGCCGGGTTGTGGCGAGGTGAAACCCTTCCGGAGGTGTTCGCAACGTGGGCGACGCAGTTCGGCCCTTCGAGTGCCGTCGTCGACGATCGCACGGAGCTGAGGTACGACGAGCTGCTTCGACGAGTGCGGAGCGTCGCAGCCGGATTCGCCGATCGCGGCATCGAACCGGGCGACCGGGTGGTCGTGCAATTGCCGAACTCCGTGAACTTTGCGGTCGTGCTGTTCGCCTTGCTCGAATGCGGAGCAGTTCCGGTGCTGACGCTGCCTGCACATCGCCGACGTGAGATCACCCATCTCGCCGCCACCGCATCGGCGGTGGCGTACGTGATCTCCGATCGGGACGGCGACTTCGACTATTGCGAACTCGCCGATGAGGTCCTCGCGTCGGTGACGAGTGTTCGGCACGTCTTCGTCGACAGTTCCGGACCCGAATCGAACGGCGGCGGGTCCCATACCTCTCTGTCCGCGGTGGCCGGGGTGCCCCGACAGTTTCCGCGCGCCCGGCCGACCGATCCTGCCTTACTGCTGGTCTCCGGTGGCACGACGGGATTGCCCAAGCTGATTGCCCGTACGCACAACGATTACGAATACAACGCCAGGGCCAGTGCGGAGGTCTGCGCTCTCGGTCCCGAGGACGTGTATCTCGCCGTTCTCCCTGCCGCACACAACTTTCCGCTCGCATGCCCCGGGCTGCTCGGTGCCCTCGGGGTAGGGGCAACGGTGGTGTTCTCCGGCAGTGCCAGCCCGGACCACGCGTTCGCGCTGATCGAGAGATATCGCGTGACGATCACGGCGCTGGTTCCGACGTTGACTCATCTGTGGTGCGAGGCAACGGAATGGGAGGATGCCAACCTGTCCAGCTTGCGGTTGTTGCAGGTCGGGGGAGCGAAGCTGGCACCGGAGGTCGCCAAGCTGGTCGAGCCCGCGCTCGGATGCCGGCTGCAGCAGGTGTTCGGCATGGCCGAAGGACTACTGAACTACACCCGAGCCGAGGACAGCCCGGAAGTGGTGATCGGAACGCAAGGCAGGCCGTTGTCCCATCTGGACGAGGTGCGCGTCGTCGATGCGGACGGAAACGATGTATCGCCCGGGGAAGTCGGTGAATTGCTGACGCGGGGCCCCTACACCATCAATGGCTATTATTCTGCGGCAGAACATAATACGACTGCCATCACCCCTGATGGGTTCTATCGCAGTGGGGATCAGGTGCGCGAGCTCGAGTCCGGCCATCTCGTCGTCACCGGTCGCATCAAGGACGTGATCACCCGAAACGGCGAGAACGTCGCGGCCGACGAGCTCGAAGACCTGCTGCTCACCCATCCTGCAGTAGCGCGGGTCGCGGTGATCGGGGTGCCCGATGCCGCTGTGGGCGAAAGTGTCTGCGCAGTCGTGGTGCCGAACGGAAGTGGTCCGACCGTCGCCGACGTGCGGGCCTTCCTGACGGCGGCCGGCTGCGCCGGATTCAAACTGCCCGATCGCGTGGTGACACGAACATCGCTGCCCGTCACCGCCATCGGCAAAGTGGACAAGTCCTTGCTCGTCACACAGTGCACGCAACAGCAGCCGACTCGATGAAGGAACCCATGGATCTCGACGACGTCAGACGTAGGTTGGTGCAGGAGCGGTTGCGGCGTGCCCGAGGCGACGAGGCCGCACCCGAGGCGAGCCGCGGCCCACTCGCAGACGTCGAATCCGCCGAATTCGATTCGTTGAGGGAGCAATTCGGATCCATCGACGACGTCTGGCCACTGTCACCACTGCAGCTCGGGCTCGTCTTCCAGGTAGGTGTCGACGCCGATGCCACCGAGCTGTACACCGTCCGCACCGTCGTCGAGGTCGACCGCGTCCTCGACGACGACAGGATCAGGCGAGCTCTGCAATCGGTCGTCGATACCACCGCGGCGATGCGGACGGCCTTCGTGACGCCGGACGACACCGCGCCGGCCCAGGTCGTGCTCTCTGCGGTGCAGGCACCGTTGACGGTGGTGGATCTCCGTGCGTGCCCGGCGAGCGAGGTGGACGATCGATGGAGCCGGATTCTCGCGGACGACCGGGCGCTCTCGTTCGACATCGCTGCGCCGCCACTGTTTCGGGTCACCCTGGTGCACCTTCCCGGAGGGGTCGACCGACTGTTGACCACCTACTGGTTCGGGTGCTTCGACGGCGGATCCTCGGCAATGCTCGTGGCTCGAGTCCTGGAGCAGCACGACGAGAACGGCACGCCCGTTCCGCCGGACCACGGCTACCGTGAGTATCTGCGTTGGCTGGCTTCTCGCGACCGTGCCGAGTCCGAGCAGGCGTGGCAGCGGTACTTCGGCGATATCGACAGCCCGACCTCGGTGGCCGCGGAGGCCACCCGCGGGGACGGTTCACCCCGCAGGATCGAACGCAGAGTGACGGCAGCGGTGTCCGACGCGCTGGATCTGCACGCACGTCGATCCGGTTCGACTCTGTTCACGGTTCTCGCAGCGGCCTGGGCGAGTGTGTTGATGCGTGTGGTGGGGCGGTCCGATGTGGTGTTCGGTACCGCCGTCGCCGGTCGGCCCATGGATGTGGCCGGTTCCGACACCGCGATCGGCGCGTTCATCAGCACGGTGCCGATCCGGGTGACGGCAGGTGGATTCGATTCGGTCACCGATGTGGCTGCGCGCGTGCAGGATCAGCGTCTCGACCTGATGCCGCACGACACCCTCGGTCTCGGTGGAATTCAGCAGGCCATCGGTGCGGGGGCTCTGTTCGACACCCTGCTCGTCCTGCGTAACGCTGCCGGGCCTGCGGGACGACAAGAATCGACGTCGGCGGGGAACGAGCGCCGCGTGCGACACATCTCGACCGTCGATGGGTCCGAGTTCCCGGTGTCCATCGCAGTGGATCCCGGCGATGAACTGAACCTGTCGGTGACGTATCTACCCGATTCTGTGGACGACGAGCGTGCCCGATCGCTGCTCGACTCGTTCGCATCGGCACTCTATACCGTTGCAGCGCAGCCCGATCTGCCGATCTCGCGCTGGCCGTCTGCCCCGGGCGACATGCCGAGTGTCGTCGAGAACGAGTTCGACGGCCGATCGGAGCGACTGCAGGACAACACGATCGCCGAATTGCTCGCCGCACGCGCCGCGGCCGTTCCCGACGGCATCGCGTTGGTGTTCGGAGACCGGCGGCTGACCTTCGGCGACCTAGACCGGCGGGTGAACGCCTGCGCACTGGCGCTGCTTCGCCGGGGTGCCGCTCCCGAACGCATCGTGGCCCTCGCTCTGCCGAGATCGGTGGAGATGGTGGTGGCCCTGTTTGCGGTGCTGCGTACCGGTGCCGCGTACCTGCCCCTCGAACTCGACCATCCGACAGAGCGTCTCGACGTCATGTTGGCCGACGCGCAACCGGCCGTTCTGGTGTCGACGGTGGACACGGAGAGCCGGGGATTGGCCACCACCGCCACACGGATGGTCGTCGACTCCCCTGAGGTCGCAACAGAGTTGGCGTACGACATCGACGCGTCGGAAGTCGAGGCGGCCACCGCGTCGGTCGGTTTCGCGTCCGGCACCGTCGGCCGACTCGAGCACCCCGCCTACGTCATCTACACCTCCGGCTCGACCGGAACACCGAAGGGCGTCGTCACTCCGTATCGCGGTCTGACGAACATGCAGATCAATCACCGGAACGAGATCTTCGCTCCCACCGTCGCCGTGGCAGGAGACCGCACCCTGCGGATCGCACACACGGTGTCGTTCTCCTTCGACATGTCGTGGGAGGAGTTGCTGTGGCTCGTCGAAGGTCACGAGGTACACATCTGCGACGAGGAATTACGCCGCGACGGTGAGGCATTGGCTCACTACTGCGAGCAGAACAGAATCGACGTGGTCAACGTGACGCCCACGTATGCCGGACATCTGCTCGATCTCGGACTGTTGGACGAACGCGACGGACATCGAATTCCCCTGGTCTTGCTGGGTGGTGAGGCGGTACCGGATGCACTGTGGAGTCGGCTCGACGGCATCGGCTACAACCTGTACGGGCCTACCGAGTACACGATCAACGCGCTCGGTACCGGAACAAGGGACAGCGTCGGGCCGTCCATCGGTTCGCCGATCCTGGGCACACGTGCGTCCGTCCTGGACCAGTGGCTACGGCCGGTCCCGATCGGTTCGGTGGGGGAGTTGTACCTCTCCGGTGTCGGTCTTGCGCGGGGCTATGTGAACCGATTCGGCGACACGGCAACGAGATTCGTGGCCGACCCCTTGACTCCGGGCGCACGGATGTACCGCACCGGTGATCTGGTTCGCATTCGAGCCGACGGTCTGTTCGACTACCTCGGTCGCGCGGACGACCAGGTGAAGATTCGCGGCTATCGAGTGGAGACCGCAGAGGTCGAACGCGCCGTGGCCGCATGCGAGGGTGTGGTGGGCGCGGTGGTGCGTACGGTGCAGATCGGGAGTGGTACTCGCGCCCTGGCCGCATACATCGTTCCTCGCGACGGCGGTACGACCGACACGTCCGTGCTGTTCGGTTCCATTCGAGACCGGCTGGCAGCGACGTTGCCCGAGTACATGGTGCCGACGTTGTTCGCTGCCCTGGAACGCATTCCGATGACGATCAACGGCAAGCTCGATGTGCGGGCTCTTCCGACCGTCGACGCCGTGGGCGGAGGCACGTTCGTACCGGCCCGAACGCCGGTGGAAACGATGTTGTGCGAGATCGTCGCGGCGGTTCTGGGTGTCGGACGCGTGGGGATCGACGACGACTTCTTCGCGCTCGGCGGCGACAGCATCACCTGCCTGGCCGTGGCATCGCGGGCGCGAAAGGCCTCGATTCCGCTGGCACCGCGTGAGGTGATGCGCAAGCGGACGGTGCGAATGTTCGGGGCGGAGCTCACACCGGACGCCGACGCACGCCCCGCTGTCCACGCCGCCGCCACGGTGGAACTGTCCCAGGACGAGCTCGACGAATTCGAAAGCAGTATGTGAGCAGACATGACGACCGATACCGCGGCCACGTCGCAGTCCAAGATCGCCGCCGTACTCCCACTCACCGCACTGCAGGTCGGGATGTACCTGCAATCGACGCTCGCCGAGCGAGCGCAGGATCCGTACCTGTCACAGACGGTGCTCGACCTGTCCGCCGCGGTGGAACGCGGCCGGCTCGATCGTGCCCTCGAACTGCTGTTGGATCGCTACCCGAACATCAGAGCGCTGCTGCGGCAACGCCGTAACGGTGATCTGGTCTGGGTGGTACCGCGCGCGTCGACGCCGGTCGTCACGGCCGTCGACGACGAGTGGGATGATCATCTCCGACGAGACCGCTCGGTCGGGTTCGCGTTCTTCGAGCAGCCGCTGATTCGCTTCTCCTACTCCACTTCTGCGCGCGCCCCGCGAGTTCTGATCACCTACCATCACGCGCTGATGGACGGGTGGTCCGAGGCCATCTTCGTCAGGGAGCTGATCGCTCTCTACGAATCGGGCGAGGGGGCGCGGTTGCCGCCTGCACCCGACTTCGGCGATTATCTCGCGTGGACAGCGTTGCAGGACAACGTCACTGCGCGTCAGCGGTGGGCCGACTACCTCGACGGGTTCGAGTCCGCGACTCTCGTTGCCGGGGACCGAGCGAATGGGTCCAGCGCGGGCACGCGCTCGCGCCTGGACGTCGATATCGACGATGCGTTGGCCCAGCGGGTGTCCGAATACGCGCGTCGTACCGGCGTGACCACGAACGTCGTCGTGCAGACAGCCTGGGCGGCGATGCTGTCGGCGAGAACCGGTTCCGACGATGTGGCCTTCGGGATGGCGACGTCGCTGAGGCCGTTCGATCTCGATGGTGCCGAGGCGATGGTGGGTTTGCTGCTCAACACCGTGCCTGTCCGCCTGCGGTGGAACTCGGCTGCAACGGCGACCGAGATGCTCGCACGCGTGCAGGCAGACCACCTCGACCTGGACGAGTATCGGTTCCTCGGGCTGTCCGACATCGCCGGAACAGTCGGCGGCGGAGAGCTGTTCGACACCATAGTCGTGTACCAGAACTATCCCGCACCGATACCCGAGACGAGCGGGACCGTCGACGAGATCACGGTGCTGGGTGCGCACATGAGCTTCCCGATGGCGTTGATCGTGGGCCCCGATCCTGCTCTGTGGGCGTTCGTACTGCACGACGAGGCCGCTGTCGGCCGGCGGCAGGCCGCCATGTACGCCGAGACGTTCGTCGAGATGCTCGATCGGATGACGACAGTGTCGGACATCGACGTCACTCGACTGGTGGCCGCCCCGCATGGCCAGGGGCGCAGCGTCGGACCGGACCGAACCGTGGTGCCGATCGAGACCGCTCTGGCAGCGCGTTTCGAGCAGTCCCGCGATGACGTGGCACTGCTGATCGGCGGCGAGCACATCACGTTCGGGCAGTTGTCCACGCGGGTCGGACAGGTGTCCGCACTGCTGCGTGTGCACCACATCGGTGTCGAAAGCCGCGTCGCTGTTGCGGTGAGCAGAGGTCTCGACATGGTGGCGGCGCTGTTGGCGACCATCGACGTCGGCGCAGCGTTCGTACCCGTCGACATTCGCTACCCGCGTGAGCGGATCGAACTGATTCTGTCCGATTCCGGGCACGACCTGCTGTTGATCGACGATGCGACCCCCGCGGCACTGACGGATATGGAGACTGCGGTCCGCGTCGATACCGTTGTACGACAACAGGACTGGACGCCGCCGTTCGGTCGCAGCGTCCCGGGTGAGTGCGCGGCCTATCTCGTGTACACGTCGGGTTCGACCGGAACGCCCAAGGGTGTGGTCGGCACCAGGAACGCGTTGGCCAACCGGCTGCAGTGGGCGGTGACGCGGTGGGGCAGACCGGGCAGCCGAGTTGCCAAGAGTTCGCTGGCGTTCATCGACGGCGCGACGGAGTTGCTCACCGGCATTCTCGCGGGCCAACGTGTGGTACTCGCGCAGGATCACCAGTACGGCGATTCGGGTGCCGTGGCCTCGCTCATCGGACGGTCCGGTGCCGAACAGGTCACCGCCATCGGTTCTCTGGCTGCCGCGCTGGCCGCTGCGGCGCCGTCGGCCTGCGCTTCGGTGACCGGTTGGATACTCAGCGGAGAACCGTTGACCGACCACATGATCGACGTGATCCGAGCGGTGACGCCGGACGCCACGATCGACAATTCCTACGGATCCTCCGAAGTCGCAGGCGACGTCGCCGTCCAGCGGGTCGACGGCGACCCTGCGGTCATCGGAACCTCGGTGGACAACACCACACTGCGGCTGCTCGACTCTCGGCTACGCCCGGTTCGGAACGCCGTTCCTGGCGACCTGTACGTGTCGGGCGTGCAGCTCGCCCGCGGATACTCCGGGAAACCGGCCGAGACCGCGACTCGCTTCGTCGCAGATCCCGGCGGCGATGGCGCGCGAATGTACCGCACCGGGGACCGTGCCCGTCTCGTCGACGGCGTCCTGGTATTTCTGGGTCGAGACGATCGTCAGGTCAAGATCAGAGGCCATCGCGTCGAACTGGGTGAGGTCGAAAGTTGGACGGCCAGTGAACCTTCGGTCGACGAGTGCGCCGTGGTCGCTGTGTCCGACGGTGACGGCGTCGGTGTGCTGGTGGCCTACGTGACTCCCGACTCGGTCGACACCGCGTCGGTGCGGGAGGCGCTTCGTGGCCGGGTTCCCGACTATCTGGTGCCCGCATTCTGGGTGGCCGTCGACAGTATTCCCAGAACCCCCAACGGCAAGGCCGATCGAAAAGTTCTGCAGGAGTGCGGAATACCCGACGGTGGTCCCAGCCGATCGCGACCGGCTGCATCCGAGGACGAGCGAGCGCTCGCGGCGCTGTTCGCAGACACCACCCGTGCGGAGAGCGCCCAGTCCATCGGCGTCGACGACGACTTCTTCTCGCTCGGCGGCGACAGCATCACCGCCATCACCCTCGTCCATCACGCGCGCACCGCCGGACTTCCGATCACCACCGCAGACGTCTTCGAGTGTCGGACGGTCGCAGGGCTGGTGGAGCGGGGCCGAAGCGCCCGGGCCGTTGCGATCGTCGACCGGCCCGACAGTTCGGTAGCGCTGCTGACCGATGCCGATGTAGCCGAATTGCGCTCTCATGGAATCGATCCAGAGGCAGCTCGCCCGGCCACTCCGCTGCAGCGGGGTTTGGCATTCCAGTCCGTAGCCTCGGGCGACGGAGTGGAGGAAATCTACGTCATCGCCACCGAATTCGAGGTGCACGGGCTGCTGGATCCGCGACGTCTCGAGGGCGCACTCGACGCGCTCCTCGACCGTCATCCAGCGCTGCGCTCGCGCTTTCTGACGTTGAGCACCGGGGCGACCGTCGCGATCCGCGATACGGGTCGAGTCGTACTCCGCCGTCATGTCGTCGACGATCCGACATCGCCTACCACCCGTGACCTGATCGACCAGGACAGGCGTGCGTTCGACATAGAGCAGGACTCGCTCGTCCGAATTCTGCTGCTGGACTGCGGGAACGATCGTCACCGGGTGGTGCTGACCGTCCACCATCTTCTCGTGGACGGGTGGTCCATGGGCACTGTGGGTACCGAGCTGTTCAAGCTCTACCGAGGCCTGGCACTGCCGGAACCTGCGCGGTTCGACGACTACCTGCGGTGGCTCGCGGGCCGCGACGACTCGTCCGTCGACGCGTGGCGTCGCGCGCTCGGCGCGGACGTGGCACCGACGATGGTGGCAGCGTCGGCATCGGCATCGGCATCGTCGTCGGTACGTTCCGAGGCGCACGAGATCGACCTCGAGTGGAGTGCGCAGGATACCGCTCGGCTCATCGAGTCGGCGCGTCGTCGATCGTCGACGCTGAGCGAACTGGTCGATGCAGCATGGGCCGTGGTGCTCTCGGCATTCACGGATTCCCCGTCGGTCGTGTTCGGCTCGACGGTCTCGGGGCGTCCCACCGACCTCGATCGCGTCGCAGACATGGTCGGACTGTTCATCAACACCGTTCCCGTCCGTGTCGACGTCGGACCCGATGCACGTCTGTCGACCGTGCTCGCTGGTCTGCGGGACTTCTCGATCGCCGTGGCTCCACATCATCACGTGGGCCTGGCAGACATTCAGAAGGCCGTCGGGCGGGGAACGCTGTTCGACACACTCGTGGTGTTCGAGAACTTCGCTGCTGCAGACACTTCGGGTGTCGATGCCGAGAACTTCTCGGTGTCGGTCGCCGGATTCCACACAGTGACGCACTACCCGCTCGTGTTGACGGTCCATCCGGGCGAACGGATGCGGCTGGTGGTCGAATACCGCAGCGACTCGGTGCCCGTGGCTCGCGCCCGCGCAGTGGCGTCCGCACTGACCTCGGTGTTGGGTGCGTTCGCCGACGAAGGCGACCCGCCGATCGCCGCACTGTCTCTCGTCGACGAGACGACGACTCGGATTCTCCGCACCGAGTACGCCGGCTCGCAGCGTCGGTATCCGGACGGGACGATGGTGGACCTGTTCGCCGACCGCGTCGCGTTGCAACCGGACACCGTTGCTGTTGCAGACGCCGCCACGGCTCTGACGTTCGCCGAGCTCGATCGCGTCTCCAATCGAATTGCGCGATGGCTCCTCGGTTTCGGTGTCGGCGCGGAAGATATCGTGGCCGTCGAGGCCCCACGAACCGTGACGACGATGGCGACGATCCTCGGGGTCATGAAGTCCGGGGCCGCCTACCTCCCGATCGACCCGAACTGGCCCACCGAACGCGCGCGGCAGATTCTCGACGATGCGCAGCCGGTGATCACGGTGACGGCGTCGGCGGTCGAGGCCCTGACGCCGTCGTCGACGGACGGGATTGCCGTCACCGATTCCGAGCGTCGGTCCGCATTGCATCCCGACCACCCGGTGTACTTCATCTACACCTCCGGTACGACCGGTGTGCCCAAGGGAGTCTCGGTACCGCACCGAGGACTGGCGAATCTCTATCACTCCCATCGCGAGAGCGTGCATCTGCCGACGGCGGCGCGCGCGGGCACGGACACTCTGAACGTGGCGCATGCCTGGTCGATGGCCTTCGACGCATCCTGGCAACCGCAGTTGTGGATGTTCGGCGGGCACACAGTACATCTCATCGATCCCGAGGTCGTTCTCGACCCGAGAGAACTCACCGAGCGACTGCGAACGCTGTCGGTGGATTTCATCGAGGTCGTACCCTCGTTGCTCGAACAGATGATGCGGTCGGGATCGATCGACACACTCACGTCGGTCGGGGTCGGCGGCGAGGCGGTATCGGTCGACTTGTGGAACAGGTTGCGCGCGAACGAATCTGTGGTCGCCTACAACTTCTACGGACCCACCGAGGCCACCGTCGATGCGGTGTTCACATCGACGGATCTGTCGCCCGAGCCCGTGATCGGTAGGCCGGTGACCAACCTGAAGGCATACGTGTTGGACGCCTGTCTTCGGCTCGCGCCTCCCGGGGCGCTCGGCGAGCTCTATTTGGCCGGGCCGGGCGTGGTGCGCGGGTATCGCAACGCGCCGGGGCGCACCGCGCACCGCTTCGTTGCCGATCCCTTCGCCGCGGACGGTACTCGGCTCTATCGGACCGGGGATCTCGTGTCGTGGACCGAATCCGGCACATTGAGGTATGCCGGTCGCGCGGACGACCAGGTCAAGATCCGCGGGCACCGCGTCGAAGTGGGGGAAGTCGAAAGTCGATTGCGAGAGATCGATGCCGTCGCAGACGCGCGGGTGCTGGTGCATACGTCGGGTATCGCTACCGGGCAGGCGACCCTCGCTGGGTACGTCGTTGCTGCGCCGGGACGGACGATCGACGTGAGCGCCGTGCGCGCGGGTCTGGGCGAACTCCTTCCGTCGTACATGGTTCCATCGTCGGTGACCGTGCTCGATGCGTTCCCTGTGCTGCCGAACGGAAAGCTCGATGCGGCCGCGTTACCCGACCCCGTCCCGACCCTCGGTTCCGGGCGCGCGCCGCGCACCGACGTCGAGCGGGAGATATGCCGCGCAGTAGCCGCTGTGCTGCATGTGCCGGAGGTCTCCGCGGACGACGACTTCTTCGATCTCGGGGGCGACAGCATCATGGCCATGGAGTTGTCGGCGCGGCTGCGGACGGTGGGCATGGCGGTCTCGCCCCGTCACATCGTCGCTCGGCGCACGCCGGAAGCACTTGCTCAGCAAGCGGAGTCGGCGCAACCGATGGCCTGCGGCGTCGAGGAACTGTCGCCGTACGGAGAAGTCCCGTTGACACCGATCCTCCGCTGGATGGACAGCCTCGATGGGTCCGTCGACGAGATCTCGCAGGCGGTGTTGCTGGAGGCTCCCGCCGATCTGACCGAGAACTCGCTGATCGAGCTCCTCGATCTCGTGGTGGCCAGGCACCCCATCCTGCATTCGAGTTTCGAGCGTCGTCCCGGCTCCGAGGCCGTGTTCACCGTGTTGCCGGACGGTACTGCCGACGTGGCCGAGTGGGTCCGTACCGAGTATGTGGACGGGCTCACCGAATCGCTGCTCGCAGAACGTGTTGCCGCCCAGTCACGCGCGGCACGTGGTCGGCTCGATCCCCGGATCGGCCGGATGGTCGATGTGGTGTGGCTGCGCCACCACGGTGACACCGACTCCTCGGGCGAGCTCCTGATCACGCTGCATCACCTCGTGGTCGACGGGGTCAGCTGGCGAATACTGCTGCCGGACATCACGACTGCGTGGCAGCAGCGGTTGTCGACGGATCGCGGCCCGATCGGACCCTCCATGCGGCAGTGGGCGCACGAGATCCACCGCCTCGCCGGCTCTGCCGAGGTGCTCGCCGATCTGGAGTACTGGACACGCGTCGGCGACGGGGCGGGACGGGTTCCGATGGTGCGTTCGGTCGATCCGTCGATCGATACCGGTGCAGGCGTACGCACCACCACGTTCGCGCTCTCCCCTCAGGAAAGCGCGCGGATTCTCGCCGCAGCCCGCCCGCGGCTCGGGGTGTCCGTCGAACATCTGTTGTTGGGAACGTTCGCGGCCGCGACAGTCGAGTGGATGGACAGCGGTGCGGCGGGTCCGCAGTCGTTCGTCGTCGACGTGGAGGGGCACGGGCGGTCGGGAATCGCGTCCGATCGGGTGGACGGCTCTTCCGTGGTCGGATGGCTCACGGCTGTGTTCCCGCTCCGCCTGACCGCTGACGCGACCGACCATCGCGCCCTGATGTCGCACCGGTCCGATCCTGTTGCCGCAGAATCGGTTCTGCGTACGATCGCGACGGACGCGGCTCGGTCGAGGGATTCGGTGCCGGGAGACGGGTCGACGTACGGCATGCTGCGGTGGTGCAGCGGTGAGGCGGGTGCGGTGCTGCGGCACATGCCCACGGCCGACATCGAATTCAATTATCTGGGCCGTTTCGACACCGCGACAGGCGGTCCGTTCGGGGCCAGCCGATTGCGTAGCAGTCTCGACACCACGCCCGGCACCGAGACGCCCTGCGGCTATGCGTTGGTCGTCGACAGCTACGTGCACGAACAGGACGGGTCGTCGGTACTCGGTGTGACGTACACGTGGCCGGCAGGAGTGCTCGACGGTGTGGAGGAACTGGCCGGGCTCTGGCGGGAGGCCCTGTCGGCCGCGTGTCGAATCGTGGAGGACAGGGAGTCCGAGAACGGCCTAATGAGGCAAGGGTAACCTCATTAGTGCTACCTTGTCAGTCGCCTCGCCCGGTCGGGTGTGGACGCAGTCAGTGCGTGGTCGAGTCGAGAGGTTCCGAGGAACGATGAAGGTTCGTACGAAGTGGATGAGGAGCGCCGCGTCGATCGCGCTCGCCGGAGGGCTGACCATCGCCCTCGCCGCCGGATGCAGCAGCGACACCGAGGAGACGCCTGCCGCCGACTCCACGACGTCTGCGCAGGAGTCCGCATTTCCGGTCACGATCGACTCGGCACTCGGATCCGCGACGATCCCCGAGGCACCGAAGCGGATCGCGACCTGGGGTTGGTCGAACCAGGACGCGATTCTCGCCCTCGGAGTCGTACCCGTTGCGATGCCTACATTCGACGGTGCCCAGTACGGTGCGGACGAACGCGGCGTTCTGCCGTGGGACGCGAAGGCTCTCGCCGACCTGGGCGGCGACGCGCCGACGCTGCTCTCCGGTGACGGCACCGGAGCGGTTCCGGTCGAGCAGTTCGCTGCCGCCGCACCGGATCTGATCTTCGCGCCGTACTCGGGGTTGAGCCAGGAGGAGTTCGACAAGCTCTCCGACATCGCGCCCGTCGTCGCGTACCCGGACAAGCAGTGGACCACGTCGTGGGAGGACCAGCTGACCATCGCGGGCAAGGCGCTGGGCAAGGAGAAGGAGGCCGCCGACCTGGTTTCCGGAGTCGAGGGCTCGATTGCCGATGCCGCGACGAAGTACTCTGCGCTGCAGGGCAAGACGGTCACCGTCGCGCTGCCCAACGCACCCGGCACTTTCGCCGTCAGCAAGGACAACGACGTACGAGTCGAGTTCCTCGAGCAGCTCGGTCTCGTCAACGAGCCCACCATCCAACAGGCCGACCCGGCCAAGGATCCCGACGCCGTGTACTTCGAGCTCAGCCTCGAACAGGCGTCGTTGCTGAAGTCCGACGTGCTGTTCGTCGTGGCGTACGACAAGGAATCTCTCGCCGGGTTCCTGGCCGAACCCGCAGTGGCCTCGCAGCCCGTACTTTCGCAGGGGCGTACCGCCTCCACCGAGGCCCTCAGTGCCGACAAGAACTTCGCGTTCGGTGGCCTGACGGTGCTGACGATCCCGTACATCCTCGACGACGTGGCCTCGGCGCTGAACACTGCCGCCGAGAACGTTCAGGGCTGACAACACTCGGGCGGCCCGCTCGACGCGAGCACAGGCGTATTCACTTTCGACGACAGGAGCGTGTTCCACCGTGGCAAGGTCCCATCGACTTCAGGTCGTCTTTCCCGAAGTCCTGCGCACGGCAACGGTGATCGAAACACGTCAGCTGGGTTCGGGTATGCGCCGAATCGTGTTGGGTGGGCCGCAGCTGCGCGAGTTCTCGCGCGGCGACTACCGGTTCCCGGCGTTGCGCAGCGAAGGATTCGACGACTTCGTTCGGTTGTTCTTCCCGGCGGAGACCGACGGCACGGTGGTGCTTCCGACCCAGCACGAGCGCACCGTCGAATGGCCGCGTGATCCGCGTCCGGTGACCCGCAACTACACCGTGCGCAGCGTCGATCCCGAGACCGCGCAGGTGACTCTCGACTTCGTCACCCACGACACCGGCATCGCGTCGACGTGGGGTCGGCGTTGCCGCGTCGGCGATTCCATCACCCTGCTCGGTCCGGTGCGGTCGGGCCATGCCCCTGCCGGTGTCGACTGGGTGTTGCTCGTCGGCGACGAGACCGCGTTACCTGCCATCGCTCGGTATCTCGAAGAGGCATTGCCGGGCCGGCGAATTCGGGTGTTCGTCGAGGTCGCCGACGTCGAGCGAGAGTTGCCGTTGCCGACGGCCGCCGACGCCGAGATCACGTGGGTCCACCGTGACGGCGTCACCGCCGGCACCGGCGACTTGCTCGACAGTGCGGTGCGGGCGGCACCCTGGTGGGACGGAACGGTGTTCGCCTGGGTGGCAGGGGAAGCGACCGCTCTCAAGGGAATCCGTCGGTATCTGCGCGAGGACCGCGGCCTGCCGCCGGAGATGGTCGACGTCACCGGGTACTGGCGTCGCGCCGAGGTTCTGACCCGCGCCGACGATCCCGAGGTGCCCGACCTCAGCGGCGGTGAGTCCGAGCCGTTCGACAGGCTCGCCGAACGTGCGGAAATACTGTCGCCCTTCGCTTTCAGGGCGGCCAACACGTTACGTATCCCGTTGCACGTGTCCCGAGGGGCGTGCTCCGTCGAATCGCTGGCGGAAGCCACCGAGACGGACGCGCGCGCCCTCGCGAAATTCGTGCGCTATCTGCGTGCCGTCGACGTCCTCGCCGAGAACTCCACCGGTGATCTGATTCTCGGCGATATCGGTGAGGCGATGCTCGGCGACGACTGGATCTCGCACTGGCTGGACCTGGACGGGATCGAGGCACGGGTGGAACTGTCGATCACAGGTCTGGTGGACAGCCTGCGGACCGGTACCGCCAGCGCGAGCCTGCTGACCGGCAACACGTTGACCGAAGACCTCGAGGCGTCCCCGCGGCTCGCCGAACTGCATCACAACCACATCGCCGACGAGGCCGCGTTCCTGGGTCCTGCTCTGGTGCAAGACTATTCGTTCGACGGGGTCTCGACCCTGTTGGTGGCGGGGGCAGGATCCGGAGTGGTGCTCGGTTCCGTTCTCTCCCGGTACGACGGAGTATCGGCGGGTGTGCTCGGGTTGCCCAGCGAACTCGACCTGATTCGACGCGACCTCGGGAAATGGCCCGAACTCGAAGGGCGAGTGGTGAATCACCCGCAGAGCGTGATGTCCGAGCCGCATGTGGAGCACGGGAACGGATTCGACGCGTATCTGTTGCTCGAGGTCACCGGACACTATCGAGACGACGATCTCGCACTGCTGTTGCGCAACGCGGCAACAGGATTGGCCGACAACGGAAAATTGGTGGTCGTCGAGCGACTGTCCAACGACGGGTCGTTCAACGAGGACCAGTCGGAATTCGATCTGCTGATGCTCTGCATGCACGGCAGCGGTGTACGAACGAAAGCCGAATTTGCCTGCGTAGCAGCCGATGCCGGCCTCGAGGTCGCGGCGTCGACGCTGGTCGGCTGGGGTATCTCGGTGCTCGATCTACGCCGTGTTCGCTGACACCGAGGAAGCCGTTGTGCTGCCGAGTCGGTTAGGTTAGCGTTCCCTATCGAAGGCGCGCGCCGATGCCGACCGCAGACGTTGCGCGCAATGCGCGGTCACGGACCGATTCACCGTCAGGAGTGCACACACAATGACCGTTGTCGAAGAAACGACGATGGACACGGCCGAGGGGACCGAACTGCAGCGGGGACTGCGTACGGTCGTCGCGTTGGCGGAGTCCGGATTGTTCGACGAGTACGTCGTGTACGAGGACCGGGGACGCTGGGTGTTCGCGGGCGGCGTGGTCGCTCGCATCGTGCTTCGGCCCCACCTCGTGACCACCACCTGGGGGGCCGGAGAACCGACCGAGCGGAGCTGGTCCGGTAACCCGGCAGCGGCCCTGAGCGAGGCGTGCACGGGCCTGACCCGAGAACAGTGGAACGCTTACGGATTCGTCGGTTTCGGGTTCGCGGAGCACCTGCACGACGTCGATCGGTCCACTGCCGCCGGGCGCGACGCCGACGACATCCTCGCGCACCTGGTGGTGCCCCGCGTCGAGGTCCGCTTCGGCCGCGAACACGATGCCGTCGAGGTGACCGGCAGCGACGAGGACCGCGCCTCGGTACTGGCCGCGCTCGACGCGATCGGCGGCGACGAGCTGCCGACCGTGCACGCTCTCGACGTCGGCGGAGATCTCGACGACTACCGCGGCCGCGTCGAACAGGCCGTAACGGAAATCCGACGGGGCGACTACGCCAAGGTCATTCTGTCCCGGAGCGTGCGTATCCCATTCGATCTCGACATGCCGGGCACCTACCGCGCCGGGCGTACGGCGAACACTCCGGCCCGCTCTTTTCTGCTGCATCTCGGCGATCTGCGTGCCGCAGGCTTCAGCCCGGAATTGGTCGCCTCCGTCGACGCACACGGGATCGTCACCACCGAGCCGCTCGCGGGAACGAGAGCGTTCGGACTCGGTTCCGATGCCGACTCGGCAGCGAAGTCCGATCTCGAACAGGATCCGAAAGAGATCACCGAACACGCTGTGTCCGTGCGTACCTCGTTCGAGGAACTCGAATCGATCGCCAGCCCGGGGTCGACGGCCGTCTCGGACTTCATGAGCGTGCGCGAACGGGGAAGTGTCCAACATCTCGCGTCCACCGTGCGCGCACGCCTGCGCGAGGACCTGTCCTGCTGGGATGCCTTCGGTGCCCTGTTTCCGGCCGTCACGGCGTCGGGGATCCCGAAGAAGGAGGCCATCGACGCCATCGGTCGGCTCGACGAGTCACCGCGCGGCCTGTACTCCGGTGCCGTCGTGAAGGCATCGTCGACGGGAGAATTCGAGGCAGCACTCGTGCTGCGCGCCGTCTACGAGCAGCAGGGTTCCGCATGGCTGCGTGCCGGAGCCGGCATCGTCGGCCAGTCCAAGCCCGAACGTGAATTCGACGAGACCTGCGAGAAGCTCGCCAGCGTTGCCCCATATCTCGTCCGCAAGAAGGAGAACGACGCCTGATGCACCGCACCATGCTGGGTGGAAAGATCCACCGTGCCACTGTCACTCACGCCGATCTGCACTACGTCGGGTCCATCACGATCGATTCGACTCTGATGCAGGCGGCCGATCTGATCGAGGGCGAACAGGTCCACGTCGTCGACATCACCAACGGCGCTCGCTTGGTCACCTACGTGATCGAAGGCCATCCGGGATCCGGCGTGATCGGAATAAACGGTGCCGCGGCCCATCTGGTGTCTCCGGGTGATCTGGTGATCATCATGTCGTTCCGTCAGGTCGAGAACGCCGAGCTGTCGACGCACAGTCCCTCCGTGGTGCACGTCGACTCGGACAACAGCATCGTCGCCCTCGGAGTGGACCCTGCCGAACCGGTCCCCGGTGCGCTCGATCAGATGTCGGGGGCGAGCATCCGATGAGCCCGAGCGACGACTACAGCGGCGACCTCGACGGCGAATACGACATCGTCGGGGTCGGCTTCGGGCCCTCCAATCTGGGGCTGGCCATCGCGATCGAGGAACACAATCGACAGTGTGCTCCGGCCGAGCGCCTGACGTCGTGCTTCCTCGAGTCGAAGGACGAGTTCGCTTGGCACCCCGGAATGTTGCTGCCGGGAACCACGATGCAGATCTCCTTCCTCAAAGACCTTGCCACCCAGCGCAATGCGAGCAGCGAGTACACGTTTCTGTCGTATCTCGCCGAACGGGGCCGGCTCAACCACTTCATCAATCTGCAGACGTTCTTCCCCAGCCGGCTCGAGTTCCACGACTACCTGTCCTGGGCCGCAGGCAAAGTCGACGCCGCGGTGCACTACGGCACGCGGGCGTCCGCGGTCGTCGACACCGGTGACGGTTACGGCGTCCGCACCGAGGGGCGACGCACCGGGACCGTCCGCGGCCGCAACATCGTGCTCGCCGGCGGCCTGACCGCGGCCCTGCCGGACGGAGTCAGCGCGTCGGCGCGGCAATTCCACAATCACGACCTGCTCGGCCACCTCGACCGGCTGCCGTCGCGCACTCACCGCACGTTCGTCGTCGTCGGTGCCGGGCAGAGCGCAGCCGAAGTGGTCGACTACCTGCATTCGACCTACCCGGACGCGTCCGTGCATGCGGTACTGCGCAAGTACGGGTACAGCCCGGCCGACGACAGCCCCTACGCCAACCGCATCTTCGATCCGACCGCCGTCGACGACTTCTACTCGTCCTCGCATTCTCTGCGCGATCAGCTGCTGCACTATCACCGCGGAACCAACTACTCCGCCGTCGACCTGCCCCTGATCGAGGAGCTGTACGCGCGCGAGTACGCCGAGCGGGTCAGCGGACAGCGCCGGCTGTTCGTGCACGGAGCCTCCCGACTGGCCGATGTCACGGAGGAGGCGTCGGGCGTGCGGGCATCGGTGGAACACGGGCCGACAGGACTGGCCGAGGACGTGCTGTGCGACGCTGTCGTCTATGCCACCGGCTTCACGTCCCTCGATCTGCCCGACATCCTCGGGCCGTTGTTCGACGCCGTCGAATTCGATGCGCACGGTCCGCGCGTGACGCGGGACTACCGGCTCGTCACGCGTGGATCGACAGTGGGTTCGATCTACCTGCAGGGCGGCACCGAGCACACCCACGGTTTGACGTCCTCTCTGCTGTCCAACATCGCTGTGCGCAGCGGTGAGATCGTCAAGTCCGCGGTGGGTGCGAGGGTGCGTTCGGTGGTGTGAAACGGCGGGGTATCACTGCGGGCGACGAGCCGGAACAGAGCGATGTTCCGGCTCTCGTCGGTGGTCTGGCCCGAACCGACGCCGGCAGGACCGCCGGTCTGATTCTCGTCGTCGCCGTCCTCGCGATTCTGTGCCTGGTGAGTATCGCTGTGGGAGCCGAGAACATCGCTGTCGGTGACGTGTGGCACGCACTGTGGTCTTCGAACGGTTCCACCGACGCGGTGATCGTCCGCGAGCTCCGAGTTCCACGGACCGTGCTCGGTGTGCTCGTCGGTACCGCGCTCGGCGTCGCGGGCGCGCTGATCCAGGCGATGACGCGCAACCCGTTGGCCGACCCGGGCATTCTGGGCGTCAATGCCGGAGCGGCACTCTTCGTCGCCTTCGCAGTCGGGGTGTTGGGCGTGACCGACGTTCGCTTCTATGTGTGGTTCGCGTTCGTCGGTGCCGTTCTCGCCACCGTCGCGGTGTACGCGCTGGGTTCGGTGGGACGAGTGGGTGCCACTCCGATTCGCTTGACGCTCTCCGGTATTGCCCTCGGTGCGGTGCTCGGCGGCGTTACTTCCGGGATGCTGCTGCTGGACCCGGACGCCTTCGCCAGGATGCGGTTCTGGGGCGCAGGCTCGTTGGCGGGTCGAGGGCTCGACATCGCGGCGGCCACCGGCCCGTTCGTCGTACTCGGACTGTGTCTGGCTGCGCTCGTCGCGCGTCCGCTCAATGCGATCGCACTGGGCGACGAGTTGGCCCGGTCGTTGGGAGCCGATGCGCTTCGGACGCGGACCGTCGGGGTCGTTGCGGTGACGCTGTTGGCCGGAGCGGCGACAGCGGCGGCGGGACCGGTCGGGTTCGTGGGGCTGATGGTGCCGCACATGGTGCGCTGGTTCGTCGGGCCGGACCAGCGTTGGATTCTGATCCACACCGTGTTCGCGGCACCGGCACTGCTGTTGTTCGCCGACGTCGTCGGCCGAATCGTCATCGAGCCGGGGGAGTTGCAGGTCGGTATCGTCACCGCCTTCGTCGGGGCTCCCGTCCTGATCCTGTTGGTCCGCCGAAAGAAGGCGAGCGGACTGTGATCCGGGCACCGCGCGCCGGGAACATCGACTTCGGCAGAAGGGTGTGGATCGTTCGCACAGTGCTGGGCGCACGAATCGACGTTTGTACGGTCCTCGTCTGCGCGGCCCTGCTGTTGCTGACAGCGGTTGTCGCCGTCCTCGCGATCGGCACTGGCGATTACCACGTTCCACCGGGCCAGGTGCTCGCGGCGGTGTTCGGCGACGCCCCGCGCATCACCGAGATCGTCGTCATGCAGTCGCGGTTCCCCCGGGTTGCGCTGGCATTCCTGTTCGGAGCTGCCCTGGGGGTGTCGGGTGCGATCTTTCAGTCGTTGACGCGAAATCCGTTGGGCAGCCCGGACATCATCGGCTTCTCGACCGGCGCGTACACCGGCGCTCTCGTCGTCATCCTGACGCTCGGCGGCGGTTACTACCGGACCGGAGCGGGCGCGCTCGTCGGCGGACTGGTGGCCGCCGCCGTGGTGTACGTGCTCGCCTACAAGCGCGGCGTGCAGGGCTTTCGATTGATCATCGTCGGTATCGCGGTCAGTGCCGTCCTGGCGTCCGTCAATACCTGGCTCGTGGTGAAAGCCGATGTCTCCGAGGCAATCGCAGCCGCCGTCTGGGGCGCGGGCACACTCAACGGGTTGGGGTGGCCGCAGGTGGTTCCCGTTCTCGTGGCCCTGGCTGTCGTCACCCCCGTGGCGGCGGCGCTGTCGACACGGCTACCGGTACTCGAGATGGGTGACGACGCGGCGAGAGCGCTCGGAATCCGCGTCGAGCCGACGCGTCTGATGCTGGTGATTCTCGGGGTCGCCCTCACGGCACTGGTCACGGCCGCAGCGGGGCCCATTTCGTTCGTCGCGCTCGCCGCGCCGCAGTTGGCTCGGCGGCTCACCGGTACCTCGTCGGTGGCGATGGTGCCGGCAGCATGCATGGGTGCTCTGCTCCTGATCGTCAGTGACGTTGCAGCGCAACGAGTTTTCGCGCCCACTCAGCTTCCGGTCGGCGTGGTGACGGTCTGTGTGGGCGGCGCGTACTTCGTCTGGTTGTTGGCACGAGAAGGGCGGAAGCAATGACGACGAGGCCACGCCTGTACGCGGACGGCATCACCGTCGGATACGACAAACGAATCATCAGCGAGAAGCTGACCGTCGAGATTCCCGACGGCAAGTTCACCGTGATCGTCGGGCCGAACGCCTGCGGCAAATCGACACTGTTGCGCGCGTTGTCGCGGCTGCTGAAGCCGACCGGCGGGGCGGTCTTGCTCGACGGCAAGTCCATCTCGTCGTACCCGGCGAAGGAGGTCGCCCGCCGACTCGGGCTCCTGCCGCAAACCTCCATCGCACCGGACGGCATCTCGGTGGCCGATCTCGTTGCGCGAGGCCGCTATCCGCATCAGAAGTTGATCCGGCAATGGTCCGTCGCGGACGAGGCCGCGGTGGTGGAGGCCATGACTGCGACCGGAGTGACGTCGCTGTCGGCCCGTCCGGTCGACGAGCTGTCCGGTGGACAGCGGCAAAGAGTGTGGGTGGCAATGGTTCTCGCGCAACAGACACCGCTGTTGCTCTTGGACGAGCCGACGACGTTTCTCGACATCGCGCACCAGATCGAACTTCTCGACCTGCTGGCCACGTTGAATCGGGACAACGGCAACACTCTCGTCGCGGTGTTGCACGATCTCAACCACGCCTGTCGATACGCCGACCACATCATCGCGATGAAGGACGGCGCGGTGGTCACCGAGGGCCCACCGGCGGAGATCGTCACGGCCGACTTGGTCGAGGCGGTGTTCGGACTGCCGTGCCGCATCATCGACGATCCCGAATCGCACACTCCGTTGGTGATACCCAAGGTGGCCGCTGGCAGGCTAGGCAAGGCTTAGTTTAGAATCGAACAGAATTGCCGCCGAGTTAGCCTGAGGGTTCTCGCACAGTCGGACGAGAGATGTATCGAGGACGAAGATGACCGATCAGCAGCGTGGTTTCCACTACGCCGACGTCGTTGCGGTGGAGCAGCTCACCGTGCACATGGTGCGCGTCACCTTCGGCGGCGAGCACGTCGCCGGTTACCGCACGCTCGGGGCACCCGACGAGTGCGTCGGGGTCTACTTTCCGCGCGAAGGCGAGTCGGCACCGCCGCCGATGACCGAGGTCGACGGCCTGTGGTGGTTCCACGGCCTCGAGAACGCGCCGGAGGGCCGGAACTACACGATCCGACGCGTCGATCCCGACCGCGGCCAGTTGACCATCGACTTCTTCGCACACGAGGGCGGCGTCGCGGCCACCTGGGCCCAGCAGGCCGCCCCCGGCCAGACGGTGCTCTTCACCCGTCCGCGGTCGTGGTACTCACCGCCCGCCGACGTCGATTGGCTGCTGCTGGTGGCCGATATGACCGGAGTTCCTGCGCTGGGGCGACTGATCGAACAGTTGCCCGCAGGCACCCGCGCACACGCGATCGTCGAGGTACTCGAGCGCGGTGACATCCAGACGTTCGAGACAGCCGCCGACGTGACGTTCGATTGGCGTATCGGATCCGGAAACGGAGACAGCGCCAGCGTGCTCGACGACGCGGTGCTCGCATACCCGCTACCCGAGGGTCGCGGCTACGTGTGGTTCGCCGCCGAGGCGTCGTCCTCGCGTCGGGTACGCAAGTACTTCCGCAAGGACTTGGGTTACGACAACAAGTATTTCGACATCATCGGCTACTGGCGCGCTGACTCGGAGAAGTGGCTCGAAAAGTACAAGCAGTACCAGGAGGAGGCGCTTGCGGTGTACAACGGCGTCATCGAATCCGGCCGCACCGAGCAGGAAGCCAGCGAGGCGTTCGACGCGCTGCTCGAGCGGGTCGGGCTCTAACGCCGAAATTCGTAGTCGGGCAATTCCAGCGTCGCCGCGTCGGGACCGAGGAATCTGCTCGTGACCGCCTGGACCGGCTTCGATCCGGCCAGGCGCAGCACGGTGCGAAAAGCAGCTACTCCCACAGTCGTTTTCGGATGCGCGACGCGAGGCACGCCGGGCGGCAGCTTCTGAGCCTGATTCACGAACGGACGCATGCGCGCCTCGAAGGCCTCGAACCCGGCGCGATGATCGCGCGCTCGGGCGAGTTCCCCGGCGAGCACGTAGGCCCCGGTGACCGACAACGTGGTGCCCATCCCGCTCAATAGTGTTGCGCACCAAGCAGCGTCGCCCAGCATGCCGATTCTGCCGTTCGACCATCGCGGAGCCTGCACCTGGGCCAGATAGTCGACGTAGAGCTCCGAATCAGGTCCGAGCGAATTCAGGATTCTGGGCACTTCCCAGCCGACGTCGGCGAACGTCGCTCGCAAGGCGGCAATCACCTGCTCGGTGGACGCGCCTTCGTACCCGCCGTCGTCGGACACCCAGGACAGGCTGAAACGCGTCGTGCCGAGGTTGTCCGGGCGCAGATTGGCGACCCTGGATCCGGGGGCGTTGTACCAGCGCCACCAGCCGTCGTCGCTCGGTCCCTTCGGGAGTTTGCCGTAAGCGGTGTACAGGCCGACGGGTGTGGTCTCGGCCTCCCCAGCGAACGCCAGTTCTCTACTGCTGGAGCGGATGCCGTCGGCGAAGAGGACGAGATCGAACCTCTCCGCTGCGTTCGACGCGAACGTGACATCGACGCCGTCGGCATCCTGAACCACGTCGACGACGCGATCGCCGTACCGGTACTCGGTTCGCGGACCAGCTGATTCGACGAGAATCCGAGCGAACTCGCCGCGCAGAATCTCCATCTCCGCCGTCGGGCCGTCGTGTGATCCGTCTCCGGCCGGAAAGGCCGCGATGGTGGCGTCGGAATCGTCGACGAATCTGGTGCCCTTCTCGGTGGTGCCGTTGACCAGCAGGGTCTGCTCCAGGCCCATGCGTCGCAGCACCTCGCGTCCACTACCGCGGACGTCGATGTTCTGGCCGCCCAGACGCAGCTGCGGACTGCGCTCGACGACGACGACGTCGTATCCCGCTCTGTCGAGCCAGTAGGCGACGGTGGGGCCGGCGATGCTGGCACCGGTGACGAGCACGCGTTCGGTCATCGGGCGGGAATGCCCGGGCGGCCGGTCGTTCAATCCGGGGGGGAAAGTAGCTGAGCCTCACCTTGGTGGTGTACTTTCTCGAATTGTCCGTTTGACCCGTTTTCGTCAGGAGAACCGTGTTCACCGTTCGCCGTCTGGCGCTGCTCTCGTGCAGTGCAACCCTTGCCCTCGGTTTGGTCGCCTGCAGCTCTTCGGACTCCGGTGACACCACCTCCACCTCCGAGTCCGCCACCGCAGAGTCCGCCCTGGTGGTGTACTCCGGCCGCGGTGAAGAACTCGTCGACCCCCTGATCGAACGCATCGGCGGCGGCATCGAGGTCGACTATTCGGGCAACACCAACGCCCAGGCCGCGAAGATCCTCGAAGAGGGCGACGCGACGCCGGCCGACGTCTTCTACGGCCAGGATGCAGGTGCACTGGGGGCCCTCGACGAAGCAGGGGCGCTCGCACCGCTGCCCGAGGACATCCTCGCGCTCGTTCCCGAGCAGTACCGCGGCACCGACGGCACCTGGGTCGCCACGTCCGCACGGGCCCGCGTGCTGGCCTACAACTCCGATTCGGTGCAGGCAGCAGACCTGCCCACCGGTATCGACGGACTGCTCGACCCACGCTGGCGCGGACAGATCGGCTACGCACCGACCAACGCATCGTTCCAGGCGTTCGTCACCGCATTGCGCGTGCAGCGCGGCGAGGAGGGTGCTCGCACCTGGCTCGAAGGATTCGTCGCCAACGAGCCGGTCGCGTTCGAGGGCAACGGTCCGCTGCTGACCGCCGTCAACGACGGGCAGGTCGCCACGGGACTGCTCAACCACTACTACTGGTACCCGTTCAAAGACGAGAACGGTGCCGACGCTCCCGTCGAGCTGCACTACTTCGAGCCCGGCGACCCCGGCGCATTGATCAACGTCGCCGGTGCCGGTGTGCTGGCGGCGTCGGACAACCAGGAAGCGGCATTCGATTTCGTGCGCGAGCTGCTCTCGACCGAATCGCAGACGTACTTCGCCAACGAGACCGCCGAATACCCCGTCATCGACGGCGTCACGTCCGACTACGACCTGCCGCCGCTGTCGGACCTGGGCTCGACCGACCTCGACCTGGGCCGGCTCTCGTCCCTCGAAGCCACGCAAACCCTGCTCACCGACGTCGGAATCATCTAGTCGGTGTTCGTGTCCGCACTCCAGCCGCTTCTGCGGCGCCACTTCGGCGGTCGTCCCGTTCTCGGGACGGCCGCGTTGTGCGTGGGAGCGCTGACGCTGACACCCTTGGTGTACCTGTTCGTTCGAGCGTTCGACGGCGGAACCGAGAAGGTACTGCGGCTGCTCCTGCGGCAACGCACCCTCGACCTCGTTGTCCGGACGGCCACGCTCGCTCTCACCGTCGTGGTCGCCTCCGTCGTGGTGGGCACGCTGCTCGCCTGGTTGACCGTCCGAACCGATCTACCGGGTCGACGCATCTTCGCGATGATCCTCGCAGCCCCACTCGCCATCCCGTCCTACGTGTCCGGTTATCTGTGGATCGCTGAATTTCCCTCCCTTGCAGGATTTTCCGGTGCTGCGCTGGTGCTCACGTTGTCGTGCTTCCCGCTGGTGATGTTGCCGGTGTCCGCGGCGTTCGCCACCGCGGACCCGTCGTTGGCCGAAGTGTCCCGCACCCTCGGCCGCGGGGCGGTACGCACCGCACTGACCGTCGAGTGCCGTCGCGTCGTTCCGGCTGCGGCAGCAGGCGCGTTGTTGGTGGCGCTGTACACCATCAGTGACTTCGGGGCGGTGGCACTGATGCGGTACGACGCCTTCACTCTGGGCATCTACAGCGCCTACCGCGGCGGGCTCGATCGCACCGCGGCCGCTGTTCTCGGGTTGGTCCTCGTGGTGGGCGCGTTGGTGTTGACCCTCCTCGAACGGCGTGCTCGACGCGGGGCCACGGCGCGCGTGGGATCGGGTACCGACCGGATGGCCGAGCCTGTGGTTCTCGGCCGGTGGCGCGTGCCTGCTCTGGCCGTTATCGTTGCAGCCCTCGGTGTTTCGGTGCTGGTACCGATTCTGGCCCTGGCGCGATGGCTCACTCGATCGCTGCGCTTCACCGTCGACTGGGCGGACGTGCTGGCTGTCAGCGCCAAGACAGTTCAGTACTCGGCGACTGCTGCTCTGGTGGTAGCCGTGCTTGCGTTGCCGGTGGCGTTGTTCGCCGCCCGGTCCACGTCCCGCAGTGCGCGCACCGCCGAGTTGTCCACGTACATTGCGCACGGTCTCCCGGGTATCACCGTGGGACTGGCGACGGTGTTTCTCGGAATCAGATTTCTGCCGTCGTTCTATCAGACCGCGGTGCTGCTGGTGCTTGCGTACGTGGTGCTGTTCCTGCCGTTGGCCGTCGGCAGCACCCGATCGGTCGTCGACGCCACTCCGGTTGTGCTCGAGGATGTTTCACGGACCCTCGGTGCCGGGCGAGTGCGCACCGACCTGCGGGTGACGATTCCTGTCGCCGCGCCCGGCATCGCGGCCGGAGCCGCCCTGGTGTTCCTGACCGTCGCCAAGGAATTACCGGCGACGTTGATGCTGCGCCCCCGCGGTGTGGACACGCTCGCGACCACGCTGTGGTCCACCACCGAGGCATTCCGCTACGGCGAGGCAGCCCCCTACGCCCTCGCATTGATCCTGATCTCCGTGGTCCCGACGATCGTCCTGACCCGGGCGCTGCGGCGTACGACGCGAAAGCGAGTGACACTGTCATGAGCATGGTGATGTCCGATCTCGTTGCCTCGTACGGCAGTACGACGGTGCTGCACGGAATCGATCTCGACCTCGGCGACGGTGAGATGCTCGCCGTTCTCGGACCCTCAGGCTGCGGCAAGACGACTCTGCTGCGATCGATCGCAGGCCTGCACCGTATCGACGCGGGCCGCATCACCGCCGACGGGCGCGACCTCTCCGTCGCCGGGCGTGTTCAGGTGCCACCGGAGAAGCGGGGAGTAGGCCTGATGCCGCAGGAAGGTGGACTGTTTCCACATCTGACGGTGCGCCGAAACATCGAATTCGGTTTGCGCACAGGGTTCGTGCGGCCGTACCTGTCCGGCCGAGCCGAACGGGCCCGACGCGTCGACGAGATGCTCGAGCTCGTCGGACTGCCCGACGCCGGTGCGGTTCGACCCAGCGAACTCTCGGGCGGGCAGCAGCAGCGGATCGCGTTGGCGCGCGCGTTGGCCCCGGCTCCCTCGGTGGTGTTGATGGACGAGCCGTTCGCTGCTCTCGATGCAGGTCTGCGGACCTCGATTCGGCAGGACGTGCGAGAGTTGTTGCTCACCAGCAAGACCGCGTCGATTCTCGTCACCCACGATCGGGCCGAGGCTCTGGGCACCGCGGATCGGGTTGCGGTCCTGCTGGGCGGGCGCTGTGCGCAGGTCGATACGCCGCGTGCACTGTACGAGCGGCCCACCACGCCGGCTGTGGCGAGCTTCGTCGGCGACGCCTATTACGTCGACGCTGCCGCGCGCGACGGTTGGGTCGACACCGTTCTCGGTCGTCTCGAATCCACCACCAGGGCAACGGGTATGGGGCAGGTCTTGCTCCGGCCCGAACAGTTGGTGGTCTCGGAGCGCGAGGACGGCGAATTTCTCGTCGAACACGAGGATTTCACCGGCCCCGAATGCTCGGTCACTGTGCGACACCGCGATACCGGGCTCCGGCTGCGTGTCGTCGCTCGGGCCTGCGACCGATTCGCTCCCGGTACAGCCGTGAACGTCTCGGTGACCTCACCGGTGCACTGGTTTCCGCGTTCGGTGCGTTGATGCCGTGACGCAGGGTTCCGGTTGCGGTACGCGGCGGAACCCTGCGCAGTGGGCGAGTTATCGGGCCGTGCGCTTGGGCATGAACACCGCAGCGACAGTCATCAGGACGGCGGCGACCAGCACTCCGATGAAGACCAGATGGATGGCGTCGGACAGTTGTTCGGGTTCTGGATCTCCGGACACACGGGCGTTGACGATGGCACCGAACACCGCGACGCCGACGGCGCTACCGAGTGAACGGGCGAACATGTTGGTGGAGGTGACGACGCCGCGTTCGGCCCACTCGACGCTCGACTGTGCGGCGATCAATGTGGGGCTCGCGATCAACCCCATGCCGAGGCCGATGACGAAGCACATCGCCGCGACGTGCCAGATCTGCGAATCGGCGTCGAGCAGAGTCGTCAGTGCCGTACCCACGATCCCGATCGAACCGCCGACCACTGCCGTCGTGCGGAAGCCGAAGCGCAGGTACACCCGCCCGGACTGGGATGCCGCGATCGGCCAGCCGAGGGTCAGCGTGGACAGCGAGAAGCCGGCGATGATGGCTCCGGTGCCGAACACGCCCTGTACGAAGGTCGGGACGTAGGACGTCAGTCCCAGGATCAATGCGCCGACGAGCAACGAGATGAAGCTGCTGACCACCAGCACCCGCCGGGTGAACACCCACAGCGGCAGGATCGGCTCCTCGGCGCGGGACTCGACCCACGCGAACACCGCCAGCAGTAGGAAGCCCACGACGAAGATCGCGATGCTGATCGGCGAACCCCAGGCCCAGGACTGGCCGCCTTCGAGCAGGCCGAGGAGCACCATCGTCGCGCCGACCGTGAGCAGAGCGGCACCGAGGTAATCGATCTTCGGCTTGGTGCGTTCGACTGCGCCTTCCTCGAACTTGCGCAGCAACATGAACGCCGCCACCGCGCACAGCGGAATGTTGATGAAAAAGATCCACCGCCACGACAGGTACTCGGAGAAGACGCCACCGAGGGCGGGGCCGAGCACCGAGGAGATCGCCCACACGCTGGCCAGGTAGCCCTGCACCTTGGCGCGCTCGGGCAGCGTGTAGATGTCGCCTGCGATGGTGATGGACATCGGCTGGACGGCACCCGCGCCGAGTCCCTGAATCGCGCGGAAAGCAATCAGAGCAGGCATGCTCCACGCCAGGCCGCACAGAATCGAGCCCAGGCAGAACACCGCGATGCCGAACACCATGATCTTCTTGCGCCCGAACAGATCGGACAATTTGCCGTAGAGCGGCACCGAGACAGCCTGTGCCAGCAGGTAGATCGAGAACAACCACGGGAACTGCGCAAACCCGCCGAGGTCGCCGACGATGGTGAGCACCGCAGTGGCGATGATCGTCGCGTCCAGCGCAACCAGCGACGAGCTGAGCATCAGCGCGATCAGGATGGGACCGCGTTCGGAGCGGAATCCGATGTCCGGGGTCGATTCGGTCGTTGCCATTGCTACTCATTGTGATCCCTGCCCGCCGACGTGGCGGCACCGGCCCAGATAGTGTTGAGCCTCGTGCGACCATCACTGAGTAGCTACGAGCATCTGGCCGGCGGCAAGGTCCGCGATCTGTACACGATCGACGACGCGCATCTGCTGCTCGTCGCGAGCGATCGAATCTCGGCCTACGACCACATCCTCGACACCCCGATCCCGGACAAGGGACGGGTGTTGACGGCGATGAGCGTGTTCTTCTTCGAGGAGCTCGGCGGCGTCAACCACCTGGCCGGTGATCCGCTCGACGAACGCATCCCCGCCGAACTGCTCGGCCGCGCCCTGGTGGTGAAGAAGCTGAACATGGTGCCGATCGAGTGCGTTGCTCGCGGCTATCTCACCGGATCCGGGTTGGCGGATTACAACGCGACCGGTGCCGTGTGTGGCGTCGAACTGCCGCCCGGCCTGATCGAATCGAGCAAACTCGACGAGGTCATCTTCACTCCTGCCGCCAAGGCCGAACTGGGTGAGCACGACGAGAACATCACCTTCGACCAGGCCGTCGAACTGGTCGGTGCCGAGCTGGCCTTCAAGCTCCGCGAAGACACCATCGAGATCTATTCGCGTGCAGCCAACTTCGCTCTGGAACGCGGAATCATTCTCGCGGACACCAAGTTCGAGTTCGGGACCGATGCCGACGGCAACCTCGTTCTCGCCGACGAGGTGCTCACCCCCGATTCCTCACGCTACTGGCCTGCTGACTCGTACGAAGAAGGTCGCGTTCAGCCCAGTTTCGACAAGCAGTTCGTTCGCGACTGGCTGACCGGCGAATCCGGCTGGGACCGAGCGTCCGACACCCCACCGCCACCGTTGCCCGACGACGTCGTCGCCGCAACGCGCAGCCGCTACATCGAGGCCTACGAGCGCATCTCGGGCCTGAACTTCGACGATTGGGTCACGCCATGACGATCACCCCTCCCATTGCCAAGAAGGTGCCGCAGGGGCGCACCCATCACGGCGACACGTTCATCGACAACTACGAGTGGTTGCGCGCCAAGGAAGACCCCGAGGTGATCGCCTACCTCGAAGCCGAGAACGCGTACACCGAGCAGCAGACGGCCGGACTGGAAGCACTCCGCGGCACGATCTTCGACGAGATCAAATCGCGCACCCAGGAGACCGACCTGTCCGTGCCGACGCGCATGGGCCAGTGGTGGTATTACTCGCGCACCGTCGAGGGTAAGTCGTACGGCCTCCAATGCCGTTGCCCCGTCGACTCTCCCGACGACTGGACACCGCCGACGCTGTCTTCCGACGTGGACGTACCCGGTGAGCAAATCCTGCTCGACGCGAACGTCGAAGCCGAGGGTCACGACTTCTTCTCGCTCGGTGCATTCTCGATCAGCCTCGACGGCACGTTGCTGGCGTACTCGACCGACACAGAGGGCGACGAGCGGTACACACTGCGCTTCAAGAACCTCGAAACCGGAGAACTGCTGGCCGACACCATCGAGAACGTCGCGCCGGGAGCCACCTGGACCGCCGACGCCACCCACGTCTTCTACCTGACGGTCGACGAATCCTGGCGTCCCGACACCGTCTGGCGACACACCCTCGGTAAGGCCGAGGACGTCAAGGTCTTTCACGAGCCCGACGAAAGCTACTGGGTCGGCTTCGGTTCCACCCGTAGCGAGAAGTACCTGATGATCTGGGTCGGTTCCAAGATCACCTCCGAGTGCCTCGTCCTGGAATCCACCGATCCCGAGGGCGAGTTCCGCGTCGTACTGCCGCGCACGGACGGCATCGAGTACAGCATCGAACACGCCGTCGTGGCCGGTGAGGATCGCTTCCTCATCACCCACAACGGCTCGGTCAACGGCTGGGGTACCGAGGGGGAGAAGGCCGAGAACTTCCTGCTCGCCGAGGCCCCGGTGAGCGATCCACTCGATCAGCGCATTCTGGTTCCACACCGCGACGACGTCCGAGTCGAGGACATCGACGCCTTCGCCGGACACCTGATCTTCACCTACCGCCGAGAAGCGTTGACCCGCATGGCGATCTGGCCGCTGACCGACGAGGGATACGGCGAATACCGCGAGCTCGAGTTCGACGAGGAGCTCTATTCGGTCGGAGCCGGCTCGAACCCGGAGTGGGACCAGCCCCTGCTGAGGATGGTCTACACCTCCTTCATCACCCCCGGTCAGGTGTACGACCTGGATATCGCGAGCGGGGAATTGCTGCTCCGCAAATCGCAGCCGGTTCTCGGTGAGTTCGACGCCGGCGACTATGTGCAGCACCGAGAGTGGGCGACCGCGCCGGACGGAACACAGATTCCGCTGTCGGTCATCGCTCGCAAGGACGTCCCCGAGGGTCCTGCTCCCACGCTGCTGTACGGCTACGGATCGTACGAGGCATCGATGGACCCGTCGTTCTCGGTGGCGCGGTTGTCTCTGCTCGACCGCGGCATCGTCTTCGTCGTCGCACACGTGCGCGGCGGCGGTGAGATGGGTAGGCACTGGTACGACCAGGGCAAGACGCTGCAGAAGAAGAACACGTTCACCGACTTCATCGCTGCCGCACAGCATCTGATCGACACCGGCCGTACCTCACCGAAGCATCTGGTTGCTGACGGCGGCAGCGCAGGCGGTCTGCTGATGGGTGCGGTGGCCAACCTTGCACCCGAGCTGTTCAACGGCATCCTGGCCAACGTGCCGTTCGTCGACCCGCTCACCTCCATCCTCGACCCGTCGCTGCCGCTGACGGTCATCGAATGGGACGAGTGGGGAAACCCGTTGGCGGACAAGGAAGTGTACGAATACATGAAGTCGTACAGCCCCTACGAGAACGTCGAGGCCAAGGACTACCCGTCGATCCTCGCGATCACGTCCATCAACGACACCCGCGTCTTGTACGTCGAACCGGCCAAATGGGTTGCGGCCCTGCGTGCCACGAAGACGGGTGACTCGGACCTGCTCCTCAAGACCGAAATGAGCGCCGGACACGGCGGAGTCAGCGGGCGCTACGAGAAATGGAAAGAAGCGGCTTTCGAGTATGCCTGGATCGTCGAGAAGACCGGTGCCCATGTGAGTGGAAATTCGTAGCCTGCTACGTGTTCAGTCTGGGGACATATGAGACACGAGATGTCCACGGACATGTGACACACGGGCTGTGATGATGCTGCGGGGCACT
>NZ_JBFBMD010000019.1:0-83855 GCF_040686915.1 Rhodococcus sp. NPDC077669 | reverse complement strand
GGTCGGGGGTTGTTTGCATTCGAAACCACCACCCACGCAACAGTATTCACCCCTTTCGTTGAACTGAACGCGCAGGCATCGACACCTGCACCCCCCAGTCCCATTATCGCCATACGGACCCTCCGGCCCCCTCGCCTCAGGGCCGCGAACGCGCGCGCACTCGCCGGACGCGAGCAGAACAGTGACACCGGACTGCGCGCACCTGACAAACGCGCGCGCATTCGCATAGCACCAGAGGTGCCGGCACCACGTCGCCTCCGACAGTGCCGGACGTTCACTCGCAACACCCACCCCCCGTCGCATACGTGAGCGCATCGCGCAGACAAAGGGGATCGGTGATCCCCAACGTGTCGGCCGCTGCGGCGCGCCACCCCACCCCGTTCGCACACGCGAGCGCGTTTGCCACACGCGAACAGAACAGCGACACCGGACTGCGCGTACCTGACAAACGCGCGCGCGTTCGCGTACACCGGGAAGGCCTACCGACCGATCGAATCGAAGTAGTCGGGCCACACTCCACCACTCATTCGAGTGCGCCCCTAAAAAGTCCAGCTGCACAACAATTCTCGAGCGCGGAATTTAATCAGTGGAGTCCGATGCCTCGGCAGTGCATGATCGTCGTACGGGTACATCGCATCGATCGTGGAGGTGGACAATGGCAGCAAATTTCGAGCTCGCAGGCCGGGACGTCGTCTACACGCGATCCGCGGCTATTGCCGATCACGCTCTCTGAGTAGAGCTTTCGCGCATCGAGGCCGATGAGCCTCGACAACGACGCGTCGACTATTTTGCGCCGCACGGCTGTGCTCCGTGTGAGGCGTCCATTCTTTCTGTAGGAGAACAGATGTACTACGAACATGTCTCGAGTGAACATCGACAACGGGTTGCCCGGGGTGTCGAGAACTACGAACGGCGTCGCGTAGCAGCCGAGCGGGCTGCGGAAAGTGTTGCGGCACAAGAACGAATCGAACCCGTTCAGGAATCGGGCGGGAAAACGACTGGGAACGACGAGGGAACACCCGGAAACGGTGACAGTTCTGAATCCGGTATCGGGTCCGGATTCGTCTCGGCAAATCGCTGACCGGTCATCGTTTGACCAGATGTGAATATCGATCGCCGGCTGCGTCGATGAAGTCGCGCACGAACCAGCACGCAGGGACCACTTGGAGGCCCTGCGTGCTGGTGTCGTCGAGGGCGTATTCGGTGAGCGCGGCGGCCAGCCCTCGGCCGCGGAACCGAGGCAGTGTCACGGTGTGGTGGAAGGTTCGGACGCCGTTCGACTCGAAGTACTCGGAGTACCCGGCCGGCTCCGAGTCGACGTGAATCTCGAATCGGTGGGCGGCGGTGTCATGGGTGATCGTCACCGGCATTGCGGTACCTCCTGGCAGTGTTCGATGTCTCCACGGTAACCGGCAGCCGAACGGCGATCGTTCGGTAGTTACTCGAGCACGCATCGACGCAGTAGGCTGAGGGAAACCGAGTCGTGCGAGCGCCACCCGTCGCAACACCTCTCTTCATAAGTACGGGGCGCTCGAGGCTTAAGGCGGCAAACCGTGGAAGACACATCCGACCGGGGAATCAAGGCTTTCATCAGAACCGTCGCGCAGCGCGGTGGACGCGCGGAGCGTCTTACCACCTCGCGTCGCAATCCCGTTCAGGTCTGGTCGATGGACGGTAAGTCCTCGTGCATCGTGCGGGTGCGATCGAAGGTGACGGGCGACTGGAAGGCCCGCAGACAGGACGAGTCGCTCGAGAGCGACGACACGGGGTCGTCGTACTGGGTGTTCGTGGACCTGGCAACCGAGGAACCGCGGTTCTACATGGTGTCCTCCGAGGAGATGGCGTCGGATATTCGTGGAGAAGTGGATCTGTGGGTACAGGATTCGCCGCTGCGGACGCGAACCGGGCATCACGCCATTGCAGTCGACAGGGTGGCTCACGGCAGTGAGCGCTGGGAACTGCTGGGACTGAGCGCCACCTTGGACACGTCCGTCGACGTCGGACCCGAGCAGACGTGGGTTCGCACGCCCAGGGTCAAAGCAACGCGGAAGTCCAAGGTCGTCGTCGAAGAGGAAGTGATCGACAACCGGGTACGGGTGGTGGCCGATTGCGAGGGATACCGGCTCAGCGGGCGATTCGACCCGCACACTCAGCGCCTGGAAATCACGGCCGGGCCGATGGAGGGTCGACGCTTCGACAACCCGTCCGTCGCCGCCAGTGCCGTCGCCACGCATATCAGTGGAGATGTCGAGGAGCGGGACGGCTGGCAGTTCTGGCAGTTGGACACTCCCGATCGCGCCCCTCTCGGTTCCTTTCAGTAAGAACTAGCAGGTGAACGCGGTGATTTTGTGAGCTTTCACCAAGTTCGCGCAAGGTGCGGAAACCGTCGAAGTGTCTGATTAACCTGGCGCTTGTACGACGAGCTCCCTGTTTCAATCGCTGGGTCGAATCGATGCTCGAGAGTTCGTCTGTGCATCGGGTTTCGGGTCTCAGCGAGCTCGACGGTCGACAGTGCGAGGGGTGCTGTCGACCGTGGGGAGAGGTATTCACCATGGAGCAGTCATACCGAGCGGCATCCGCTCATTCGTCCCGCTTCCTTTTTCTCATCGCACAGTTCGTCGATCGGAGAATTCCGGCGGAGTTCTTCTCGACGCAGTTTCGAGAACTCCAGAACACGCGGGTGACGTACCTCGATGCAGAGGTGTCGTCGGTGATCGGGATGCTGTCGGTCGACGTCGGGGCGTATCTGGGAGACGTCGACCTTCGCGGCGTGGACTACATCGATGCGGAACAGCTGTGGCGTGCAGCCGGCCACGCGTTTCGTGACCTCATGACATTGCAGTCCGAGCAGTTCGAGCGCGAGGCCGGCTGATCGGCCGCCGCAGCCCGTCAGCGAAATCGATCACGGTGTCGCAGAAGGTCTTCCAGCCGGAAGCGTCGGTGGGTGCCTCGCATTTCGATCGGTAGGTCTCCGGCGTCTGCCAAGCGCCGGACGTAGGTGTCGGAGACACCGAGTACCTCTGCCGCTTGCGAGGTCGTCAGCAGTTCTTCGACGGTTCCGATGGCCACAGCCCTGGCGGTGGCCAGCTGGGTGAGCAGTTCGAGCACCGCAGCGCGCGCGGGGTCGTCCAGGTCCACCGACACTCCGCCGAGACGGACATCGACGTCCGTGTCCGTGTTCTCGTGCAGTGCCGTCGTGATTCGTGCGGCGGAGCGCGAACTCAGCGCGCGGGTGACGAATCGGAAGTCCATCCGACCAGGATAGGAGCGTCCGGTTCGCCTAGGCTCGGGACACCCACCATCCGAGGAGTGTTTCAGTGCCGCAGTTGTTGCACCTGGATTCGTCTGCCGACCTGTCCCGTTCGATCAGCCGTCGGGTGACAGCCCACTTCTCGGACGCGTGGCACACCATCGGAACCGATCATTCGGTGATTCGCCGTGATCTGCACGTCAATGCATTGCCACATCTGCCGACCTCGGCACTGCATTGGGCACCGCACCTGCGGACTGCCGACGAGACCGTGGACGCGGCAGCCGAGGCTCTTCAGGTCGAGCTGATCGAGGAACTGATCTCCGCGGACGTCGTACTGATCGGTGCGCCGATGTACAACTGGTCGATCCCGTCGACGCTGAAGGCGTGGATCGACTACGTGCACGTTCCCGGAATCACGGTGCCGTTCGACGGCGACACAGCACCACTCGTCGGCAAGCCTGCGGTTGTGGTCACCAGTCGGGGGAACGAGTACACCCCGGGCTCGGAGGCAGCGTCGATCGACCACACCACGGGGCAGCTGCGGCAGGTTCTCGGTGCCGCACTGGGCATGGACGTGCATTTCGTCCCGATCGACCTGACCCTTGCCGAGCGGGTTGCCGGTCTGGCACCGAAGATTCCGCAGGCTCGGGCCAGCCTCGACACGGCATTATCGGCCGTCGACGAGCTCGCGCGGCGTTTGGGCACGATCTCGCCCGTGTGAGAGCCGAGTAGCCTGTCAGGGTGCAACCGAACGGCCCTGGTAGCGGCATCGAACGTGGACCAGGACGCCACCGGTTGGCGCGTCCGTCCGGCGACCACGCTGTTGCGCTGCGGATCGGCCGAGTGCTCGTTGCGACGGCGGCGGTGGCGTCCGTCGCAGTCAGTGGCGTCGGATTCGCGGTCTACCGGGAGGCAACCACCGGACTGACCACCTCCGATGCGCTCGACGGTATCGCGAACAACGATCCGGATGTCAACGGTGCCGACACCAACATTCTGCTGATCGGGCTCGACAGTCGTAAGGACATGGACGGCAACGATCTGCCGGCCGCGTTCGTCACCGACACCCTGCATGCCGGTGACAGCGACGTCGGGGGATACAACACCAATACGCTTCTGCTGGTGCATCTTCCGGCCGGCGGTGGACGAGCGACAGCGCTGTCGATACCGCGCGACGACTACGTCGACGTTCCCGGGTACGGCAAGCGCAAGATCAAGGAGGCCTACGGGCTCGCCAAGGCCGATGCCGACACCCAATTGCTCGACGAGGGTGTCACCGACGCGGCCGAGCGTGAGCGTCGAGCACGCGAGGCGGGGCGCCGCTCGACACTGACGGCCGTTCGCGATCTCCTCGATGTGCCGATCGATCATTTCGCCGAAGTCAATCTTCTGGGGTTCTACGACGTGGCGACGGCAGTCGGCCCGATCCAGGTCTGCCTGAACAACCCGGTGCACGATACGTACTCGGGTGCGGACTTCCCTGCGGGTGCGCAGGAATTGAGCGCGACTCAGGCGTTGTCCTTCGTGCGTCAACGGCACGGACTCGACAACGGTGACCTCGACAGAACCAAGCGGCAGCAGGCGTTCGTGGCCGGGGTGATGGCCAAGCTCAGCGCATCCGGCGTGCTGGCGAACATCAGCGAATTGCGTGCGCTGATCGCGGGTACCAAGAACGACATCGTCATCGACGCAGGCCTCGACCCGATCGGCCTGGCCGGGGGAGCCGGTGCCGTCATGAAGGGTGATATCGACTTCTACACGCTGCCGATCACGGGCTACGACACCGTCGACGGTCAGGACGTCAATCTCGTCGACGTCGACGCCATCAGAGCCGAGGCAGCGCGATTGATCGGTCCTGCGCAGCCGACGCCCGCAGCCCTCGATCCGACGTCGGATCCGGCACCACCACCGCTCGAGGTAGCCGTACCCGAGCCGTCTCAGGATCTACCCGCCGCCCCGGATCAGGGTGTGCACAGCAACGGCGGCATCCCCTGCGTCGACTGATCCCTGCGTCGGTCAATGGTTCGGCGAGCTCGACAGAACATCCATCAACTGCTTCTCGACGGCGGCGAACTGTGGCGTCGTCACGATCTCGAGCTCCCGGGGTCGAGGCAGCGGTACGTCGACCTGTCGTCGAACGTGGGCGGGTCGTGGCGAGAGGACCACCACCCGATCGGACAGGTAGACCGCCTCGCGGATGTCGTGGGTGATCATCAGCACCGTCCACCTGAACTCCGACCAGACCTGCTGCAGCCAGGCCTGCATGTCACTACGGGTCAACGAGTCCAGTGCCCCGAAGGGCTCGTCCAACAGCAACACCGACCGTCCCTGCACCACGGTGCGCAGCAGTGCTGCTCGCTGCCGCATGCCACCGGACAGTTCGGACGGGCGTGCGGATTCGTACCCGTCGAGACCGAACACCGGGAACAACTCGCGTGCCCGCGCTCGTGCCTCCTTCTTGGCGACGCCTTGTACTTCGAGGCCGAGCGAGGTGTTGTCGAGCACCGATCGCCACGGGAACAGCAGGTCCTTCTGCGGCATGTAGGCACACGGCGGGACGCGGACCGAGCCCGAATCGGGTGTATCGAGGCCGGCGAGCATGTTGAACACCGTGCTCTTGCCCGACCCGCTCGGACCGATGATCGACACGAATTCACCGGGCCGGACGCCGAACGACACGCCGTCGAGTACCGGTTTTCCGCCGAACGATTTTCTCAGAGCCGAGATGTCGATGCTGTGCTCTACGTCAGACATTGTGCCCCGCCGAGCCCTGACGTGCCCACGGGGCGACGACGCGTTCGACCACGAACGTCGAGACGAACAGGAGCACGCTGATCACCGCGGTGACGGCAACGGCAGCAAGTACCAGGTCGGTACGGAACGAATTCTTCTGCTGACTCATGTAGATACCGAGTCCTGCGGTGGCTCCGGCGTATTCGGCAAAGATTGCGCCGACGACGGCGTAGGTGATGCCGATGCGAAGCGAGGTGAAGAACCGAGGAAGTGCCGACGGCAGCCGTACGTACCGGAACTGCTGCCAGCGGCCGGCCCCCATGGTGGCCAGGAGGGCTCGCGCGTCGCGATCTGCGGCGGCGAACCCTTCGATGAGCCCGATGGCCATGGGAAAGAACGTTGCCAGTGCGATCACGAGAATCTTCGGTAACAGTCCGAACCCGAACCAGATGATGAGCAGCGGTGCGATGGCGATGATCGGCAGTGTCTGCGAGACGACGAACAAGGGTACGAACGCACGGCGCAGCCACGGCGAGAAGTCCACGGCGATGGCGAGCAGCCAGGCCAGCACGAGAGAGACCGCGAACCCGACGAGTGTCACCTGCAGTGTCGCTGCGGCATTCTCGGCAATCGCCTCGCGTTGGGCCCAGCCCTGCGTGAGAACGCGGCCGGGGGAGGGCAGTACCTGTGGCCTGATGCCGCTGACCTCGACATAGATCTGCCACACCGCGATCGACAGGACGACGACGGTCACCGCGGGCCATGCCCACCGCAACGAAGCTCGGACACCGCTGAGCGAGAACGTTTCTCGCTCGGCGGTCACCGGCTCATCGATCGCCGAGGTAGTCATCGGTGAAATAGGTGGACCAGTCCGGTTCGGCGCTCAGCGGTGCACCGTTCTGATCGGTGAGTACCCCGCTGTCGTAGAGAAACTTCGAGTACGCGGTCCACGTGTCGATGCTCTGTCGTCCGACCTCGCCCGCGGAATCCTTCATGTACTTCTCTGCGAGCATCTTCTGACTCTCGAACACCAACGACTCGTCGGTGAACGTGCCGGGATTGGCGTCGATCAGATCCTGAGCCGCCCTGTCCGGATCGTCCGCTGCGAGTTGGTAGCCACGCTGCAGCGCCTGCACGAACTTCTTCGCCTCGTCCGGATGCGCAGCCAGCCACGGCTCGTTCCCGCTGATGGTGATGGCGTAAGCGTCGGGGAACCCGTAATCGGTGTAGTCGAAGTACTTCATCGGCGTTCCGCTGTGCTCTGCCTCGATGCCCTCCCACGCGAGGTAGGACACGGTGAAGTCCGCAGTGCCGGAGTACACCGCCTCGTAGGCCGATGTGCCGAGTACGACGGTCTCGTATTCGCCTGTGCCACCGTCGTTCTCGATGACCTGCCGGAGCCCGGCCTGCTCGCCGGATTCACCGAAACCGGCGTAGACCTTGCCGTCGAGTGCGCGTGGGCTCGCGATGTCGTCCCGATCCGCACGCACTCCGATGCCGGTGGCCCAGTGCTGCAGTGGTGCGAGGACGGACACGGTCCGGGCGCCGGCGGATCTCGCGAAGACCGTCGAACTCTGGGTGCTGATACCGAATTCGGCGTTGCCTGCATCGACGAGCGTGTCCGCGGCCGTGTTGTTGTACGGCAGTACCTCCACATCTAGCCCGGCGTCGGCGAAGTAGCCCTCCTGAAGGGCGACGTAGAGGCCGGTGTGATTGGTGTTGGGAGTCCAGTCGAGGGCGAAACGGATGGTGTCGGAATCCGTCGACTGCGAGCAGCCGGCCATCACCGTGGTTGCGAGGACTGTCGCCACCATCACCGTGAGCGATCGAGACGTTCTCATGCGTGCACCGCGCTCTCGGTCGATGGCCACGGAGTGGGGTGTAATGCGCTGTCCCAGAACATCAATTCGTACCTCGACGCAACGACGAAGGCGTCGATCATCTGCTCACGCTGCAGTTCCGTCGCAGAGTCGGCCGCGTCGTCGACGAAGCCCTTGGCGGCATCGACGATGGCATGGAATTCGGGTGCGTCGTAGTTGGCCACCCACTGTGCGTAGGGATGACCGGGATCGCGTGCCAGCACGGCTTTCGCCGCTCCGGCGAGCGAGCGGCCGACGTCGGCGTAGATCCAGAAGCACGGCAGAACAGCTGCCGCCGCAACGGGATACGGCTCGGTCGCGGCGACGGCCGTCAGATAGGAGGTGTAGCCGAGGCATGCCGGTGAAGGCGTCGGCGTCTCGGCGGAGGGCGGGAGAACGTCTCCGGTGAGCATGGCCTCGTGCGAGGCGGCCTCGTCCATCGCACTCGCTGCAGCGCCGGCCCAGAAGGCTCCGGCCACCGGTGTCGGCGCGTGCGCTGCCAGCAGGGAGAGCGACTTCACGTAGCCACCCAGATACAGCGAATCCTGTTCCAGATATCGACGGAACGCGTCGAGTGGAAGGGTTCCCGCACCGAGTAGGCAGAGAAATTCGAGATCGTCGATCGCGCGTCTGATGTGCGCGGATGCGTCCCAGAGTCGAGTGGTGAAGCGGACCGGGTCCGCAGATACAACAGGCGTCATCGCCTTGACATCCCTTCGTCAGTATTACCTGCATCAGGTTCGGCGGGTTTGATCTCAGCATCCGCATCGGCGGACACACCCCGTGTCAGAACGTCAGTGACAGTAACACCGGTCACGATGTGCCGGTGTTACTGCCCCTTCACCTCGGCCTGGGTCTAGCCCAGCATGTCCTCGAGCTCCATGCCCTTGGTCTCACGGATGTTGGACTTGACGAAGAGGAACGACAGCGCAGCGAAGAGCGCGAAGCCGGCGTAGATGACCCACAATCCGACGGACGACGTCAGTGGTGGGAAGGCAAGCGTGACAGCGAAGTTGGCGATCCAATTCGCAGCCGTACCGATACCCAGAGCCATGGCGCGCATCCGGTTGGGGAACATCTCGCCGAGCATGACCCACATGATCGGCCCCCAGGTCGATGCGAAAAAGATGACGAACAGATTCGCCCCGACCAACGCGATCGCACCCCACGGCGACGGCAGACTGACCTCGTCGCCGCTGCCGGTCGCCTGCGAGAAGGCGACGGATGCCATGACGAGTCCGACGAACATTCCGATGGACCCCGCCATCAGCAGCTTGCGCCTGCCGATGCGATCGACGAACAGAATCGCCACGAACGTCATGGCCACGTTGATGACCGCGGTGATGACCGAGGTGGTGAACGACTGGTCCTCGGTGAACCCGACCGACCGCCACAGCGTCGTCGAGTAGTAGAAGATCGCATTGATGCCGACCAGCTGTTGCAGGACGGCCATCGTGATGCCCACCCAGACGATCGGCTGCAGACCGAACTTGGGGCCACGGATGTCGGCGAACGACGATCGGGCCTCCTTGCGCAGCGTCAGCCTGATCTCGTGCACTCGCTCGTCGGGATGCAGCTCGCCGGTGATGTTCGCCAGAACCGCGGCGGCTTCCTCGTCCAGATGCTGACCCACCAGGTAGCGGGGTGACTCCGGGATCAGGGTAGCCAGGATTCCGTAGACCAGAGCGGGGACCACACCGACGAGGAACATCCAGCGCCACGCTTCGACACCGAACCACAGGTCGTTGGAGGCTCCGTCGGCCGCACCTGCGAGAAGGGCGTCGGACAGCAGGGCAGCGAAGATACCGATGGTGATCGCCAATTGCTGCAGCGAGGCCAGCGCGCCACGCCATTTGGCGGGCGCGATTTCGGCGATGTAGGCCGGTGCGATGACCGACGCGATACCGATGCCGAGACCGCCGAGCACACGCCAGAGCATGAGATCGGGAACGCTGAACGCGAGCCCGGAGCCGACCGAGGAAATGACGAACAGAGCCGAGCCGAGCAGCATCACCTTCTTGCGGCCCCAGCGATCGGCGAGGCTACCGGCGAACCAGGCACCGATCGCGCAGCCGATCAGGGCGATCGCAACCACGAAGCCGGTGGTGAACGAGCCGAGAGAGAAGTGGTCTTCGATCGAATCGACAGCTCCGTTGATGACCGAACTGTCGAAGCCGAACAGGAAGCCGCCTACAGCGGCGGCGACGCTGACGCCGATGACCTTCGCTGTGTGACGGTCCGAGGTCTGATTCATGTGTGATGCACCTTCTGGCCGCGCGCGGGCGCCGGCCGCTGGGGAGACCGTACGGCAGGGATTGTCGTACCGTCCTGGGACATTACGCCTGGTCTTTCGCCGCGCGAACGACGCCGTCAGCGAAGGTCGAAATCGTCGTCCGAGACGGTGAATCCGTGGCCGACCTGATCGGTGCAGGTGACTCCGGTCTGCTCGTCGACGCTGCATCGAAGCCCGTTGGTGGATCCGCTACCCGCGACGGTGAGTTCTTCGCCGTACGGGAGTGCCGCCGCGGGTCCGTCGAATCGGTGGAACTTGGGATCGCCCAGGCTCTCGAACTTCGCCGGGGAGCCGGCGATGATCTGCACGGAATTGGGTTTCACCCGGTCGGAGGATGCACTGTCGGTCACCTCGGGGGCCGAGTCGGGCAGCGAGCCGTGGCAACCGGCGATCGACGTCTCTTGTACGGCTATACCGCACTCGAACTTGCCGCTGGGGCTCGTGAAGTAGTACCAGCCCGGAGCCTTGCCCGCGTATTGCGTCGGGTTCGCTTGCTGGGCACCCGCATTCGGCGTGGTCTTCGTGGTGCTGGACGGTGTCGTGGAGGACGGTGTCGTGGAGGACGGCGTGGCAGGCACACTGCTCGACGGCAGGCCACGGTCGGTGGTCGGAACCGCGGTGATCGGCTGGGGGCGGTCGGTGATGACCGTCGCCATGGGTCCGTCACCTCCGCCGCTCGAACCGCAGGCGGACAACAGACACACTCCGACGACCGCCGCCAGGGCGGATCCAATTCTCTTCATGACTCGTTCCTCGGTTCGATGGGAGCGCTGCCGGGGGTTTCGAGCGGGCCGGCGTCGGGGATGGAGTTGGTACGTTGAGCAACGACCCGAAGGGAGGTGCGATGGACGACACCACGTCCGACTCCACCGTGCGTGTGAGCACGCCGTACGGCGACGTTCTCGGCTACCCGGTTGCGGCCGACGCATCGCCGACAGTCGCCTGGAGGGGTATTCCGTACGCGACGCCGCCGGTGGGTGAGTTGCGGTTTCGAGCACCGCGTCCCCTGCAGCCGTGGAACGGCGTGCTCGACGGTCTGCACTTCGGTGCGATGGCACCGCAGGGCCGCGACAGCCCGGTCCCAATCGATCCGTCGTTGTCGATCTCCGAGGATTGCCTGTCGCTCAACGTGTGGGCACCACGGCCGGACGGCGAACTGCGTCCGGTGCTGGTGTGGATCCACGGCGGCGCGTATTCGCTCGGTTCGTCCGCGCAACAGGTGTACGACGGGCGACATCTGAGCGAGAACGGCGACGTGGTCGTGGTCTCGATCAACTTTCGTCTCGGCGCATTCGGCTTTCTCGATCTGTCGTCCTTCTCCACCGACGAACACGTCTTCGAGACCAATCTCGGCTTGCGCGACCAGATTGCGGCGCTGCACTGGGTCCGGGAGTGCATCTCCGCCTTCGGTGGGGACCCCGACGAGATCACCGTCTTCGGCGAGTCCTCCGGGGGCGCGTCGGTCACCACTCTGATGACCTCGCCCAAGGCCGAGGGGCTCTTCCATCGAGCGATCGTGCAAAGTGCCCCGGCCACGTCCGTGTACGGTCCCGAACGCGGCGCTGCGGTGGCCGCCCGGTTCCTCGAGCTCGTGGGGGTCGACCGCGAGGACGTCGGCGAGTTGCTCGAGATGCACTTCAGCAGACTGGTCACCGCGGGGGACACCCTCTGCTACGAGATTCCGACCACAGTGCCTGGGACACTGGGGCTTTCGCCCGTCGTCGACGGAGACATCGTGCCCCGCTATCCGGTCGCGGCCTTCCAGAAAGGTCTGTCGCACAGAATTCCGTTGATCATCGGCACCAATCACGACGAGCCCTCGATCTTCCGGTTCATGAAGTCCCCGTTGATGCCGATCACATCCGACACCGTCTCGGAGATGTTCCGGGCCATCGCGCACGATCACGCGGACATGCCCGCCTCGCGCATCGCAGAAATCATGGCCGCCTACCCGGACAGGAACAAACCTGCTGGGGCTCAGGCCATCTCGCGTGACGCAGGCTTCGTCATGCCGAGTCTGTGGATCGCCGACGGGCACAGTAGGCATTCGCCGACCTGGATGTACCGTTTCGATCACGCGACGCCGATGCTCAAGGCCGCGCGAGTAGGGGCCGGCCACGCGACCGAACTGCCGTACGTGTTCGGCAATTTCGGAACTCTCAACCGAGATCCCACCTTCTGGCTGGGGGGTCGGAAACCGGCGATGGCGGTGTCGGCCCGGATGCAGCGGCGGTGGCTGGCCTTCGCGCGGTACGGAGTACCGGCCGCGCTGGATGCGTCCAAGCACTGGGCCCCGTACACCGAGAAGAATCGATGGACTCTGGTGATCGATACGTCCGACACGCTCGTCGACGATCCCGACGGAGACATGCGCGCTGCCTGGGGCGACCGGGTGGTGGGATTCAGCTGACCCGTCGCCGGCCCGCCGCCGGGTCGTTCCGCAGGCTTCACTCCTGCTCGGGACGTCACAGGCATGCATCGAACGTAACAGCAAGAACACCGGCCGCTGGAGTCACAGCGGTAACAATTGAATGTCAGGCAGGAGTGGAGCCTGCGGAATGACCCGGTTGGGTAGGCCAGTCGGTGGGTGCGGTTATGTTCGATGAGTGCTGATGTCCAGGATTGTCGAAACCTCTCGGGCCGTGGCCGCGACCCGTTCGCGCAAGGTCAAGATCGAGGAGCTCGGTGCTGTGCTGTCCGAGGCACAGGCGGGTGACATCGAACCGGCGGTGTCGTGGTTGTCGGGCGAATTGCCGCAGGGACGGATCGGGGTCGGCTGGCGCACACTCGCAGATCTGGATGTCCCGTCCGCATCGGTGTCGACGCTGACCGTTGCCGAGGTGGACGAGAAGTTGTCCGAGGTGGCGGCGACGTCGGGCGCTGGTTCGGCTGCGCGACGTTCGGCCCTGCTGCTGGACTTGTTCTCGCGGACCACGGCCGACGAGCGTGCGTTCGTCATCAGGTTGGTCACGGGCGAGCTGAGGCAAGGTGCGCTCGAGGGCATCATGGTCGACGCTGTCGCGGCTGCCACAGCTCTGCCGCAGGCGTCGGTGCGGCGGGCGTTCATGCTGTCCGGTCGATTGTCTGCCACTGCCGTCGCCGCCATGACCGGTGGTGTCGAGGCATTGAACGCCTTTCGACTCGAAGTCGGTCGGCCGGTTCGCCCGATGCTGGCGTCGCCGGCGGAGTCTCTTCGGGGTGCCTGGGAGCAGCTGGCGGGGGACGTGACGGTCGAGTACAAGCTGGACGGTGCCCGAATTCAGGTGCATCGCTCGGGATCCGACGTGAGCATCTACACGCGCACCCTGCGCGATATCACCGCCGGTGTGCCCGAGCTGGTGGAACTGGTCCGTGCACTTCCCTGCGAGTCGGTGGTCCTCGATGGCGAAACACTCGCACTGGACGACAGCGGCAGACCGCGTCCGTTCCAGGAGACGATGAGCCGGTTCGGTGCCGAGAGCGCGCACGAGTTGCTGCTGCAGCCCTATTTCTTCGACTGTCTGCATCTCGACGGCGTCGATCTGCTCGACGCTCCACTCGAAGAGCGTCTCGCAGCGCTCGACAAGGTGGCACCGGGCCATCGGATTCCGAGTGCCGTACGGCCCGACGCCGACGGGGCGGCTGCCCACTTCGATGCTGCGCTCGATGCCGGGCACGAGGGAGTCATGCTCAAGGCCCTGAGCGCCCCGTATGCGGCAGGCCGGCGCGGAAAGAGTTGGCAGAAGGTCAAACCCGAACACACTCTCGATCTCGTTGTTCTCGGCGCGGAGTGGGGATACGGCCGACGGACGGGCTTTCTGTCCAACCTGCATCTGGGGGCCCGCGATCCCGACGGCGGTGAACCGATCATGGTCGGCAAGACGTTCAAAGGCCTGACCGATGTGCTGCTGCAGTGGCAGACGGAGGAATTCCCGAAGCACGAACGCGAGCGAGATCAGCACACCGTGTACCTGCGGCCCGAGTTGATAGTCGAAATCGAACTCGACGGAGTGCAGGTCAGCTCGCGCTATCCGGGCGGGGTGGCGCTGCGTTTCGCCCGAGTGTTGCGATACCGACCGGACAAGAACCTTGCCACCGCGGACACCATCGATGCCGTCCGCGCGTTGTTGCCCAACTCGAACTCGTGAGTTCGCCGAGAACTGTGCACGATTAATACATACGAAACCGGACGAACGATCCCGTAACACGGCGCAAAATACCTTGAGGGTGCAAGCCAGCGAGAGATGGAGTGCCGATGATGTCCACAGTTCGAGCTGCGTTGGTCCAGAGCACGTGGACCGGTGACAAAGAATCGATGATCGAGGCACACGAGGGGTTCGCTCGGTCAGCCGCCGAGCAGGGCGCGAAAGTTGTCTGCTTTCAGGAGCTTTTCTACGGTCCGTACTTCTGCCAGCTTCAGGATGCGAAATTCTACGAGTACGCCGAATCCGTACCGGGCCCGACGGTCGACCGGTTCGCGGCGTTGGCGAAAGAGCTCGGGATCGTCATGATCCTGCCCGTCTACGAGCAGGAGCAGCCCGGGTTGCTCTACAACACCGCTGCTGTGGTCGACGCCGACGGCACGTATCTCGGTAAATACCGCAAGCATCACATTCCCCACGTCAACGGATTCTGGGAGAAGTTCTATTTCCGTCCCGGCAACCTGGGGTGGCCGGTGTTCGATACCGCCGTCGGCCGCATCGGCGTCTACATCTGTTACGACCGGCATTTTCCCGAAGGCTGGCGTGCTCTCGGACTTGCCGGTGCCGAGATCGTCTTCAATCCCTCGGCAACCTCACGGGGTCTGTCGAATTATCTGTGGAAACTCGAGCAGCCGGCCTCGGCCGTCGCGAACGAGTACTACGTCGGTGCGATCAACCGCGTCGGAATCGAATCCGAGTACGGCGACGACGATTTCTACGGCACCAGCTATTTCGTCGATCCCGAGGGCAAATTCGTCGGCGAGGTGGCGTCGGATTCGGAGTCCGAGATCGTCGTTCGGGACCTGGACATGGACCTGATCAAAGTGGTTCGCGACCGATGGGCGTTCTACCGCGACCGTAGACCCGACGCCTACGGCCCACTGGTGCAACCCTGATGGCCACCACCTTCGTGCACGGCGGCACTGTCGTATCCACCACCGGCGCACAGGAACTGGATGTGCTCATCGACGGTGAGACCATCGTCGCAGTGCTGGCACCCGGCTCGGTGTCCTTTGCCGCAGATCTGAGGACATCGGCGGACGTCGTCATCGATGCCACCGGGAAGTACGTGATTCCGGGCGGCGTGGACGGACACACGCACATGGAGATGCCGTTCGGTGGCACGTTCGCCTCCGATACCTTCGAAACCGGGACGCGCGCAGCGGCGTGGGGTGGTACGACGACCATCGTGGATTTCGCCATCCAGACTCCCGGCCAACGCGTCCAGGACACTCTGGCGCAGTGGCACGACAAGGCCGCCGGTCGGTGCGCGATCGATTACGGGTTTCATCAGATCATCGGCGACGTCACCGATGATTCGCTGAAAGCCATGAGCGAGTTGGTCTCCGAGGGTGTCACCAGCTTCAAACTCTTCATGGCGTACCCGGGGGTCTTCTACTCCGACGACGGCAAGATCCTGCGAGCCATGCAGTCGGCGGCGGAAACGGGTGCGCTGTTGATGATGCACGCGGAGAACGGGATTGCCATCGATGTCCTCGTGGCCCAGTCCATCGCACGCGGCGACACGGCCCCGTACTTCCACGGGACATCGCGTCCGTGGCAGCTGGAGGAAGAGGCGACGCATCGAGCGATCATGCTGGCCGACGTCACCGGAGCGCCGCTGTACGTCGTGCACGTATCGGCAAAGCAGGCTCTCGAACAGATTGCGCAGGCTCGGGGCAACGGGCAGAACGTGTTTGCCGAGACGTGTCCGCAGTACCTCTATCTCTCGCTCGAAGAACAACTCGGTGCACCCGGCTTCGAGGGGGCCAAATGGGTCTGCTCGACGCCCCTGCGGTCGCGGGCCGAGGGCCATCAGGACGAACTGTGGCGCTACCTGCGCACCGGTGACGTGGCAACCGTCAGTACCGACCATTGCCCGTTCTGCATGAAGGACCAGAAAGAAATGGGAATCGGCGATTTCTCCAAGATTCCCAACGGAATCGGTTCGGTGGAACATCGCATCGACTTGATGTTCCAGGGGGTCAAGAGCGGCAAGATCACCCTCGAGAAGTGGGTCGACGTCTGTTGCACCACCCCGGCCCGGATGTTCGGTATGTATCCGAGAAAGGGCGTCATCAGCCCGGGAGCAGATGCCGACATCGTGATCTACGACCCGAACGGGCACACCAGCATCGGGGTCGAGAAGACTCACCACATGAACATGGACTACTCGGCGTTCGAGGGTTTCGAGATCGACGGCCACGTGGACACCGTGATGTCTCGCGGGCGCGTCATCGTCGACAGTGGATCCTATTCCGGCACCGCGGGACACGGCCGCTTCGTTCGCCGCGACCTGTCACAGAATCTGATCTGAGCATGGACATCGGGGTGGTGCTGCAGTGCAATCCGCCGGCGTCGCGGGTGATCGATCTGGCCAGACAGGCCGAGACGCATGGGTTTTCGCACGTATGGACGTTCGATTCGCATCTGCTGTGGCAGGAACCGTACGTCATCTACAGTCAGATTCTGGCCGCGACCAGGCGTGTGACCGTGGGTCCGATGGTCACCAATCCGGCTACCCGCGATTGGACCGTGACGGCGTCGACGTTCGCGACACTCAACGACATGTTCGGCAATCGAACCGTCTGCGGCATCGGTCGGGGTGACTCCGCGGTCCGCGCCCTCGGAGGGAAGCCGACAACACTTGCCTCGCTTCGGGACTCGATCGAGGTGATCCGAAGTTTGGCCAACGGGCGTAGCGCTCGGGTGGGTGACACGACGGTGCAGTTTCCGTGGGCGGAGCACTCGACGCTGGAGGTGTGGGTCGCGGCGTACGGACCGAAAGCCCTCGAGCTCACCGGGCAGGTAGCGGACGGATTCATTCTGCAATTGGCAGATCCGGACATTGCTGCGTGGACGATCGGCCGAGTGCGCGCGGCGGCCGAGCAGGCGGGCCGAGATCCGGATTCGATCTCGATCTGCGTGGCAGCTCCCGCCTACGTCACCGACGGTACCGAGGCCGGTCTCGAACATGCCCGCGACCAATGTCGTTGGTTCGGTGGAATGGTCGGCAATCACGTCGCCGATATCGTCGCACGCTACGGCGGTGACGGCGGCGGTGTTCCGCAGGCACTCACCGACTACATCGCGGCGCGCAAAGGGTACGACTACAACGAGCACGGTCGAGCCGGAAACTCGCACGCAGAATTCGTTCCGGACGAGGTGATCGACAGGTTCTGCCTACTGGGCACCCCGGCCGATCACATCGCCAAGCTGAAAGAGCTGGAGACACTCGGCGTCGACCAGTTCTCGGTCTACCTCCAGCACGATGCCAAAGCGGCGACGCTGGAAGCGTACGGAGAGAGCATCATTCCGCAGATTCGCACATCTGTGACGGCTACGTCGTGACGGGTGTTCTCGATCAGGCGGCGGTGGTGACACCGAGTCCTGCCCGCTCGGCGCGAGGGCTTCGTCGTCCGGCCATGGCAGTAGCGGCGGTCGTGCTGTTGCTGGTGTTGTGGGAGCTGGTGAAATTGCTGGTCCCCGAAAACGGCGTCAGTGTCGGTGGCGTGCGGGTGTTGCCGCGCACCGACGACGGCGCTCTGCCGCATGTGTGGTCGGTATTGGCGGCGCTGACCGAGCCGGAAGTGAACGTCGCCGGGGCGCGCAGTGTCGGCGCTGCGATCGTGTCCAGCGGACTGTTCACGTTCGGGCTCGCGGTACTCGGGTTCGCGCTGGGTGCCGTCGTCGGACTGGTGCTGGCTGTCGCGATGCAACGATTCGTGTGGGTGGAGCGGTCCGTCTTGCCCTACGTGATCGTCTCGCAGACGGTGCCGCTGATTGCGCTGGCACCGCTCGTCGCCGGCTGGGGCGGGAAGATCGCCATCGGCGGGTATGCCTGGCAGCCGTGGATGAGCATCACCGTCATCGCGTCGTATCTCGCGTTCTTCCCGGTGGCGGTAGGGATGTTGCGCGGGCTACGTGCACCCGACCGGGCGTCCCTGGATCTGATGCACAGTTACGCAGCCGGATGGTGGACCACTCTTCTGCGGCTACGGCTCCCGGCCTCGGTGCCGCACCTGATACCGTCTCTGCGGCTGGCTGCTGCTGCCGCTGTGATCGGTGCAGTCGTTGCCGAGATCTCGACCGGAACCACCGGCGGTATCGGCGAGCAGATCATCGTGTTTTCGCAACAGGCGACGGGCGATGCGTCTCGTCTGTACGCAGCTGTCCTGGGTGCAGCGGTGCTCGGACTCGTGGTCACCGGATTGGTGGCCCTGCTCGATATCGCGCTCGGTCGATACGCAGGCCGTACTCCTGCACGAAGGGCGGATTCATGACCGTGTATGCCGTCCACGTCGAGAGCGTCGGTAAGACGTTCGACGGGGGAGTGACGGCGCTGGAGAATGTGTCGCTGTCCATCGCTCCCGGCGAATTCGTCTCCCTGATCGGACCTTCCGGCTGCGGCAAGTCGACGCTGCTTCGCGTCATCGCAGATCTCGAGCAACCCACCTCCGGTGCGGTGTCGGTGTTCGGTCTGACGGCGCGGCAAGCTCGCGTCGAACAGAAGTACGGCATCGCATTTCAACAGGCAGGACTGCTCGAGTGGAGAACGGTGCAGTCGAACGTTGCACTGCCGCTCGAGCTGCACAAGGTGTCCAAACGAGAACGGGCCGAACGGGTACGTGAACTGCTCGACCTCGTGGGACTCACCGATTTCGCCGACAGCTTTCCCAGCCAGTTGTCCGGGGGCATGCAGCAACGCGTCGCGATCGCTCGTGCACTGGCCCGAACACCGGGACTGTTGCTGATGGACGAACCGTTCGGCGCACTCGACGAGATGACACGCGAGAAGATGCAGAACGACTTGTTGCGCATAGCCGAGGAGTCGAGCGCAGCAGTGGTGTTCGTGACCCACTCCATTCCCGAAGCGGTGTATCTGTCCGATCGAGTGGTCGTGATGTCTCCCCGGCCGGGGAGGATCGTGGACACACTCAGGATCGACACCTTCGGCTCCGACGGGGACCCGCGTCAATCGACGGAATTCTTCGCCGCCATCACCTCGGTTCGGGATGCGCTGCACGGGCGCATGATCCGCGGTGCGGATCTCCGATGAAACTCTGGCTTCCGCCGGTGGTGTTCGGCGTTGTCGTGCTCGGATTGTGGCAGCTGCTGACCGTCGCCGCCGGGGTACCGTCGTTCCTGCTGCCGTCACCCAGTGCGATTGCCGAACAGTTCGCGCGCAACGCCGCGAACATCGGATCGGCAAGTGTGGCAACCGGAACCAATGCTCTGATCGGACTGGTCGCAGGATCTGTTCTCGGTCTTCTCGCAGCGGTGGTGGCCGTTCGCCTGCGGATCGTCGATGAGCTCCTGACCCCGTTGGCGGCGGGTGCGGCAGCGGTTCCCATCGTGGCCCTCGCTCCGGTGTTCAACTCGATGTTCTCCTCGACGACCGATCTACCGCGCCGCCTCGTGGTGACCATCGTCGTGTTCTTTCCGGTATTCGTCAGTGCCGCAAAAGGACTGCGTCAGGTATCGCCGGTACACCACGACTTGATGACGTCGTACGCGGTCGGCGGCTGGCAGTTCACGCGGATCGTTCGTCTCCCGTCCGCGGTGCCACACATCTTCACCGGGTTGCGGGTTGCTGCTCCGAATGCTGTCATTGCTGCCATCATCTGCGAGTACTTCGGTGGATTGCAGAACGGTTTGGGGTCGCGGATCACGTCCGCCGCGGCGAATACGGCCTATCCCCGGGCGTGGGCCTACGTAATGGGTGCCATTGCAGTCGGGTTGCTGTTCTTTCTGGTTGTCCTGTTGCTGGAGAAGCTCGTGTCCCGGCGTCGTACCTAGGAGAAGTCGAACGTGAAGATCACTCGAATCCCCCGACCCCTTGTCGTCGTCGCCATGGCGCTGGCTGTGGTTGCCTCGGCCTGCAGCACCACCACGACCGACACCGATACCGGTGCCGACGGAAGCACCACGATCAAGCTGCAATTGCAGTGGTTCAAGCAGGGTCAGTTCGCGGGCTACCTCGCGGCCGTCGATCAGGGTTTCTACGCCGAGCAGGGCCTGAACGTCGAGATCCTCGACGGCGGAACGGATATCGTTCCGCAGACCGTGCTGGCGCAGGGGCAGGCCGATTACGCCGTCGCGTGGGTGCCGAAAGCGCTCGCGTCGCGCGAGGCAGGGGCCGGCATCACCGACGTGGCGCAGATCTATCAGAAGTCGGGCACCTTGCAGGTCTCGTTCCAGGATCAGAACATCGCGTCACCCGCCGACCTTCGCGGCAAGACCGTCGGAAACTGGGGCTACGGCAACGAATTCGAGTTGTTCGCAGGCATGACCAAGGCGGGCGTGAGTCCGTCCGACGTGACGCTGGTGCAGCAGCAGTTCGACATGAACGGTCTGTTGTCCGGCGATATCGCTGCGGCACAAGCGATGTCGTACAACGAGTACGCGCAGCTGCTCGAAACCGTGAACCCCGCAACGGGTGCGCTCTACACCGCAGATGATTTCACGTCGCTGAACTGGAACGACGACGGTGTCGCGATGCTGCAGGACGCAATCTGGGCCAATACCGACAAGCTTTCCGACGAGGCGTACCAGGATCAGACCGTCAAATTCCTGGCGGCATCAATGAAGGGCTGGATCTTCTGCCGAGACAACGTCGAGAAGTGCCGCGACATCACCGTCGCTGCGGGGTCCACACTCGGCGCGAGCCATCAGCTCTGGCAGGTCAACGAAGTCAACAAATTGATCTGGCCGTCGGGTAACGGCATCGGGATGATCGACGAGGCCGCCTGGCAGCAAACCGTGGACATCGCGAAGACCACGAAGAACGCCGAGGGTTCGACGGTGCTCACCGCCGATCCCGACGCGGAGGCGTACACCAACGAGTACGTCACGGAGGCGCTTGATTTGTTGAAGGCCGACGGTGTGGACGTCACCGGAGAGTCGTACGCTCCGATGGAGGTCACACTGGAGGAAGGCGGCAAGTAGATGGATCACGTGTTCTACTCCTGGTCGGCGCAGGCCGAACTGAACCCGATCACCGTCGAGGGTGCCGAGGGGTCGTGGTTCTGGGACGACAAGGGCAATCGGTACCTGGACTTCTCGTCCCAGTTGGTCAACGTCAATCTCGGGCATCAACACCCCGACGTGGTGGCCGCCATCGTCGAACAAGCCCAGGTTCTGACGACCATCTCTCCGACCGTGGCCAACAACAAGCGCAGTGAACTCGCTGCTCTGATCGCCGAACGCGCTCCGGGTGATCTGAACCGGGTGTTCTTCACGACGGGCGGTGCCGAAGCCGTCGAGCATGCGGTGAGGCTGGCGCGCCAGCACACCGGACGCACGAAGATGCTTGCCGCCTACCGCTCGTACCACGGCGGAACCGGAGTCGCTATCGGTCTCACCGGCGAGCCGCGGCGATGGGGTACCGAGCCGACCAACGTCGACGTCGTACGCTTCTTCGGGCCGTACCCGTACCGGTCGCCCTGGGGCACAACGACTCCCGAGGACGAGACAGCGGCAGCGCTGGCACACCTCGAACAGGTCATCGTGCTCGAAGGCGCGCAGAACATCGCCGGACTGATCCTGGAATCGGTCATCGGTACCAACGGTGTGCTGATCCCGCCGCCCGGATATCTGGCCGGCGTTCGGGCACTGTGCGACAAGTACGGGATCGTCTACATCGCCGACGAAGTGATGGTCGGGTTCGGGCGAATCGGCGAATGGTTCGCGTGCCAGGCCTGGGATGTGACACCGGATCTGATCACCTTCGCCAAGGGCGTCAACTCCGGATACGTGCCCCTCGGCGGGGTCGTGATCTCGGAGAAGATCGCCTCGCAGTTCGACCACAAGCCGTATCCGGGCGGCTTGACCTACTCCGGTCACGTCCTCGGGTGTGCCGCGGGTGTGGCATCCATCGGAGTGTTCGAGCGCGACAAGATCCTTCCGCACGTGCGTCACGTCGGCGAGGACGTACTCGGTGCGGGCCTGTCCAAGCTGGCCGAATCTCATCCCAGCGTGGGCGAGGTGCGCGGCAAGGGATTCTTCTGGGCCGTCGAGCTGGTCAAGGACGGCACGACGCGGGAGCCGCTGGTGCCCTTCGCCGCGTCGGGCAAGGATGCGGCGGCGATGGGCACCGTCACCGCCGCGGCGAAGTCACGGGGTCTGTGGCCCTTCGTCGCAGGCAACCGTCTGCAGATCGCACCGCCACTGACGACGACCGAGGACGAGATTCGTCAGGGACTGGAAATCCTCGACGAGGTTCTGACGGTGGCGGACGGGTTCACGACCTGACGTCAGCCGTTCTGATAGGCACGAACTGCGGCCGTTGCTGCGATGCGTAGGCGTTCACAGCCGAACCCGCTGAGCTGGATCACGTCGATGTACGTCTCGGTTTCGGTACGTCGCTGGACTGGATAGCCGGACCCGACGCCCACGAATGCGCGGGTTGTGCAGTAGCCGTTGTCTTCTTCTTCCTCGTGTCCCACTACGCCGAGAAGATTTATTTCGACTTCACCGAACATGGTCAACGGTTCGTCTGCCATCGACTCGGGGAATTGCCTGAAACCGATGTTGACTTCGCCGGATTCGTCGCGTTTGTTGACGCTTACCCCCGTCTGTATGCGGCAATTGAAGGGATCACCTTCGCGCAGTGTGGTGGCTGTTGTCTTCGGATAAGTCCTTGACAGCTCCGGTACTGCGCCGCAGGGTTGTTTCGACATGAGAGCTGTCTGTACCGACCGTGTCGATTCCGATCGAAGTGGCTGGGAGGAGAACAGTGGCACGGATGCTCTGATCAATTCGCGGGTGCGAGAACATAATCGAGCATCCACCGAGTTCCCGAACAATTCGGGCGACGACAGGCCGAAATCCGCACCGAAGGCGGAGACGAAGAAGGATTGGTGATCGTCGAACCGAACCGATATCGAACACATGACAGAATCTGGAAGCTCGGTACCCATGAATCCACCGAGGTCTACGAAGGTACTGTCGACGCCCATTCCGGTCGAGACCGAAAGGCCCTCTATTCTGGCGTCGGTGACCGGTTCGGCAAACTCGATCGAGCAGGTGTCCATCTGGGTGTCGTTCCCGAAGTGGATCGGGACACCCCATTGTGCGATGGTTGTTCCATCGACGAAGCCGCACGGATCGAGGGTGCGAAACCAGTCGTTGTACGGCGAGATGGGAACCGCGATCTCAGGTGCGATTGTTGTCGGTAGCGCTGCAGGGGTCCCTGTCACCGGGCTCGAGCATGCCGAGACGAGCAGTGCGACCACGACACTCGCCGTGAGCAGTCTGGTGCTGTGAGATGAAAAGAATGTGCGCATGAACGATGTAGCCCCCGGATCCGATGTCCAGCTCCCCCCGGAGCCGCGCCTATTCCACCACACTGATCACTGGAATCGTAAGTCGAAGATTGGCGGGCCCAGGAATCAGAGCACAGCACCCGGGTTCAGGATGCCCGCCGGATCGAGAGCGGTCTTGATTCGCCGGGTCAGTTCCATGACGTCTTCGCCGACTTGATCGGGCAGCCAGGCCTTCTTGAGGCGCCCTACGCCGTGTTCGCCGGTGATGGTGCCGCCCAACGAAATTGCCAGATCCATGATGGCTCCGAATGCGACGTTGGCGCGACGGGTCATGTCGGCGTCCTCGGGATCGAAAACGATCAGCGGGTGGGTGTTGCCGTCTCCCGCGTGCGCGATGACGGCAACCAACACGTCGTATTTGTTCGACAGTTCGGCGATCCCGTCGACGAGAGCCGGGAGGGCAGGGAGCGGAACACCGACATCCTCGAGCAGCAGGCTGCCGAGTCGTTCGACCGCCGGAATGGCGAATCGCCGTGCCGCAGCGAAGGCCTCACCCTCGTCGGGGTCGTCGGTGGTGAAGACATCCGAGGCGCCGGCCTCGGTGCATGCTGCGGCCATGATGTCGATCTCTCGCCCTCGATCGGCACCGGGGGAGTCGGACCGAGCGATGAGCATCGCAGCTGCCTCGCGGTCGAGTCCCATGTTCATGGCATCTTCGACGGCACCGATGGACGGACGGTCCATGAACTCGAGCATCGACGGCCGCAGGGTACGGGTGATGGCCAGAATGGCAGTCGTCGCATCGTGCACGGAGGCGAACGAGGCAACCACGGTGCTGGCCGGAGGTTGGGCCGGGATCAATCGAAGAGTGATCTCGGTGATGATGCCCAGGGTGCCCTCGGATCCCACGAAGAGCTTCGCAAGGGACAGTCCGGCAACGTCTTTCAGGCGTGGTCCGCCGAGTCGGACGGCAGTACCGTCGGCGAGGACGACCTCGAGTCCGAGAACGTAGTCGGTGGTGACGCCGTACTTCACGCAGCACAGCCCGCCGGCATTGGTGGCCGCATTGCCGCCGATGGAGCACATCTCGAACGACGACGGATCCGGTGGGTACCACAGGCCGTGTTCGGCGACTGCTTTCTTGACTTCGGCGTTGAGCAGTCCGGGTTGTACGACGGCTATGCGGGTCACCGGGTCGACGGTGATCTCGCGCATCAGCTCGGTGGTGAGCACTATCCCGCCGTCGACGGCCGTGGCACCACCGGACAGGCCCGAGCCGGCCCCGCGCGGGACGACCGCCACCGCGTGTTCGGTGGCCCACCGCATGACGGCTCTGACGTCGTCGGTGGACTGCGCGCGGACCACGGCCAATGGGGTACCCGCGTCGGGGTCCTTGGCCCAGTCGCGTCGGTATCCCTCGGTGATGTCGGGGTCGGTGACCACGGCACCGGCGGGAAGCAGCGCTTCGAGCTCGCTCAGGTGGGCATCTGCATCGGTAGTCACCGACATCCGGTTCTCCTCACGTCGTACATGTGACCGTCGCCACTCGAGTCTGTCACGACTCGCAGTGGGGCGTGAACGAGGACGACTCCGAGAATGTCCGAGTCACATCAGTAACACCAGCCTCAGGCGTTACCAGATCGATGCGTCGTCGACACGCAATGTTGTAGTTCGCAGCGCTAGCGTCCAGCGCAGCGCATCTCGCACCCCATGCGGTGCGGGTCGACAAGGAGGCTGCACGATGATCGATCCCGGAAGTGACTCCTGGAACTATGTGGCGGCGATGTTCTCGTACGAATTCCTCGGGGGCGGAGTCGAATACGACACCATCGAGCGCATTCACCGCGGCGAGGTCGACGAGTGGGTGCACGCGTTGCTGCAATCCGGGATGTTCGAGAGCGCGACCGTCGCGGCCATCGCCGACTCGTGGCGTGCAGTACCCCGCCGACTGTTCGACATGCTCGTCCTCGATGCCGACGAAATGACTGCTCGGCGTTGCTCTCTCGCGTGGTCGTCCCTCGACCGGCTCGCGCCGCTCGCTCGGCTGGGCTGATCACGGATCACGCACCCAGAATTGTCGTCCCGGAGTCGTCGACCACGATTGCCTGACTGTCGGTCAGTCCGTGAGTTTCGATTCCCTCGCGTCGCAGACGGCGCAGCGTCGCCCATCCCGCATCCTGCTCGTCCAGTACGGAATCGAGATGCGGGACGACGGAGAAGTCGACGAGACCGAGCCCGCTCCACACCGGATCGATGCCTGCGATCGGCCGTACCTCGTTGGGGTCGTCGGCATCCTCGACTCCGGCCAGCGACGGCGCAGCGACGCACGCTCCCGCGCTGTACCCGCCGTAGGCGATGGTGTCGGCCCGCACGCGCCTACGGATGACCTCGTCCGCACCGGAACGAGCCATCTGAGCGCGCAACACGAACGTGTTGCCACCGCGGACCCAGACTGCGTCGAACGCTGCCAGGGCGCGCTCGAATGCGGCCGGTCTCCCGGCGAAATCGCGCAGATCCAACTCCGACGGCCGGTATCCCAACGCGCGCAGGGGTCCGAACTCGCTGCGGAGCGAGGATTCGCGGGCGGTGGCGGGCCAGGCATCGGCCGCATTGGCGATGACCGCGAGATCGGCGGGCGGGCCGGTGAGGCGGGCGAACTCGTCGGAATGGCCGCCGAATCGATACGAAGACAAGAACAACCTCACGAGGTCTGCTCCCCGGCGACCCTGGCCATTCCGGATCGAATTGCCTCGGCCACCCGTTCGGGTTCACGCAGGCGACGGGTGACGAACCCCGCCGCGAACTTCAGTCGGTCGCGGTCCCAGCGCGGCACCACGTGCAGATGCAGGTGAAAGACGGTTTGGAATGCGGCGACGCCGTCGTTGATCACCAGGTTTGCACCGTCGGCGCGGAGATCGGAGTCGCGCACTGCGCGCGCCAGCGTGTGCCCGACGCGGAAAACCTCGGCAGCGGTGTCCGGTCCGGTGGAGGTCAGGTCTGCGGAATGCTCGCGCGGAACCACCAGAACATGGCCCCTGCTGATCGGTCGAATATCGAGAAAGGCGACGGTGTGCTCGTTCTCGAACACGCGGTGGGCAGGTGCGTCGCCGGCGACGATGGCACAGAAGATGCAAGATTCCACGATTGCCACTGTAAGGTCCGATCATCACGGATAGACCTGTATGGCGTGCATCACAATTGCTCGCCCTGTAGTCGCGAAATGTCGAAACGGACTCGATTCAGAACGAATCGGACTGTGTTCTGGGTTACCCGCGCTCCATTACCTGTGGCTACTATCAGGAACCTCGTGCCTTGTCGCATGGGTTCGTCCACTCGTCGCAGATTTCGAGCCATTGGCCGATCGGTGGGCACCATTCAACGCAGGAAGACGGAGATTTGGATACATCGCAGAGCACTGAAAAGGGTTCGGGATCCACGACGGTCGTCGGTGTGGTCCGCGAATCGGGGGAAGGTGAGCGACGTGTCGCTCTGGTCCCGAAGATCGTTGCCGCGCTCACGGGCAAGGGTGTCGAGGTCGTCGTGGAATCGGGTGCCGGGCTCGGCGCTCTGATCCCGGACGAGCTCTATGTCGCAGCCGGGGCCACGATCGGCGATCCCTGGGGCTCGGAGGTCGTGGTCAAGGTCGCGCCGCCCACCGACGCAGAGATCTCGAGGCTGAAGTCGGGCTCGACGCTCATCGGTTTCCTCGCCCCACGCAATGCCGAGAACAGCATCGGCGCGCTGAAGGCCGCCGGAGTACAGGCGTTCGCGGTCGAAGCCATTCCGCGTATCTCCCGCGCTCAGGTGATGGACGCCTTGTCTTCTCAGGCGAACGTCGCCGGGTACAAGGCCGTTCTGTTGGCCGCGTCGGAGTCCACGAGGTTCTTCCCGATGCTGACCACCGCCGCCGGAACGGTGAAGCCGGCGACTGTGCTCGTTCTCGGTGTCGGTGTGGCCGGCCTGCAAGCCCTGGCCACCGCGAAGCGTCTCGGTGGTCGACCCACCGGCTACGACGTGCGACCGGAGGTAGCCGACCAGGTCCGTTCCGTCGGCGCGCAGTGGCTCGATCTGGGGATCGATGCTGCCGGCGAAGGCGGCTACGCGCGTGAGCTGACCGAGGACGAACGCGTCCAGCAGCAGCGTGCCCTGGAAGAGGCCATCAAGGGATTCGACGTCGTGATCACCACGGCGTTGGTGCCCGGCCGTCCCGCACCGCGTCTGGTGACGGCCGCCGCAGTCGAGGGTATGAAGCCCGGCAGCGTCGTGGTCGACCTGGCCGGTGAGACCGGCGGAAACTGCGAACTCACCGAGCCCGGCCAGACCGTCGTCAAGCACGACGTCACCATCTGCTCGCCGTTGAACCTGCCTGCCACGATGCCCGAGCACGCCAGCGAGCTGTACTCGAAGAACATCTCGGCTTTGCTCGAGCTCATGCTGGTCGACGGCGCACTCGCTCCGGATTTCTCCGACGAAGTGCTCGCCGGTGCCTGCGTGACACGTGAGAAGGAGAACTGATGTACACCCCGCTTCTCGCGAACATCGCGATCCTGGTGTTGTCCGGGTTCGTCGGTTTCGCGGTGATCTCCAAGGTGCCGAACACCTTGCACACCCCGCTGATGTCGGGAACCAACGCCATCCACGGCATCGTCGTGTTGGGCGCGTTGGTCGTCCTCGGAAAGGTGCACGACCCGTCCATCGGACTGCAGGTCATCCTGTTCGTCGCGCTGGTGTTCGGAACCGTCAACGTCATCGGTGGCTTCGTGGTCACCGACCGCATGCTCGGCATGTTCAAGTCCAAGCCGGTCCCCGCCAAGACCTCGAAGGGTGCTGACTCCTGATGGACAATCTCGTCAACATTCTCTACATCGTCGCCTTCGGCATGTTCATCTACGGCCTGATGGGTCTGACCGGACCGAAGACAGCCGTGCGGGGCAACCAGATCGCCGCGATCGGCATGTTCATCGCCGTGGTGGCCACGCTGATATCCATTCGCGACACCGGTAACTGGATCCTGATCATCGTCGGACTCGTCGTCGGCGTCGCGCTGGGAATCCCGCCTGCGCGACGGGTGAAGATGACGGCGATGCCGCAGCTGGTGGCTCTGTTCAACGGCGTCGGCGGTGGCACGGTCGCACTGATCGCGTGGGCCGAGTTCCTCGACACGTCCGGATTCTCGAACTTCAATCACGGAGAGTCGCCGACGGTGCATATCGTCATCGGCTCACTCTTCGCGGCGATCATCGGTTCCATCTCGTTCTGGGGCTCGCTCATCGCCTTCTTGAAGCTGCAGGAAACTCTGCCCGGCTCGCCCATCACCATCGGTAAGTTGCAGCAGCCGCTCAACGCTCTGCTGCTGATCGGCGCTGTGGCCGCTGCAGTGGTCATCGGCATCAACGCCACTCCGGGCGGCGGCGTGTCGCAGTGGTGGATCGTCGCGGTTCTCGTACTGGCAGGCATCCTCGGTCTCACGGTGGTACTGCCCATCGGCGGCGCGGACATGCCGGTCGTCATTTCGCTGCTCAATGCTCTGACCGGTCTGTCTGCTGCGGCTGCGGGTCTGGCGCTCAACAACACCGCGATGATCGTGGCGGGCATGATCGTCGGCGCTTCCGGCACGATCTTGACCAACCTCATGGCCAAGGCCATGAACAGGTCCATTCCGGCGATCGTCGCAGGTGGATTCGGCGGCGGCGACGCGGCTGCAGGCCCGACCGGTGCAGGCGGGGGAACCGCCAAGGCGACCTCGGCGGCAGACGCAGCGATCCAGATGGCCTACGCCAACCAGGTCATCGTCGTGCCCGGCTACGGCCTTGCCGTCGCTCAGGCACAGCATGCCGTCAAGGACATGGCCAAGTTGCTGGAGTCCAAGGGTGTCGAGGTCAAGTACGCCATTCACCCGGTAGCCGGTCGCATGCCGGGACATATGAACGTGCTGCTCGCCGAGGCCGACGTCGCGTACGACGCGATGAAGGAAATGGACGACATCAACGACGAGTTCTCACGCACCGACGTCACGTTGGTCATCGGAGCGAACGACGTGACCAACCCGGCGGCGCGCAACGATCCGTCGAGCCCGATTCACGGGATGCCGATTCTCAACGTCGATCAGTCGAAGTCGGTCATCGTCCTCAAGCGGTCGATGTCGTCCGGCTTCGCCGGAATCGAGAACCCACTGTTCTTCGCGGAAGGCACGTCGATGCTGTTCGGCGACGCAAAGAAGTCGGTGTCCGAGGTGACCGAGGAGCTCAAGGCCCTCTAGTCGGTCGCCTTCTCGGCCCGGATGGGACGCTTCCGTGTCAACGGAAGCGTCCCATTCTGCGTTGGGCTACGAGGGCAGCGGTATCGAACGGGTTTCGAGCCTCGCGGGCAGCGGCTGCCGGTGAGAAGAGCATCACCACCGAGCACGCCGGCCACCACACGCCCGTGATCAGCAGTGCGCTGACAATCCCGACGGGGGAGACGGACCCGACGACCAGTTGTGCCGCTCCGACAGCGAGGGCGGCGACGGTTCCGAGCCCGAGGATCATCGGCCGCCACGTGGCCGATGCCACCATCGACGCGGCCCCCACGAGCGCTGTGACAGCGACGAGCTGCCCGCTCGGAAGGTCGGTGGCCGTTGTCGACGACGCCGCGAGGTGACGCACCAGGGCTGTGGTCACTTCCGCGCCGACGACGCAGGCAATCACCACCCCGATGCCGTAAGGCAGTTTTCGGACCAGGGCGACAACGGTGAGGGCGGCGAGGACGGTCAGCACGGCGGTGACGTCGATCGTGCTCAGTGCTCGCGAGGCCAGGGCGGCAGCCGGGCTCGTGGAGACGGGCCACACCGGTGCCATGTTCGGCACCCACATCAGTAGTACCGACAAGAGCGCCGCACAGAGGCCCGACACCGTCAGCCGGGTGCGGATCGCCCGTCGGTGCGCTCGCTCGCTCCTGTCCGCCGAACGGCTCTCGTTGCCGGCTCCACGGGGTGACCGGATCGGTCCGCTGTCGAGACTCGGTGATCGCATGGACGCCAGACTGCCGCAGTCGGCTGAGCGTGAGGTGTGAACATCGTGGGAGCCGGCTGAGCATCTGCGGTAACGGTCGGATCACGACGAATAAGCGTCGATTCCTTGTTGTAGCCGCAACCCAGTGAAGGGAATCTGTCAAATTCCTCGGGTTCGCTAACTGACGAAAAACCGAGCCGAAAGTAGAATTCGACCCTGCAACCAACCGATCGGTCGGAGTGTGTGGTGCAGTGCGGTGTAGAGGAGGCTACGCGACTGCGGCTCCGGGTGGTTGCTCTCGAGTGTCGCACCTCGCCTACCTGGACTTTTGTGCGGAGTTTGTTTCCCGTCACAGTATTTTGAAATGCGAACTATGAATTCGTTGCAAGTCGTTGATCGGATGGGCCGATCTATGTGACTATGGTCACATAGTCCAGTTCACCCTGGGCGAGACCGTCGAAAAGGGCGTAGTTTCAGCCGCATCGGAAAACCGTATTCCCCCGTTACGGCAAAGTTGGTAACGATCTGAACACGGTCTTGTCGGCTCATTGCAACTCGTGAACGGGCACTCGGCACCAACGGAAGTCGGAAACTCGAAGGAGAAGAACATGACCGCAATGTCGCAGGGGCAGCTCGATATGGTCCGCGCGTTCTTTTGCAACGAGTTCCAAGCGGACTCGCTGGACCGCACGGTGATGCCGGAGCCCACGGCCGACGCCGTGGCCGAATGGATCGACGCGCTGTCCACCAGTGGACTGTTCGCGCCCGCCGAGGTGCACAACATCTCGTCCGTCTGGTGCGCGGAGCCCGAGTCGATGACCGCACTGCTCGTCGGCGAGATCGACGAAATCGCCGTCAGGCGGCACGAGGCCTCGGTCCCGGCCGCTGCCGTTGCTACTCCGGCGCTGATCTCCGCGTTCGGTCGCGCCAGCTGACCGTCCGTGCTCGTGCCACCGGCATCCGTTGGCACCGCTTCGTTACGATCACCCGAACCGGTGATGTCCGTCGGCAACGGTGCCGCACAACGAAGTGAGGGTTTTGTATGGGCGTGGTGGGCTTGGACGAAGATGCAGTGTCGACGTGGATCGCGGAGCTGGGGATAGGCGCAACATCGCCGCTCTCGTTTCAGCGCATCGGTAACGGCCAGTCCAACCTCACGTATGCGGTTCGCGACGCAGGCGGCAGTGCGTGGGTCCTTCGTCGGCCGCCGCTGGGCACGTTGTTGGCGTCGGCTCACGACGTCGTGCGCGAACACCGGATCCTCTCCGGTCTGCAGAATTCGCCGGTCCCCGTGCCGAAAATGATTGCTATCACGCAGGATCCAGCCGTTTCCGACGTCCCGTTGGTTCTGATGAGTTTTGTCGACGGGGTCGTCGTCGACTCCGTGTCGGCTGCCGAACAGTTGGACCCCGATCAGCGTCGACGTGTCGGATTCGGTCTGACCGCGGCGTTGTCCGACATTCACCGTGTCGATCTCGAGTCCGCGGGTCTTGCCGACCTCGCCGGCCGCAAGCCCTACGCTGCGCGTCAAATCGCGCGGTGGACCACGCAGTGGGACTCCTCCCGAACCCGGGAGGTTCCTGGGATCGATTCGCTCGCAGCACGATTGACGGCCAAGATCCCCGAGCAGCGCGAGGTGACGCTGGTTCACGGCGACTTCCATCTGAGCAACGTCATCACCGCTCGAAACGACGGCCACGTAATTGCCGTTGTCGATTGGGAGTTGTGCACGCTCGGAGACCCGTTGGCGGATCTGGGTGGTCTGCTCGCTTACTGGCCTCAGGCGGACGACGGGGTTGCCGGTCCTTTCATGGCATCGACACTGCCCGGTTTCCCTACCCGGGCGGAGCTGGTCGAGTCCTACGCGCACAACACGGGCCGCGATGTGGCCGATGCCGGATTCTGGGAAGTGCTGGCGCTGTGGAAGTTGTCGATCATTGCCGAAGGTGTGATGCGTCGGATGGAAGCCGATTCACGCAACCGCGCCGTGGGCGGCGCGCCGACCACCACGCTGATCGACGACATCGTCACCCGAGCGCTGCAGCGCGCCGACGAAATCGGGCTCTAGATTCAGGCGTCTACTGACGTTCCGATCACCAAAGTGCGTGCCGCGGTTTCGATTTCGGAGGGAATGGGGACGGGACGGCGGGAGTTCGCGTCGACGTACACGTGAACGAACCGTCCCCGAGCGGCCAATGTCAGTGCGTCGTCCTCGGCTTCGCGAAACAGTGCCAGCGAGTAGACGATACTGCGAGTGCCCAGCTTCTCCACCGCGAGACCGACCTGAAGGCGATCCGGGAAACTGAGCTCGGAGAGGTAGCGGCACGAGGTTTCTGCCACGACGCCGATCGCGGGGAGAGTCCTGATGTCCACACCCGTCGTTTCCATGAGCCACCCGTTGACGGCGGTGTCGAAATACGCGTAATACGTGACGTTGTTGACGTGACCGTAGTGGTCGTTGTCGTCCCATCGGGTCGACACCGGCCACAGCGCCGGGAAATCCGACGCATTCGACAATTCCACGCTGTCCTCCGGCGACTCCGTCATGGCACGACGCTAACCCGTCGCCACGTCGGCAACAAACGCGACCGGATTCGAGACATCGGAGAGCTCAGTCCGGGCGAATGCTTCCTCGGTATCGCCGTCGTGACGTAGTCTTTGGTTGGACCGGACCAGTCCGTACCGCTGGTTCTGCGAGTGATCGAAAGGCCGGCGCAGTGGTGATGCCCGTACACCTGAGGGACAGTCAGATCCCGAAGCACGAACAGCTGCGCGCAATCCTGTTGCACCGCTGCACCAAGGAGCTTTCGCCGGGGGATCTCATGCCGAGCGAGCGTCGGTTGATGGAGGACTACGGCGTCAGTCGCATCACGGTACGCGAGGCGATAGGGCAGCTCGTCAACGACGGGCATCTGGTTCGGGTACGTGGGAAAGGGACGTTCGTTGCTTCTCGTACCGTGCAGTCGCGGTTGCACCTGGCGTCGTTCTCCGAGGAGATGCGTGCCCAGGGGCTGACGCCGACGACGGTGGTCCTGTTCGCGCGACTCGAAAAGCCCTCGGCAGCAACGATTCGTGCTCTGGGCCTGGTCGACGGTGATCGGACTTACCACATCAAACGGCTACGGCTGGCCGACGCCGAGCCGGTCAGTGTCGACGACGGGTGGTACCGGGCCGAACTCCTTCCCGGGCTGATCGACCACGATCTGAGTCAGTCGGTGTACGAGGCCGTGCGCAACCACTACGGCCTGACCATCGATCGAGCCGAGCAGACCGTCAAAGCGACAGCCGCCGACAGCGACACTTCCACGCTGCTCGGGACCAAACGCGGCGCACCGGTGCTGTACTTCGACCGAGTGTCGTTCAGCGGCGACGAGCCGATCGAGCACACGGAGAGTTGGTACCGGTGCGACCGGTACCAACTCTCGATGGAGGTGCAGGGGGAGCGGCGCACCACGCAGCGCCGCTAGGCTCAGGGCAACACGAACAGCGAGTCACCCTGTGCCACCGAGGTTCCGACGGCCGCGCTCGTGACGGCATCGGGCTCGGAGTCCATCAGGACCACGGGAATCACGTCGGAGTATCCGGCCTCCGCGATCGCCGCAGGGTCGTAGGTGATCACGAGATCGCCGGACTGAACCCGATCGCCCTCCGCTGCAACGAGTTCGAAACCCTCGCCTTTCATCTTCGCGGTGTCGATGCCGATGTGCACCAGCACTCCCGCCTTGTCGTCGGTGAACACGACGAACGCATGTGGGTGGAGTTTGAGGATCTTGCCGGCTATCGGAGACCGCACCTCGACGGGCCCGCTACCGGCCGCCGGGCGCACGGCGACCCCGGAGCCCACCATCTGCGAAGAGAAGACCGGGTCGGGGACGTCGGCGAGCGAGATAACCTGACCGGCAACGGGACTGGAGATCGTCGAGGTCCCGCTCACAGAATGTCGCCGATGTCCTCGGCGAGGGTGTCGGCCTCCGGGCCGACGATGACCTGGACGGCTGTCCCCTTGTGGAACACTCCGTGCGCACCGGCTGCCTTGAGCGCAGCCTCGTCCACCAGCGACCCGTCCTTGACCTCGGTACGGAGCCGGGTGATGCACGCTTCGATCTCTACGATGTTGTCGGCACCGCCGAGGCCCTTCACGATCGCGTCCGCCTTGGCCATGTTCTGTTCCCGCTTCCTTCTCGTGTGCAGTGGTGTCGGCGAGGTCACATCTCCGGGTTGACATGTGGTCGTCACCTGGCCAAACTACAACTGGTAATGACCGGACAGTACCCCTGATGTCATCCGGTCACAACAGCAGAACTCCCTTGCCGGACCAGCCTCGAAGAGAAGGTCGCCATGACCCCGAAGAAGACGGACTCGGCCGAAGCCGAACCGAAGAAGGAATCCAGATCTCTCGCCGGGTTGCAGCGATTCGGGCGCAGTCTCATGCTGCCCATCGCGGTTCTTCCCGCAGCGGGAATTCTGTTGCGGCTGGGCCAGGACGACCTCCTCGGCAGATTCAGTGCTCTGGGCACCGCGGCGGCCGTCATCTCCGCTGCAGGGCAGGCGGTGTTCACCTGGTTGCCCCTGATCTTCGCCGTGGGCATCGCCATCGGCTGGGCCAAGAAGTCGGACGGCTCGACCGCCCTCGCCGCCGTCGTCGGCTACATGGTGATGAACGGTGTCTTCACCGCGATGTCACCGGTGGTACTGGAAGGCAAAGTCGACGCGAACGGCGATCCGGCCGTGATCGACTACGGCGTGTTGGCCGGCATCGTCATCGGCTTGCTCTCCGCCATTCTGTGGCAGCGGTTCTACCGCCAGAAACTGCCGGATTACCTCGGCTTCTTCAGCGGACGACGTCTGGTTCCCATCCTGACCGCTGTCACCGGCCTCGTCGTCGCCGTCGTCATGTCGTTCGTCTATCCGCTCTTCTACAGCGCACTGAACTGGGTCGGAAACACCGTTGCCGATCACAGTGTGGTGGGTAGCGGAATCTACGGTTTCGCCAATCGCATGCTGATTCCGACGGGACTGCACCACATTCTCAATTCGGTCGTCTGGTTCCTCGTCGGTGATTATCAGGACGCGAGTGGTCAATTGGTGCGTGGCGATCTCAACCGATTCTTCGCGGGAGATCCGTCCGCGGGAGTCTTCATGACCGGCTTCTTCCCCATCATGATGTTCGCTCTGCCTGCCGCTGCATTCGCGATCTATCGCAACGCCAAGCCGTCGCAGAAGAAGATCGTCGGCGGAATCATGTTGTCCACCGGTCTGACTGCGTTCGTCACCGGCATCACCGAACCGCTCGAGTACTCGTTCATGTTCGTCGCCTGGCCGCTCTACATCATCCACGCTGTGCTGACCGGAACCTCCATGGCACTGACCAATGCCCTGGGAATCCATGACGGCTTCTTCTTCTCGGCCGGCGGTATCGACTATCTGTTGAACTACGGAATCGCCACGAAGGCATGGCTTCTCATTCCTATCGGCCTGGTGTATGCGGTGATCTACTACTTCCTGTTCAGCTTCGTCATCAAGAAGTGGAACCTGCGCACCCCCGGCCGCGAGGACGACGCGGTGCTCGAACCCGACCGGGCATGAGCGAATCCATCACGACGGCGCTCCGGGGGCGGGTCGTCACACCCGACGCGGTCATCGAGGATGCCGTCGTGGCGTTGTCCGGCGATCGAATCTCCTGGGTGGGTCCGGTGTCGGCGTGGCCCGACGAGGCCCCACCGCAATCGAACTCGACCATCCTGCCGGGGCTGGTCGACGTGCACTGCCACGGCGGCGGCGGGGCGTCGTTCCCGGATTCTGCCCGTGCCGATCTGATGACCGCGGTACGGCACCACCGCGGCCGCGGCACCACCACGATGCTCGCATCGCTGGTGTCGGCATCCCCTGTGCGACTGGTCGAGCAGACGTCGATGCTCGCCGATCTGTACGAGTCGGGGGACATCGCCGGGGTCCACCTCGAAGGGCCGTTCCTGTCTGGTGCCCGCTGCGGAGCGCAGGACCCCGCGTCACTCCGTGGCGGCGACACCGGTCTGCTGGCAGACATCATCGACGCCGGGCGTGGATCGGTACGGTCGATGACACTTGCTCCCGAAGTCGACGGCTTCACGGCCGTCGGACACATGTTGCGAGAGAACGGCATCGTCCCCAGCATCGGGCACACCGACGCCGACGCACGCACCACTCGCAGCGCAATCGACGCCCTCGGAGAGGGTGCCATCGGTGCCACGCACCTGTTCAACGGGATGCCCACCTGGCATCATCGGTCGCCGGGGCCGGTCAGCGAGTGCTTGGCTGCCGCGGCGCGAGGGTCGATGGTGCTCGAATTGATCGGCGACGGAGTACATCTCGCCGACGAGACCGTGCGAGCGGTGTTCGATCTCGTCGGCGGTGGGAACATCGCGTTGGTGTCCGACGCGATGGCCGCGGCGGGAATGGCCGACGGCCGCTACCGGCTCGGGCCGCTGGATGTCACCGTGCACGATTCGGTCGCCCGCCTGTCGCGGGAGAACGATCCCGAGTCGGCCCCGATCGCGGGCGGCACGTCGAGTGTGCTCGACCTGGTACGCCGCGCAGTGCTCGACGCCGGCGTGCCATTGCTCGACGCAGTGCGTGCCGGGGCAACCACCCCGGCAGCATTGATCGGGATCGGGGCCGAAACCGGTTCTCTCGTCGCCGGATCGAGAGCGGACGTGCTGGTGGTCGACGCATCCTTCGAGCCGGTGCAGGTCATTCGCGGCGGACGCGCGATCGAGGAGGAAAGTTAGATGGAGATCGTCGTACTCCCCACAGCCGCCGACGTGGACCGAACCGCGGCCGACATCGTCGAGCGCGTCGTGCGAACCGACTCGGTCCCGGGATCGGGCCCCGTCCTCGGGTTGGCGACCGGGTCGAGTCCCGTCGGCACGTATCGCGAGCTGGCCCGCCGACATCGCGAGAAAGGGCTGTCCTTCGTTGGGTGTCGAGCGTTTCTGCTCGACGAATACATAGGTCTACCCAGAACTGCTGAGCAGTCGTATTTTTCGTTCATTCGCGAGAACTTCGTGGACCTCGTCGACCTGGACGATTCCGCGGTGTTCTCGCCGGACGGTGAAGCCGTCGACATCGCTGCCGAAGCGCGACGATACGACGCCGCGATCGCGGAGGCCGGTGGTATCGATGTGCAGATTCTCGGCATCGGCACCGACGGACACATCGGCTTCAACGAGCCCGGGTCGTCACTACGGTCGAGAACCCGGGTGAAGACGCTCACCGAACAGACTCGGGTCGACAATGCGCGCTTCTTCCCCTCGCCGGAGGAGGTGCCGCACCACGTGCTGACGCAAGGCCTCGGCACCATCGACGAGGCGCGTCATCTCGTGCTCATCGCTACCGGAGAATCCAAGGCAGACGCGGTGGCCGCGGCCGTCGAGGGGCCGTTGTCGGCACGCTGTCCTGCGTCCGCGATTCAGTGGCATCCGCACGTGACGGTACTGGTGGACGAGGCAGCTGCTGCGTCCCTCGCTCTCACGGACTACTACCGCCACGCCTACGCGAACAAGCCCGCGTGGCAACGCCTGTGAGTCAGCGACGGGAGAATTCCGACGCCCGCTGGATCTGATCGTCGGACGGGCGAACTCCGGTGTAGAGAACGAACTGTTCTGCTGCCTGCAGGGCAATGACCTGAGCGCCGGTGATCACCGGTTTGTTCGCCGCACGCGCCGCGGTGATCAGCGGTGTCTCCGACGGCATCGCGACCACGTCGAACACTGCCTGTGCCGCATGGATCTGCGACTCGGTGAAGGGTGTCGAATCGGCAGCGGGGCCGCCCGCCATTCCCACCGGGGTGACGTTCACCAGCAAGTCGGCTCCGACGGACTCGGCCGACCAGTCGTATCCGTACGCCTCGGCGAGAGCCGGACCGGTCGACGTGTTGCGAGCAACTACGGTGCCGCGGGTGAAACCCGAATCCCGCAGTGCGGCAACGACTGCCTTGGCCATACCGCCGCTGCCGGTCACGGCCACCGAACAATCGGTCGAGAACTCGCTCGACGCGAGCAGATCGGCCACAGCCTGGTAATCGGTGTTGTAGGCGTGCAGCACGCCCGCCTCGTTGACGATGGTGTTGACCGATGCGATCGCGCTCGCAGATTCGTGCATGACGTCGACCAGCTCGATCACGTCTTCCTTGAACGGCATGGAGACCGCGCATCCCCTGATACCGAGTGCACGGACTCCACCGACCGCGGCCGCGAGATCGGTGGTGGTGAACGCCTTGTAGACGAAATTCAATCCCAGTTCGTCGTACAGGTAGTTGTGGAAGCGGGTTCCGATATTGCTCGGCCTTCCCGACAGAGACATGCAGAGCTGGGTGTCACGGTCGAGAAAGCTGCGCGACGACGTCGTTGCCATTGGCCAGACTTTACCGCCCGCGTTCGCATCGCTGGATCAGCAGCTGGGGGCCACCGAAGCGAGGGCGCGGCGGTCGGCCTCGGTGATCGGCAGCTCGTACTGGGCCGCCACCGACAGGTATTTACCCGCGTAGAAACAGTGGTATGCCGCGTTCGGCGGCATCCACTGCGACGGCGTCTTGTCGCTCTTGCTCTGGTTGTCCGGCCCGTTGACCGCCAGCAGATTGAACGCGATGTCGTTCGCGAAACGAATGCGCTTGTCCGCTGCCCATCCGTCGGCACCCATGTCCCAGGCGGCAGACAACGGATAGACGTGATCGATCTGAATCTTGCCGGCGTCGGACTTGGTGAACTGCAACCGTTCACCGGAGTAGGGGTCGTCCAGGGAGCCCGAGAGCACCACGCAGTCTCGGGTGCCGGCCTTGAACTCGACTTCGGTCATCGACAGTGCCAGCACGTTGTCGCGAGTTCCACACCCGTCGTGCCCGCCCGGTCCGTCGTAGTCGTCCGTCCACGCCGGTCCGAACACGCACCCTTCACCGCTCTTGCATCCGCGCTCGTACCCGCGAGGATCGGGTCGTGCGGCGACGACGGCCACCCGATCCAACAGCGTTTCGATCTGGGCGCGGGTGGGGCTGCCCGGAGCCGGGGGTGGGGGAGCCAATCCCGGTATGTCGGACCGGTCACAGGATTCGAACGTCGCCATGACGATCGCGGCGATCACCAACGCCGCCGCTACCCACAGCTTCTTCACACACGCCCCATCGTGAAACTTCGATCTTGCCGACTCTCGTACCTCGCGACAGCAGTGTGCCGGACGGTACCGACACCGCCCGAAACGGTCGGGTGTCAGCGGACCTCGATGACGACCTTGCCGAGTGCGTGCCCGTTCTCCACGAGCGCAAGAGCCTCGCCTGCGCGGTCGAGTGGAAACGTGTGATCGATGCGTGGACGAAGGACGCCCGTCACGACCAGATCGGCCAATCGGGTGAACGCCGCAGTGGTGCGCTCGCGCACTGCTCCAGACCCACCCCACTGGGCGGCGAGCACCGGGTCGGCCACGCTGACGATCGGGGCGCCGGTCTTCACAGCGGCCGCGCGAAGAGTGTCCCCGCCGACCAGATCGACGATGCCGTGCACCGGCCGCGATATCGAACCGACGTACTCGGGTCCGGACTCGACGAACTCCGCACCGAGGCTCTCGATCCACTCCCGCTTGCCCGAGCTCGCCACCCCGAGAACGTCGATACCGTCGGCACGCGCCAGCTGCAGAACCGAAGAACCCACACCGCCGCCTGCGCCGAGAACGAGAACCGTGTTGCCTGCAGTCAGCGCCAACCCTCGCAGTGCGTCGAAGGCGGTCCCGGCCGCCACCGGCAGTGTCGCCGCGACCGACCAGGACACGGACTCGGGCTTGTGAGCCGTACCGGCCGCGTTGAGCAGCGTGTACTGCGCATAGCCGCCGTGACCCGACGCCGTCGCCCCGAAGACCTCGTCACCGACCGAGAACCCGTCCACTCCCGAGCCGACGCCCACAACAGTGCCCGACACCTCCCGCCCCAGCACCGCAGGCAAGGTGATCTGCACGGTGTCCTTGCGATTACCCGCCCGCACCTTCCAGTCTGCGGGATTCACCCCCGCGGCATGTACCGCCACGAGAAGCTGCCCCGATCCCGGTTCCGTCATGGGGAGGTCCAGAAATGTCTCGGTGTCGGGGCCGCCGTATTCGTCGAAGCCGTACGCGATCATGGGACCACTGTGCCTCATCGATGACACATCGGTGCCTCATCGAAGACACATCGGCGCCGGGTATGTCGGTGCGTGCTGGTTGGATGGACCGATGCTGCACGGTCTCTGGTCTCCCGGTGCCGGATTGCTGCTCTGGGACGACGAGATCAGCACCGGAGACGAACCCGACCTACCGGCGACACACTCGCACGTGCTCACCCGCACGTTCCGGCATCGCGCCCGCGTGACGTTTCCCGACTCCACTCGACGCGCCACCCCTCGGGATCCGGTCGAACTTCCGGCGATCGCGCTGGCTCCGCACGATGCGGCCGACCTGTTGCTCCGCACCCCGTCGGCCCACCCGCTGATCTCCGGCGACCTTCGGTTCCTGGGCCACGTCGCCCAGGGCATCGAACGGTGGGTCCGGGCCGGACGAGTGGTGCCGGCACTGAAGTTGATGGACGGCCAGTGGTGGCCGCGTTGGCGGCTGGTCGGCGGCGAGCGTCAACGCGCATGGCTCAGCGAGCTCGCTGTTGCGATGCCGTCGGTGCAGCGAGCGAACGAACGGCCGAAGAAGCTTCTGGACGACATGGTCGAGGAGCTCACCGACCCGATCGTCAGATCGGTGCTCGGCAAGCCCGACTCCGAGCACCCGTTGCTGTCGGCCCTCGTGCGTGACGATCCGTATCTCGATGGGACGCAGAAGATCTCGACGCTGTTCGACAATTGGCGCGCCAGCCTCACCGTCGACGAACCGGCGTTGGTGCTGCGCCTGCTCGAACCGGACGACGACCGGGACGACGAGACCGGTGATGCCGACGGTGCCCCGGACGATGCCGTCGAGTCGTTCTGGACACTTCAGGTGTGCCTGCGCGCGGACGGGGAGGCGCCGCGTCCGGTCCCGATGAGCCGCAAGGTCGACGCGACCTTGCTGTCGACGGCAGTGCGCAAACTCGGCGAGGCCGTCGCTGCCTACCCGAGGCTGCGTGATCTGCCCACCCAGGAGGGCACCCTCGACCTGTTGTTGCCGACGTCGGTGGTCATCGATCTCGTCGAACACGGTGCCACTGCATTGCAGGCCACCGGCACGACGGTCCTGCTGCCGAGGGCCTGGACCAGGTTGGATCCGTCGATGCGATTGCGGGTCGAGTCACCCGCGGTGACCAAAGCTGCGGCCGATCGTGCCGTCGGTATGGACGAGCTGGTGTCGTACGACTGGCAACTGCAGCTGGGCGACATGGTGCTCACCGAAGCGGAGATGAACCGGCTTGCCGTCTCGAAGGGCGACCTCGTCCGGCTGCGCGGGCAATGGGTGCTCGCCGACGGGGGACAGCTGGCGCGGGCCGCGAAGTACGTCGCCGAGCATCACGGTGACGGGACTGCGCTCAGCACGTTGATGCGTGAGATGACGTTGGCCGATCCGCCTCCGGCTCCGGTCCAGGACATCCGCGCCACCGGCTGGGCGGCAACGTTGCTCGAACCCGGGGCGGTTCCGGAAACCATCCCGGTGCCCGACGGTGTCCGGGCGACTCTGCGGCCCTATCAGCAACGCGGTCTCGACTGGCTCGCGTTCATGAGCCGGCTCGGTCTCGGTGCCGTGCTCGCCGACGACATGGGCCTGGGCAAGACACTGCAGGTGCTCACGCTGCTCGCTCACGAGAACAGTGCGACTCCGACGCTGTTGGTGGCCCCGATGTCGGTGGTCGGTAACTGGCAACGTGAGGCCGCGAAATTCACTCCTGCACTGCGTGTTCTGGTGCACCACGGTCCGACGCGGTTACGCGACGAGGCGCTCGATCGAGCGATCGCGGAGCACGACCTGATCGTCACCACGTACGCATTGATGGCCAAGGACCGCGCGCAGTTGGCCGCACAGACGTGGCGTCGCGTGGTTCTCGACGAGGCGCAGCACATCAAGAATGCAGGCACCGTGCAGGCGAAGGCGGCGCTGGCCATTCCGGCCGATCACAAACTGGCGCTCACCGGGACGCCGGTGGAGAACCGGCTGGACGAGCTGAGGTCCATTCTGGATTTCGCGAACCCGGGCATGCTGGGGCGGCCGTCGGACTTCAGGAAGCGGTTCTCGGTGCCGATCGAGCGGGAGAACGACGAGAACGCGGTCTCGCGGCTGCGTGCCATCACGTCTCCGTTCATTCTGCGTCGCGTCAAGACCGATCCCACGGTCATCTCTGATCTGCCGGAGAAGAACGAAATGACCGTGCGCGCCAACCTCACTGCCGAGCAGGCGGCGTTGTACAAGGCGGTCGTCGACGAGATGATGGCGCAGATCGCCGACGCGAAGGGCATGAAACGCAAGGGTGCGGTGCTCTCGGCCCTCACTCGCCTCAAACAGGTGTGCAATCACCCCGCGCATTTCCTGTCCGACGGTTCGGCGGTACTCAAGCGAGGTCAGCACCGTTCCGGAAAGATCGGATTGGTCGAGGACATGCTCGATTCCGTTCTCGTTGACAACGAGAAGGCGTTGTTGTTCACGCAGTTTCGAGAGTTCGGTGAGCTCGTGGCACCGTATTTCGCCGAGCGTTTCGGAGTTCAGGTGCCGTTCCTGCACGGCGGCGTGAGCAAGGGCAAGCGCGATGAGATGGTCGAGAAGTTCCAGAGCGACGACGGTCCGCCGATCATGATGCTCTCGCTCAAGGCCGGTGGTACCGGGCTCAACCTCACTGCCGCCAATCATGTTGTGCACCTCGATCGTTGGTGGAATCCGGCGGTGGAGAACCAGGCGACCGACCGCGCTTTCCGTATCGGCCAGCGCAAGAATGTGATGGTGCGCAAGTTGCTGTGTGTGGGCACCGTGGAGGAACGCATCGATTCGATGCTGGTGTCGAAGCAGGATCTGGCGGATCTGGCGGTGGGCACCGGTGAGAGCTGGGTGACCGAGATGGACACTGCGGAACTGCAGGAACTGTTTCGTCTCAGCGAAGACGCGGTGGGGGAGTGATGGCCGACTTCTCGCAGTACGGCAAGCGTCGACAAGCCAAGGGCGGCATCGAGTCTCGTAACAAGCGGGGTGCCTTCGGGCAGACGTGGTGGGGCAGGCACTTCGTCGCCGCGATGGAAGATCTGGCCGACCCGGGCCGGATCGCACGGGGCCGGACCTATGCCCGCCAGGGGCAGGTGCTCACTCTCGGAGTCGAACGTGGGCAGATCTACGGTGAGGTGCAGGGCAGTCAGCTCGAGCCGTTCTCGGCGTCGGTCAGCGTAGAGCCGCTCACCGAAGGCGAGGTGGCTGCGCTCGTCGGCCGAGTGCGATCCAACCCCGGCATGCTGGCGGAACTCGCGTCCAACGCGATTCCTCAGGCGCTGGCGTCGGTGCTGCTTCCCCACGACAAGGGGCAGCTGGATTTCGACTGTTCGTGCCCTGACGACGGGTGGCCGTGCAAACACGCGGCAGCGCTGATGTACATCGCCGCCGAGCACATCGACGCGTCCGCGGGGACGATCCTGACACTGCGCGGTGTCGATCTGGATCAGTTGATCGAGGGGGTCGGCGACAGCGACGAGGAGTTCGACCCGGACGACTGGTTCGGCGATCGTGCGGCGTTCCCCGAACTTCCGAAAGTGTCGTTCGCTCCGGCGACGGACGATCTCGATCCGCTGATCCTGCGCAGAATCTTTCGCGCCGACGGTTCGACGGAGGCGGAAGTCAGCCGGGCCTGCGCTGATCTGCGCGCGTTCTACGACCGAATGTGACCGCTCCTGGACTTACATGGACATCCGACTATAGGATGAGCGTACTTAATTCCACGCTCGAGGACGGACACCCATGGCTCGCGAACTCACGCACTTCATCGGCGGCAAGCATGTCGCCGGCACCTCCGGACAGTTCGGGGACGTGTTCGATCCCAATACCGGTGAGGTGCAGGCCCGGGTGCCCCTGGCCGACGTATCCGAGGTCGAGGCCTCCATCGCCGACGCCGAGCAGGCGCAGCGTGAGTGGGCGAAGTGGAACCCGCAGCGGCGCGCTCGGGTGCTGATGAAGTTCCTCGCGCTCGTCACCCGCGACACCGAAGAACTCGCGCGGCTGCTCTCGTCGGAGCACGGCAAGACCATCGCCGACGCCAAGGGCGACATCCAGCGTGGCGTCGAGGTCGTCGAGTTCGCCGTCGGTGTTCCGCACCTGCTCAAGGGTGAGTACACCGAGGGTGCGGGTGGCGGTATCGACGTCTATTCGATGCGGCAGCCGCTCGGTGTCGTCGCCGGCATCACCCCGTTCAACTTCCCGGCGATGATTCCGCTGTGGAAGGCCGGCCCGGCCATCGCCTGCGGTAACGCCTTCATTCTCAAGCCCTCCGAGCGTGACCCGTCGGTCCCGCTCAAGCTTGCCGAGCTCTTCCTCGAGGCAGGTCTACCGCCGGGTGTGTTCAACGTGGTCAACGGCGGCAAGGACGCCGTCGACGTGCTGCTCACCGACGATCGCGTCAAGGCGATCGGCTTCGTCGGATCGACGCCCATCGCGCAGTACATCTACGAGACGGCGGCGCAGCACGGCAAGCGCGCACAGTGCTTCGGTGGGGCGAAGAACCACGCATTGGTGATGCCCGATGCCGATCTCGACGAGGTCGCCGACGCTCTGCTCGGAGCCGCATACGGTTCGGCCGGCGAGCGATGCATGGCGATTTCCGTCGCGGTTCCCGTCGGTGAGGAGACCGCCGACGCGTTGGTCGCCAAACTGACCGAGCGAGTGGCGAAACTGAAGATCGGCCGCAGCGACGACGAGACCGCGGACTTCGGCCCGCTCGTCGGTAGCGATGCGTTGAAGCGCGTCAACGATTACACCCAGATCGGTGTGGACGAGGGTGCCGAGTTGGTCGTCGACGGACGCGGATTCAGTCTCGAGGGCCACGAGGGCGGATTCTTCGCCGGCGCAACGCTGTTCGACAAGGTGACCACCGACATGCGCATCTACAAGGAAGAGATCTTCGGACCGGTCCTGATCGTCGTGCGCGCGAAGGACTACGAGGACGCACTGCGTCTGCCGTCCGAACACGAGTACGGCAACGGCGTGTCGATCTTCACCCGCGACGGCGACACCGCTCGCGACTTCTGCTCCCGCGTCCAGGTGGGCATGGTGGGAGTCAACGTGCCGATTCCGGTGCCGATCGCGTACCACACGTTCGGTGGTTGGAAGCGTTCGGGATTCGGCGATCTCAACCAGCACGGACCGGATTCCATCCGCTTCTACACCAAGACCAAGACCGTCACCCAGCGTTGGCCGTCGGGCACCAAGGAAGCAGCTGCGCAGAATCACTTCGTCATTCCGAACATGGACTGATCGACGATGTTCACGTTGAACGAGGACGAGCGTGCCATCAACGACACTGCTCGTGATTTCGCGGACGAGTTCCTCGCACCGAACGCCGTCGAATGGGATCAGCAGAAGCACTTTCCGGTGGACGTGCTGCGCAAGGCTGCTGCTCTCGGGATGGGCGGCATCTACATTCGTGAAGACGTGGGCGGATCGGGCCTGACCCGCGTCGACGCGGTGCGTATTTTCGAGCAACTCGCAACCGGTGACCCGTCCATCGCGGCCTACATCTCGATCCACAACATGGTCGCCTGGATGATCGACACCTACGGCGACGACGAGCAACGGCAGCGCTGGCTTCCAGGGCTGTGCTCGATGGACCAGCTCGGTAGCTACTGCCTCACCGAACCCGGCGCTGGATCCGATGCGGCAAAGCTCGGTACCAAGGCCGTCCGCGACGGTGACGAGTACGTGCTGGACGGCGTCAAGCAGTTCATCTCCGGCGCAGGCACTTCCGAGGTGTACGTCGTCATGGCCCGCACCGGAGCGCCGGGTCCGCGCGGCATCTCGGCGTTCATCGTTCCGAAGGACACGGCGGGACTGTCGTTCGGAGCGAACGAGAAGAAGATGGGGTGGAACGCTCAACCCACCCGCCAGGTGATCTTCGAAGGTGCCCGCGTTCCGGCTGCCAACCTGCTCGGCGGCGAGGGCGACGGATTTCGGATCGCGATGAACGGGCTCAACGGCGGACGTATCAACATCGCCGCGTGCTCGATCGGCGGCGCACAGTCCGCTCTCGACAAGGCCGTGTCTTACCTCGCCGACCGCAACGCATTCGGCACCAGGTTGCTCGACTCGCAGGCCCTGCAGTTTCGACTGGCGGATTTCAAGACCGAGCTCGAAGCTGCCCGAACTCTGCTGTGGCGAGCAGCGGACGGGTTGCAGAACAATGCCGCCGACAAGGTCGAGATGTGCGCGATGGCCAAACGTTTCGGTACCGATACCGGCTTCGAGGTCGCCAACGGGGCGCTGCAGTTGCTCGGCGGATACGGTTATCTCGCCGAGTACGGTGTCGAGAAAATCGTTCGCGACCTTCGGGTCCACCAGATTCTGGAAGGTACCAACGAGATCATGCGCGTGGTCGTAGCTCGCTCCATCGTGGGTGCAGCATGAGCGATGTCCTACTGGAGGTTTCGGGCGGGATCGGTCGCATCACTCTGAACCGCCCCAAAGCGATCAACGCACTCTCGCATGCGATGGTGCAGCAGATAGCTCCGGCGTTGGCGCAGTGGGCAACCGACGACAGCGTCGACGTCGTCCTGTTGACCGGAGCCGGCGAGCGAGGATTGTGCGCGGGCGGCGACATAGTCTCGATCTACCACGACGCCAAGGACGGCGGTAGCGGGAGCAAGGACTTCTGGCGCGACGAGTACGTGCTCAACGCCGCGATCGCCCGCTTCCCGAAGCCCTTCGTCGCGATCATGGACGGCATCGTCATGGGCGGTGGCGTCGGGCTCTCGGCCCACGCGAACACCCGTATCGTGACCGAACGTTCGAAGATCGCGATGCCCGAGGTCGGCATCGGATTCATTCCTGATGTCGGTGGCACCTACCTTCTTTCGCGTGCGCCCGGCGAAACCGGTACCCACTTCGCGCTCACCACGGCGCGGATGAATGCGGCCGACGCCATCGCGGTCGGATTCGCCGATCACTACATTCCGTCGGACAGGCTCGAGGAGTTCTACACCGCCCTCGAGACGGTCAGCGTCGGGGAGGCCGTCGACACGTTCAGCGAGTCGGCTCCGGAATCCACCGGCGCGGCTCAGCAGGAATGGATAGACGAGTGCTACGCCGGTGACGACATTCAGGGCATCGTCGACGCTCTGGCTGCATCGCCGGTGCCGGAGGCGCAGCAGGCTGCAAAGGACATCGCGTCCAAATCGCCGGTGTCTCTTGCGGTGACGCTGCGGTCGCTGCGACGGGCGGCGACGCTGCCCTCCCTCGAGGCCGTGCTCGACGAGGAGTACCGCGTGTCGGTCGCGTCGCTGAGCAGTCACGATCTGGTCGAGGGAATTCGGGCGCAGGTCGTCGACAAGGATCGCAATCCCCAGTGGCAGCCGGCCACGTCGGCGGATGTCGCTGCCGAGGACGTCGACCGATACTTCGCGCCCCTGGGCGACGCCGAACTCGGTCTGTCGAAAGCACTTACAGAAGGTGAGCAGTCATGAGCGAGAAGACGATCGGATTCATCGGCCTCGGGCACATGGGTGGACCGATGGCCGCCAACCTGGCTGCGGCCGGGTACACGGTGCAGGGCTTCGATCTTGTTCCCGCGGCGCTGGAGCAGGCCACGAAGGACGGCGTCACTGTGGTGGAGTCCGCGGTTGCGGCCGTCGCCGGAGCCGACATCGTGATCACGATGTTGCCGAACGGGAAACTGGTGCTCGGGCTGTACGGGGACCTGCTTCCGGCCGCGGCACCGGGGACGTTATTCATCGATTCGTCGACCATCGACGTCGCCGACGCGCATGCCGCGCACCGGTTGGTGCACGAGGCCGGACACCGTAGCCTCGACGCTCCGGTCTCGGGCGGTGTCGGGGGAGCGGCCGCAGGCACGCTCACGTTCATGGTCGGTGGTTCGGAGGACGATTTCGCCTCCGCCGCTGCCGTTCTCGATGTCATGGGCCGCAAGGTCGTGCACTGCGGACCGGCAGGCAACGGCCAGGCCGCCAAGATCTGCAACAACATGATTCTCGGTGTATCGATGATTGCCATCAGCGAGGCCTTCGTGTTGGGCGAGAAGCTCGGTCTGAGCAATCAGGCGCTCTTCGACGTGGCATCGACCGCGTCCGGCCAATGCTGGGCGTTGACGACCAATTGCCCGGTGCCCGGTCCGGTTCCGACGAGCCCGGCGAACAACGAGTACAAGCCCGGATTCGCGGCGGCCCTCATGGACAAGGATCTGGGTCTGGCTGCGAATGCACTGCGCGACAACGGGGTCGAGGGAGTACTCGGACTTCGCGCAGCCGAGCTCTACGCTCGGTTCAAGGAAACGTCCGGTGGCGGAACCGACGTGGACTTCTCCGGCATCATCAACGACATCCGCGAACGCTCGAACGGAGCTGCTCAGTGACCGACTACGAAACCATCCTGCTCGAACGCCGGGGACGCGTCGGCACCATCACGCTGAACCGTCCGAAAGCATTGAACGCGCTGAACTCTCAGTTGATGCGTGAGGTCGTGTCGGTGGTCGAGGAACTCGATGCAGATTCCGAGATCGGTGCCATTCTGATCACCGGATCCGAACGGGCTTTCGCAGCCGGGGCCGACATCAAGGAAATGCAGCCCAAGTCGTACATGGACGTGTACCTCGACGACTTCTTCGCGGCGTGGGATCGACTGGCCGCGGCGCGGACGCCCCTCATCGCGGCGGTCTCCGGTTATGCACTCGGTGGCGGGTGTGAACTCGCGATGCTGTGCGACGTTCTGATCGCCTCGGACACCGCGGTATTCGGACAACCCGAGATCAAGCTCGGCGTCATTCCGGGAATCGGTGGCTCGCAGCGCCTGACGCGTGCGGTAGGCAAGGCCAAGGCCATGGAGATGTGCCTGACCGGCCGGAACATGAAGGTCGAGGAAGCCGAGCGAGCAGGATTGGTCTCGCGCATCGTGCCGGTCGCGGATCTCCTCGACGACGCCATCGCAACCGCGACCACGATCGCCGAGATGTCGCTACCGGTTGCCATGATGGCGAAGGAAGCAGTGAACCGATCGTTCGAGTCGAGCCTTCGTGAGGGAGTTCTGTTCGAGCGCCGCGTGTTTCATTCGACGTTCGCCACGGAGGATCAGAAGGAAGGCATGTCGGCTTTCATCGAGAAGCGCACGCCCAACTTCCAGCACCGGTAGTGCTGGCCGCACTTTCGGGTCGTTCCGCGGGCTCCACGCGTGCTTTCGGGTCGTTCCGCAGGCTCGACTCCCGGGGCCGTCCTACCTGTCGGGGGACAGGAGGGCGGCCCCGCGGGCCGAGACCAGCTCGGGCATGGTCGGCACCAGGGTCGTCAGGCCGGTCCGTAGTTCGAGAGACCGCGCTATCGAGGTGATGTTCGCGCCGCCGCCGACCACGACGATGGACTGCGGTCTGGCACCGGACAATTCGATGGTCTGCTCCACCAGCATGCCTGCGTAACGGACGGGTCCCGCGATCAGATCGTCGAAGTCGCGCCGTGTCAGCACATGCCGTGCAGTGCCGGCTGGGTCCGTGGTGCTGACGACGGAATCGACACTCAGTTGCTCCTTGATGGACCGGCTGGCGTCGATTCCGACGCGAACGCCGTTGGACGAGAGCAGCCGGCGCACCGAGTGATCGAGATCGTCGCCGCAGAACGTGGCAGTGCGCCGCGTCATGAGGGTGCGAGTGGACGCGAGATCGATGACGGTGACCGTGGTCCCGGTACTACCGATGTCGCACAGCACGGTGACGCCGTGATTGGGGACCAGCCCGATGAATCGTAGAAACCTCACTTGCGCAGCGGTTTCCGGAACGAGTGAGGCCGTGCGTGCGGTACCTCGGGTGGCGACCGTGCCGGGATCGGTGGCCACCCGGTAGGCAATCGCAGAGAACTGGACCGGGAGCGACATCGTCGCGGCGATGGCATGGATGGCGTCGACGCCGGTGGCGATCGTGGTGGCCAGCGACTGCCCGGGAGCGCGGCGCACGGTCCGCGACACGATGGGTGTGCGGTGGGGGCTGTCCAGATACGTCAGAATTGCGCGTGCACCGTGCGCACCCGCTCCGACCCCCAACACCAGCACCCCGCCCCGCCCTTCAGCAGACCGACTCCGACCTGTTCCCGGAGCAATTGGACCACGAACGGTACGGCTGTGCCATTGTCTTGTGACGAGTCACCATCGAACTCAGAACGATGTGGTGATGTCATCACTGTCGAAATCGCCTGCATCCGAACGCAGTTCCGCAAGGATGCGCACCAACGCCATCAGCTTGTCGCGCGCGAGCCCGGGCTTGGCGAACACCAGCGTGTTCAGGCGCTCGGTGGCTTCGACCGCCAACGTGCGCCCCTGCTCGGTGATTTCGACCAGGGTTGTCCGTCGATCGCTGGGATGGGGAATCCGGCGCACGTAGCCGACCGATTCGAGGCGGTCCACCGCGTTGGTCACACTGGTGGGGTGCACTTGCAGTCGGGCACTGGCCTTCGCCATCGGTAGCGCGCCGTTCTTGGTGAACGTCAACAACGTCAGCAACTCGTAGCGCGAAAACGTCAGTCCCGTCGGCTTGAGCGCTTCCTCGACCCGGGCCAGCATGATCTGCTGCGCGCGCATCAGCGAGGTGACCGCGGCCATACCGTCGGCGGCATCGGACCACCCGTGCTTGGTCCACTGACGGTGGGCCTCTGCAATGGGGTCGAGGGGAAGCGGCGACGGTGCTGGCATACACACCATCCTCCCACGGTGCCCGGTTCGAGCGTCTACCGAATGACGGTGCGAAGTACCGCGAGTGGTACCCGATCGGTGATCGCTGCTCGAGTCCGCGAAATCTGCTCGCGGGCATCGGCTGTGCGCGCGCTGTCGGTCTCGTCGACGGTCAGGGCGGCGTCCAACAGGCTCAATTGCGCCAGCACGGCGTCGACATCGTCGGTGGAGCGCGCCGCGCGGCCGACCCTCTCGGCGAGACGAATTCCGGCCTGGACCACCATAGGACTGCCGGTCCCGTAGATGCGCACCGCATCGAGCGCATGGTCGATCAAGATCGAGACGGGCACCCGCCGCACGATCAGTCGCACCTCTCCGTCGGTTCCACGCCGTCCGCGTGACGGTGCCGGCCGTTGGACCAGTGCAACGAGTCCGACGGAGAGATCGTCGATGGCGTTACGCGCCGTGTAGGGATCGTTGACCCCGGTGGACAGCGCCCGGACCGCCATTTCCGTCATCTGCTCGACGGCGAACGCGATGTCGTGGCGCGGCGTCCTACTGGTACCGATGTCGACAGAAGAGCGGACTCGGTCGATCGATGCGTCGGAGATGTCGGCCGAGCGATCGGCGAGAATGTCGACGAGCGGCTCGCCGGAGACGATGTGCTCGCCCGGGACCCGATGAATCTCGATCAGCGTGCCGTTGTCGCTCGCGATGCCCAGCAGTGCGTCCTCGTCGATGTCGATGATCACCCCGGATGTCTCGGCCAGGACCGTCACGTAGACAGGTGGTTTCGAGATGCCGTCGATCGAAGCGGCGTCGTCGGGACGATCGGTCGGGTAGAGGGAGTCGACGGATTCCGACAACTCGTCGCGGACTCTCGCGGACAGGGTGGCCACCTGAATCGACTGCGCGATGTGGTGGATGAAGTAGACGAGCACGCCCACGTCGACGACGGCGAGCGCGACTGCCACGTTGACGGCGATGTCCGGGACGAACACCGAACCATCGGATTCGATCGAACGAATCGACCGCAGCACCATCAGCGAGTACAGGAACGTCGCCCCGAAGATCCCCAGAACCATCTGATTCCCGCGGTCCGCCATGAAGTTTCGCACCAGACGGGGGCCGTACGAGGAGCTGGCCGTGGCGAGGACGGAGATGGTGATGGAGAACGACGTGGCAGCCACCCCCAGCATCGAGCCACCGATCGCCCCGAGGATGTCCCGGCTGCCACTCGCCCCGACGTGATAGAGCAACGAACCCGTCAGGTCCACGCGGGTGTCGAGTAGGTAGCGATCGAGGCTGACGAGCGCCTGCGCCAGTAGGAGTGCGAGAACTCCGAGGACGGCGGGAATGAACCAGAACGACTCCCGCAACCGCGCTATGTGTTCCTTCATGAGCGACAGTCTTCCCGCCCAGGAACGAATCGACACCCGCACTTCGAATCACACTGAGCGTAACCGTGGTGTTCGCGTGGCCGACACGGCATCGTCATCGATGATGCGGGTGTGGCCGAGTGGCTAGGCACCGGCCTGCAAAGCCGTTTACACGGGTTCGAATCCCGTCGCTCGCTCCACCATCGAGGCCGGCCGGAAACGGCCGGCCTCGATTCGTCCTGTCTGGACTCGTTTCAGGCAAGTAGAGCGGGCTTTCGTGCCACGGTCACGGCCCAGTCCGCGTCGGCGCGCCAGGGTCGCAGGTTCCAGGTGGAGAATCGATGTTCGACGAAAAATCCGACGGCAGTGAGATCCTCGTGGAGTTCGTCGGCCGTGTATGCCCGGTCGGTGGCGAAGCCGGTGACGAACACTCCGCCGTCGTTCAGATGTGCCCAGATGCGTTCGAGCGCAGCACGTTCGGTGCCGGGCTCCAGAAAAACCAACACGTTGCCGGCCGCGACGACCGCGTCGAACGTGCGATTCAACTCGAGCGTGGTCAGATCCGCGAGATGCACGTCGAGTTCGGGGTGACTACGCGCCTTCTCGACCAGAATCGGATCGAGATCCACGGCGGTGACGTGGTGGCCACGTCGCGCCAGTTCGGCACCGAGTCTGCCCGTACCGCAGCCGGCGTCGAGAATGTCCGACGCGGGGGAGACCACCGCGTCGACCATGCGGGCTTCACCGTGCAGATCCACGCCGCGTTCGGCCAGACGATCGAATCGCTCGATGTACCGGGCGGAGTCGTCGGCGGAGTTCTCGGCTTGCCAGCGCGTGGTCATACCGCCAGGGTAGGTCAGCTCGGTTCGTCGAGGGCCGACCGGGCTTCGGCCACGCGTGCCCGGGCCGCCTCGAGCGCCTCCGCCGTCGACTCTGCCTGTTCGACGCTTTTTCTCTCCGCGGCCCGCGCTGCCTTCGCTGTGGCTCTCGCGGCCTCCAGCTCGGCTTCGAGTCTCTCGACTTCTGCTGTCGCGCTGCGTCGTTCGGACGCAGCGCGCTCCGTGCCCTGGTCGGCAGCGTCGGCCGCATCACGTGCGGCATCGAATGCGGTTTCGGCAGAGTCGAGTTCGGCAACCAGGCGATCGTGTTCCGCCTGGCGCAGCAACTCGGCTTCGTTCTCGGCATCGGATTCCGCTGCGGACTCGGGCGCGTCATCGGCAATGTCCGGTTCGCCGTCGTCCTCGGTCTCGGTCTCGGTCTCAGGAGGATCCGGAACGAGCGAGAGCAGCGCGGGGCCGAAGCCGCTGTATGTCTCGGCCACCACCGTTCGGCCCGCACGAACCCGGTCGCGGATCTCCGGATCGGCCATTGCGGCATTGAGGGTGTTGGAAACCTCGCGCGCCGCGTTGTCGCCGACGGTCACGCCACGTTCGCGACCCAATACCACGGCTCGATCGGTGAGCGCGCGTATCGAAGCGCTTCGAGCGGTGGACAACTCACGCAGTCGATGACCGTCGCCGCGTTGCTGAGCCCGTTCGAGTTCGGCACCGAGGTCGAACAACTCGGCGACCGCGGATTCGTCCTGACGAGCGAGTGTGTTCACCAACCAGGCCACGACAGTGGGTTTACGGAGTCCGCCGATACGAGTGGCACCGGACTTGTCTCCGGCCTTCTTGAACCGGGTCACATACGCCGATCGGTGCGACACGAAGTCGGCGGGTGCCAGTGAATACAGCTCGTCGATGACGGTGTCGATATCGGGGAGATCCTCGGACATGTGAACAGTCCGTCTCGTTCGAGCAGTCACCTCGGAGAAGTGACATGCGTGAAAGATGTGTGCCCCCGGCAGGATTCGAACCTGCGGCCTTTCGCTCCGGAGGCGAACGCTCTATCCCCTGAGCTACGGGGGCGCACCGGCTTCAGCCGGCGTGCCTGTTGGGCTGTACGAAAGACTAGCGCATGTGCAACGCGAGCCGAAATCACCCCTCGGGCAGCGGCTGCGCACCCTTCGCCGCGAGCATCTGCTTCATCAGAGTCGACTCACTCGTCTGCGTTGCCACCATGGACTTTGCCAGGTTGATCACCGCAGGAGACTGCGCGTGTGTCTGGGCGTACTCCATCATCGCCAGGCCGCCCTCGTGGTGACGCAGCATCAGCTGCAAGAACATGACGTCGACGTCGGTTCCGGTCGCTTGGCGTAGTGCGGCGAGCTCGGTGGAGCTGGCCATGCCGGGCATGGCTCTGGTGGGATCGGAGGATCCCGGTTCCATCGACATGCCGCCCATCGAATGGCCGTGAGAGTCGTCGGCCGTCATCCAGGTCATGTAGCCGTCGGTCGAGATCGGCGCGCGGTCCCACAATGCGAGCCAGCCCTGCATCTGGCCCACCTGATTCTGTTGCGAGGTGAGCATGTCGAACGCCAGGCTCTTGACGGCCTGATCGGGCGCGTTGGTCAACGCGACCGCGGCCATTTCGATGGCCTGGTTGTGGTGCACCGTCATGTCCTGGGCAAATCCGACGTCGACCGAATCTGCTGCGGGGGAGTTGTCACCGCTGCGGAACGGATTCTGCGCCAGGAAGCCCAGCGCGAATCCGATCGCCAGTACGGCGATCACGGCCAAGGCGACCAGCGCAGTGCGCTGGCTCCGCTTGGTCTCGGGGACGCCGTCGACCGAGTCGACTGTCGATTCGGTCATCAGCTCGCGGGCACCTGGAGATCGCTGGGCAGCTGTGCTCCGCCGGGCAACTGTGCTCCGCCGGGCAGGCCGCTCGGCATTCCGCCTGCGCCGCTGGTCTCGCTGGCGTCGGGAGTGATGCCTGCGCCGTCCATCGGAACGGCGTCCGCACCCGGGGCCGAAGCGTCGAACAGCGGCGGGTTGTCGGGATCGAACGCGTTGTCACCGACTCCGGGCACGGATGCGCAGCTTGCACCGACCTCCGGGTAGGCGAATCGGTTGAGGCGCAGAGCCGAGATGAACTGACCGATGCGCTCGTCGTCGACGCTGTCGAGCTTGAGCTGGTGACCCCAGGACTGCAGCGAGACGGGAGTGTCGAGGCCCGGGTACGGCGACATCATCATCTGCGTTTCCCCGTCGACGCGGTCGGCGAGGGACTGAATCTGGTCCTCGTTGAGGTCGTCGGGGTTGTACGTCACCCAGACCGCTCCGTGTTCGAGGGAGTGCACAGCGTTCTCGGTGCGGATGGCCTCGGGGTAGACGATGCCGGTGCAGGTGGCCCACACCGCATCGTGCGGTCCACCGAACGGCGGCGTCTGGTCGTAGGCGACGCGTTGCGCGCGCCCGACGTGCAGGGCTGCCGGGTATTCCTTGATGGTGACGCCGTCGATTCCCGTCGACGGATCCTGATTGCTCTCGCTGGGCGCGAATTTCTGCGCCTCGGCGCGGTCCTGGTACTTGGGGTAGAGGTTGACCCCGAGGCCCACGACGAGTCCGACGACCACAACGACACCGGCAACCGTCAGCCAGGGAATCTGTCTGCCCTTGGCGGCGGGGACACCGCCCTGCTTCTTGCGAGCTGACTTCTTGTTGGCTGCACTGATGGCTTTGTCTGCCTTCGCAGCCGACTTGTTCTGACTGCCTTTGTCGGGACCCGTTGGCATCGCTGTGGTTGCTCTCTCAGTCGAGGAAAAGTGGGTGGTCGGTAGCGCTGGTGGTACGTATCTGCTGGTGACGGCCGTACTCGACGGTCGTCCGCGCAGAGCGCCCCTACTGTACGTTCTCTGTCTGAGAGCGTGCTCAGAGCCCGTGTGGACCGCATCGGCCAGGTGGCCCCGCGCTCGGACGGGCAGTGGATGCGAGTATGCCGCACACCAGCCAATAGGATGGCTACCTGTGACTCCCGCCGATCTTGCCGAATTGCTTCACGCGACCGCCGCCAAGGTGCTTGCCGACCGCGGCCTGGACGCATCCGTTCTCCCTGCGAAGCTCACGGTCGAGCGTCCCCGCAATCCCGAGCACGGTGACTATGCCACCAATGTGGCGCTGCAGGTGGCGAAGAAGGCCGGAGCCAATCCCCGTGATTTCGCCGGCTGGCTCGCCGAGGCGCTCGCGGCCGACGCCGCGATCGCCAGTGCCGACGTCGCAGGCCCCGGCTTTCTGAACATCAGGCTGGCTGCCGCAGCGCAGGGCGAGATCGTTGCCCGCGTGCTGGCCGCCGGTGCCGAGTTCGGCAACGGATCCTCGATGGCAGGCAAGAAGGTCAACCTCGAGTTCGTCTCGGCCAACCCCACCGGACCGGTGCACCTCGGTGGAACCCGATGGGCTGCGGTCGGCGATGCCCTCGGACGCATCCTGACCGCGCACGGAGCCGAGGTCACTCGCGAGTACTACTTCAACGATCACGGCGCTCAGATCGATCGCTTCAGCCGGTCGCTCATCGCCGCGGCCAAGGGAGAGCCGGCACCGGAGAACGGGTATGCGGGCGAGTACATCGCCGAGATCGCACAGCAGGTGCTGGCGAAGGAGCCAGAAGCGCTGGCGCTGGCACCCGAGGCGCAGGACGAGACCTTCCGGTCGATCGGTACCCAGCTGATGTTCGACCGCATCAAGGCCAACCTGCACGAATTCGGTGTCGATTTCGACGTCTACTTCCACGAGAACTCACTCTTCGAGTCCGGTGCCGTCGAAAAATCGGTCGACTACCTCAAGAGCTCGGGGAGCCTGTACGAGGAAGACGGTGCATGGTGGCTTCGGTCCACCGAGTACGGCGACGACAAGGATCGCGTCGTCATCAAGAGCGACGGTAATGCTGCCTACATTGCAGGCGACATCGCGTACTTCCAGAACAAGCGTCAGCGCGGATTCGACCTGTGCATCTACATGCTCGGAGCAGACCACCACGGTTACATCGGTCGACTCAAGGCCGCCGCCGCTGCATTCGGCGACGACCCCGAGACCGTCGAGGTGCTGATCGGGCAGATGGTCAACCTCGTTCGCGACGGCGTCGCGGTGAAGATGAGCAAGCGGGCAGGCACCGTCATCACGCTCGACGATCTGGTCGAAGCCATCGGCGTCGACGCGTCGCGCTACGTCATGATCCGGTCGTCCGTCGACTCGAGCATCGACATCGACCTCGCCCTGTGGGCCAGCGCCAGCAACGAGAACCCGGTGTACTACGTCCAGTACGCCCACGCCCGGTTGGCATCGCTCGCGCGCAATGCCGCCGAACTGGGGATCTCGGGCGACGATCCCGATCTGAGCCTGCTGACGCACGAGCAGGAGGGCGAGTTGATCAGGACGATCGGCGAGTACCCGCGGGTGGTGGCCAGTGCCGCCGAACTACGCGAACCACATCGGATCGCCCGCTACCTCGAAGAACTGGCGGGGGCCTACCACCGGTTCTACGGCGCGTGTCGAGTACTTCCCCAAGGAGACGAGGAGCCCGGACCTGTGAACACCGCACGACTGGCATTGGGCAACGCAACCCGACAGGTTCTGGCCAACGGCCTCGAACTGCTCGGTGTCAGCGCACCGGAGCGCATGTGAGCGCACATCCGGCAGGGCCCAAGCACGCCGATGCCCCAGCCAAGCAGTCGATGTCCGAGCGTCCGAGCGCCGCGTCGGACATGACGACGCTTCCCGAACAGGTGTGGCCACGCAACGCGGCACGCGGCGACGACGGCACGGTTCGGCTCGCGGGGGTGTCGGTCACCGACCTCGCGGCGCAGTACGGCACCCCACTGTTCGTCGTGGACGAGGACGACTTCCGCGCACGCTGCCGCGAGATGGCCGCTGCGTTCGGGGCACCCGAACGAGTTCACTACGCCTCCAAGGCATTTCTGTGTGGCGAGATCGCTCGTTGGGTGGCCGACGAGGGTCTCTCGCTCGACATCTGCTCGGGCGGTGAGCTGGCCATCGCCCTGGCTGCCGGATTCCCGGCGGATCGAATTGCGATGCACGGCAACAACAAATCCGTGGCCGAGCTCGAGGCCGGAGTGAGTGCCGGAGTCGAGCACGTCGTTCTCGACTCCAATATCGAGATCGACCGTCTCGACGCCGTGGCCGGTTCGGCCGGTGTGGTGCAGGACGTGCTGATTCGTATCACCGTCGGCGTCGAGGCACACACGCACGAGTTCATCGCGACCGCCCACGAGGATCAGAAGTTCGGCTTCTCGCTCGCCGACGGCTCGGCGATCGAAGCCGTCCGTCGGGTGTTCGCCGCAGACAACCTTCGTCTCGTGGGGCTGCACAGTCACATCGGCTCGCAGATCTTCGAGGTCGACGGTTTCGAGCTGGCTGCGCACAAGGTCATCGGGCTGCTGCGCGACATCGTTGCCGAGTTCGGCGTGGACAAGACCTCGCAGATCTCGACGCTCGATCTCGGTGGCGGCATGGGTATTTCGTACGTACCGAGTGACGATCCGCCGCCCGTCGACCAATTGGCGGCCAAGCTGGCGAGCATCGTCGAGACGGAGTCGGCCGCGGCCGGTTTGCCGGTTCCGACCATTGCCGTCGAGCCGGGTCGAGCCATCGCCGGGCCGGGCACCGTGACGGTCTACGAGGTGGGCACCGTCAAGGACGTCACCGTCGACAACGCCACCCGCAGGCGGTACATCAGTGTCGACGGCGGTATGAGCGACAACATTCGTACGTCGCTGTATCAGGCCGAGTACGACTGCCGCTTGGTCTCGCGTACCAGCGACGCCGACGCCGTGATGGCTCGCGTGGTCGGAAAGCACTGTGAGAGTGGCGATATCGTCATCAAGAACACGTGGATGCCGGCCGACGTCGGGCCCGGTGATCTGCTCGCCGTCGCAGCCACCGGTGCTTACTGCTACTCCATGTCCAGCCGCTACAACCTGCTGACGCGGCCCGCTGTGGTCGCGGTCAAGGACGGGCGTGCGCGCCTGATCCTGCGGCGGGAAACCATCGAAGATCTGCTCAGCTTGGAGGTTCAGCCATGACATCGAAGCCGATAGGCGTCGCCGTACTCGGACTCGGAAACGTCGGTAGCGAGGTCGTCCGGATCATCACCGAGAATGCAGCGGACTTCGAGGCCAGAATCGGTGCGCCACTGGAGATTCGGGGAATCGCGGTACGTCGGATCGACGGCGATCGCGGAGTACCGGCCGAACTGCTCACCGACGACCCGGCCGAATTGGTCGGTCGCGACGACGTCGACATCGTCGTCGAGGTGCTCGGCGGTATCGACATCCCACGCAAGCTGGTGTTGTCGGCGCTCGAGAACGGCAAGTCCGTCATCACTGCGAACAAGGCCCTGCTCGCCGAATACACCGGAGAGTTGGCCGACGCGGCCGAGAAATCGCGCGCCGACCTGTATTTCGAGGCAGCTGTCGCCGGAGCCATTCCGGTGGTGCGGCCGTTGATGCAGTCCTTGGCAGGCGACCGCGTGAACAAGGTCGCGGGCATCGTCAACGGCACCACCAACTTCATCCTGTCGGCCATGGACGAGACCGGTGCGGACTACGCCGAAACCCTCGCCGAGGCAGGGCGACTGGGATACGCCGAGGCCGATCCGACCGCCGATGTCGAGGGCTACGACGCCGCGTCCAAGGCGGCCATCCTCGCCTCGATCGCGTTCCACACTCGGGTCACGGCCGGCGACGTCTACCGCGAGGGCATCAGCAAGATCACTGCAGACGACCTCGAGACCGCGAAGTCTCTCGACTGCACCATCAAATTGCTGGCCATCTGCGAGCGCATCACCACGCCCAAGGGCAAGGAGCGCATCTCGGCCCGGGTCTACCCGGCACTCGTTCCGCTCGATCACCCGTTGGCGTCGGTGAACGGCGCGTTCAACGCCGTCGTCGTCGAGGCCGAGGCCGCAGGCCGGTTGATGTTCTACGGCCAGGGTGCGGGCGGCGCGCCGACGGCGTCCGCTGTGCTCGGCGACCTGGTGATGGCCGCGCGCAACAAGTTCTACGGAGGCCGCGGCCCACTCGAGTCCAAGTACGCCAAGCTCAAGGTGGCCCCGATGGGTGACATCCTCACCCGGTACTACGTCAGCATGCAGGTGGCCGACAAGCCCGGCGTTCTCGCTACCGTGGCCGCCGAATTCTCCAAGCGCGACGTCAGCATCTCCACCGTGCGCCAGCACGGCGCGGGTGACGGGGCCAGGCTCGTCGTGGTCACGCACCTCGCGGCCGATTCCGCACTGTCCGACACCGTTGCATCCCTCGAGCAGTTGGACGTGGTCGTCCACGTCGCCAGCGTTCTCAGATTGGAAGGCACCACAGTATGAGCGTCCACACCCCCTGGCCCGGTCTGATCGAGGCGTACCGCTCGCGTCTGGCGATCGGTCCCGACTGGAAGACCGTCACCCTGCGCGAGGGCGGCACCCCGCTGCTGCCCGCCGGGCACCTGTCCGAATTGACCGGCTGCACAGTGCACCTGAAGGTCGAGGGACTCAACCCCACCGGCTCGTTCAAGGACCGCGGCATGACCATGGCCGTCACCGACGCGCTCGCCCGTGGGCAAGAAGCAGTGCTGTGCGCGTCCACCGGCAACACCTCGGCGTCCGCTGCGGCCTACGCGGCCAAGGCCGGCATGTCCTGTGCCGTACTGGTTCCGCAGGGCAAGATCGCGATGGGCAAGCTGGCTCAGGCAGTCATGCACGGCGCGAAGATCATTCAGGTCCAGGGCAACTTCGACGACTGCCTCGAACTGGCGCGCAAGACCACGGCCGAGTTCCCGACGATCGGTCTGGTCAACTCCGTCAACCCCGTGCGTATCGAGGGGCAGAAGACCGCGGCGTTCGAGATCTGCGACGCCCTCGGCGGTGCACCCGACATCCATGCTCTACCGGTCGGCAACGCGGGCAACATCACCGCGTACTGGCGCGGGTACTCCGAGTACTTCCGCGACGGCCTCACCACCCGCAAGCCGCGGATGCTCGGCGTGCAGGCCGCGGGTGCCGCTCCTCTGGTTCACGGTGCGCCCGTGAAGGACCCGGAAACGATCGCGACCGCAATCCGGATCGGCTCACCCGCATCCTGGAACGGTGCCGTCAATGCCAAGGAAGAATCGAACGGAGCATTCCGGGCCGCGACCGACGAGGAGATCCTCGAGGCGTACCGGTTGATTGCGAAGACCGAGGGCGTGTTCGTCGAACCGGCCTCCGCGGCCAGCGTCGCCGGACTGTTGGCGGCTCGAAAGGAAGGGTGGCTGGAGCCGGGCCTGACCGTTGTCTGCACGGTGACCGGCAACGGTCTCAAGGATCCCGACACTGCACTGTCGGGAATGCCTGTCGTGGAACCGATTTCGGTCGATCCCGTCGCTGTTGCGGCTGCGCTCGAGCTGGCCTGAGTTGACGGAATCTCCGGCAATGACGAAGACGCTTCCCATCGGGCTCACGGTGACCGCGCGTGTGCCGGCCTCCAGTGCCAACATCGGCCCCGGATTCGACAGTCTCGGAATGGCTTTGGGCCTGTACGACGAGATCGAGGTCACGACCACGGCGTCGGGCCTGTCGATCCACGTCGACGGTGAGGGGTCGGCGGACGTTCCGTGGGGACCGACGCACCTCGTCGTGCGGGCCATCGAGCGGGGTCTGGAAGCGGCCGGAGTGTGGGCGGATGGATTGAATGTCCACTGCCGCAACGTCATTCCGCATTCGAGAGGTCTCGGATCCTCGGCCTCGGCCGTGGTCGGCGGGCTCGCCGCGGCCAATGCACTCGCGTCGAAGGTGGACCCCGCGCTGTCGTTGTCGGACAGTCAGTTGGTGCAGTTGTCGTCCGAGTTCGAGGGGCACCCCGACAACGCGTCGGCGAGTTGCCTCGGCGGTGCCGTCGTGTCGTGGAGCGAACCGCCCAATGCCAGTGTGACGGCACGCAAGTACGCCGCCGTGCGCCTGGACGTACATCCCAGCATCAAGGTCGTCGTGCTCGTGCCCTCCGAGCGCTCCTCGACCTCGCACACACGGGGATTGCTGCCGGAGTTGGTGCCGCACCGCGACGCCGCCTTCAACGTCAGTCGCAGTGCGCTCGCCGTCGTCGCATTGACCGAGCGTCCGGATCTGCTGATGGCTGCCACCGAGGATCTACTGCATCAGGGCCAGCGGGCACAGGCGCTGCCCGACACCACCCGGTGGATCGCGACGTTGCGCGCCCGCTCGATCGCCGCGGTGGTGTCGGGAGCAGGCCCTACCGTCATGGCCCTGTGCACCGAAGAATTCCCGGCCGATCTGCGCGACGCTGCGCTGGCCGAGGGATGGCGAGTTCTCGACCTCGAGGTGGCCGACGGAGTCACGGTCGCATGACCGATACCGAATAGGGTTCTTGCCGAGCGAGGACAACGACGCTATGGTGAACCCTGTCCGTACATCGTGCGCTTCAGACGCCGGTTTCGTCAGGGCAATCAGGTCACTGTATTCGGGGGAGTTCAGAACGTCCGAGTGATGTGACGCTCCTGGCTCGGTCCTTCCCGTAGTTCGCTGCGGTCCCGGACCGATGGTGTCGTCGGCGGAGTGCGTCGAACATGAACGGCAATATCCGAGTTCGGCAGAAAGCCGAGCTGCGGAACGAACCCTCGGCTGCGCATCGAGCGAGCGAGGGAAGGAAAGGACCTCCGTGACCGATACGGAACTCATCTCTGCGCCCGAAACGTCACGCCGTCGCGCCGGCCTGTCCGGAATGGTTCTCACCGAGCTACGCAGCCTCGCTGGCGAACTCGGCATCAAGAGCATCTCCGGCATGCGCAAGGGCGATCTGATCGCGGCCATCACCGAGCGTCAATCGGGCACCGCGCCGGCCAAGTCCGCTGCGCCGAAGTCCGATGCGCCGAAGAGCGATGCACCGAAGGCCGACGCTCCCAAGGCTCGACGCGCTGCTGCGTCGGCAACGGTTGCCGACGAACGACCCGCAATCGACACTGCTCCCGAACCTGCGACGGCTGCCGACACGTCGGACGCAGCACCCGAGGCCGGACGTCGCACCCGGGGCCGCCGCGCCGCGGGTCGCCGCGCAGGTGCGCCCGACCAGTTGCCACTGGACGGCAGCGGCGACACGGCCGCATCGGCCCCCGCTACCGCGGAGTCGACCGCTGCAGCGGAGACCACCGACAAGCAGGACGATTCCGGCGAGAACGCCGCAGCGGAGCGCCCACGTCGTAGCCGCGGCGAGCGCAACCGCCAGGACGGTGCCGAGCGCGAACCGCGTGACACCGACAACGGCAACCGCAACCAGGGCGATCGCAACCAGGGCGATCGCAACCAGGGGGACCGGGACGGCGGCAATCGCGACAATGCGGGCCGCAACCAGGGCGACCGGGACAACTCGAACCGCGACTCCAACCGTGAGAACGGCAACCGCAATCAGAACGACCGTGGCGGACGCAATCGCAATCAAGGCGACGGCCGCAACGACAACCGCAACGACAACCGAAACGACAATCGCAACGAGGACCGCAACAACGGCCCGCGCGACAACCGTGACAACAACCAGGACGACGACGGCGAAGGCCGCGGTCGCAGGGGTCGACGGTTCCGTGAGCGTCGTCGTGGACGCGACCGCGGCGAGGGCAACGAGGGCGGCGGCGGTCGCGAGCGCGACACCGAGATCCGCGAGGACGATGTTCTCCAGCCGGTAGCCGGCATTCTCGACGTTCTCGACAACTACGCGTTCGTTCGGACCTCGGGTTACCTGGCCGGACCGAACGACGTCTACGTGTCGATGAACCTGGTGCGCAAGAACGGCCTTCGCCGCGGCGACGCCGTCACCGGTGCCGTTCGGGTGGCGCGTGAAGGTGAGCAGTCGGGTCAGCGTCAGAAGTTCAACCCGCTGGTGCGTCTGGATACCGTCAACGGGGGAGAGGTCGAGGCCGCGCGCAAGCGTCCGGAGTTCGGCAAGCTCACCCCGCTGTACCCCAACCAGCGGCTGCGCCTCGAGACCCAGCAGAACATCCTGACCACGCGCATCATCGACCTGGTGATGCCCATCGGTAAGGGTCAGCGCGCGTTGATCGTCAGCCCCCCGAAGGCCGGTAAGACGAGCGTTCTGCAGGCCATCGCCAACGCGATCGCCATCAACAACCCCGAGTGCTACCTGATGGTCATCCTCGTCGACGAGCGTCCCGAGGAAGTGACCGACATGCAGCGCTCGGTCAAGGGCGAGGTCATCGCCTCGACCTTCGACCGACCGCCGGGTGACCACACGGCGGTCGCCGAGCTGGCGATCGAGCGTGCCAAGCGTCTGGTCGAGGCCGGCCAGGACGTCGTTGTCCTGCTCGATTCGATCACTCGACTGGGCCGCGCGTACAACAACAGCTCGCCTGCTTCGGGCCGCATCCTCTCCGGTGGTGTCGACTCGACCGCGCTGTACCCGCCCAAGCGATTCCTCGGCGCGGCACGAAACATCGAGCACGGTGGATCGCTGACGATCATCGCCACGGCCATGGTCGAGACCGGATCCACCGGCGACACCGTGATCTTCGAGGAGTTCAAGGGAACCGGTAACGCCGAGCTCAAGCTCGATCGCAAGATCGCCGAGCGTCGGGTGTTCCCCGCGGTGGACATCAACCCGTCCAGCACCCGTCACGACGAGCTTCTTCTCGCTCCGGACGAGGCGGCCGTGGTGCACAAGCTGCGTCGCGTGTTGTCCGGTCTCGACTCGCATCAGGCCATCGACCTGCTGGTCGATCGCCTGAAGAAGAGCAAGAACAACCTCGAATTCCTGATGGAAGTGTCGAAGACAGCTCCCGGCGGCATCAACGATTGATCCCGTGTTCCCCGGGTCCGAGGGTCCGGGGAACAAGAGGGCAGGTGCCCGCGTTGTAAGCATCTGTCGGCACAGAAGTACCGACGATTAGCAGGGCAGATACACGCTCTGGCATAATCAACGGCCGAGTCCGGTTCCGGTTCACGTCTTCGATCAGCGAAGGCGACCCGGCGACCATTACAAAGAACGGTAAGGACACCATGAAGGCAGGAATTCACCCCGACTACACACTGACGACAGTCGTCTGTGGTTGCGGCAATACTTTCGAGACCCGAAGCACCACCGACAAAGAGCGCATCAGCGTCGAGGTCTGCTCGCAGTGCCACCCCTTCTACACCGGCAAGCAGAAGATTCTCGACACCGGCGGTCGCGTCGCTCGCTTCGAGGCTCGCTACGGCAAGCGCGCCGGCAAGAAGGCCGACGCAGACAGCTAGCTGTTTCGCCGACGCCCGTCCTGTGAACTACAGGGCGGGCGTCGGCTTTTTTGTGTCCACACCCGGTTTCACCCGTTCGGAGAGTGAGTCGTCACCATGGCGAGAACAGACAAGCCTTCGGCCATCGACGACATCCTCGCCGAACACTCCGGCCTCGAGCAGCAACTGGCCGACCCCGCCCTGCACAACGACCCGTCCGCGGCGCGTAGGGCAGGCAAGAGGTTCGCCGAGCTGGCACCGATCATGTCGGCGCACACCAAGTTGACCGCCGCTCAGGACGACCTCGAAGCCGCACGTGAACTCGCCGCCGACGATTCGTCGTTCGCCGCAGAGATTCCCGAGCTCGAGGCAACAGTTCTGCACCTGGAACAGACGCTGACCGATCTTTTGGCACCACGCGACCCGCACGACGGCGACGACATCGTGATGGAGGTCAAGTCAGGTGAGGGCGGCGAGGAGTCGGCGCTCTTCGCGGCCGACCTGGCGCGGATGTACGTCCGCTACGCCGAACGCCGCGGCTGGCGAGTCGAGGTTCTCGACGCGAACGTCTCGGACCTGGGTGGCTACAAGGACGCGACGTTGTCGATCAAGACCAAGGATCCGCTCGACGGCGTCTGGGCGCGGCTGAAGTTCGAGGGTGGCGTCCATCGCGTGCAGCGGGTGCCGGTCACCGAATCGCAGGGACGCGTGCATACCTCCGCGGCCGGCATTCTCGTGTATCCGGAGCCCGACGAGGTCGAGGAAGTGCAGATCGACGAAACCGATCTGCGCATCGACGTCTACCGCTCGTCCGGCAAGGGCGGTCAGGGTGTCAACACCACCGACTCCGCTGTCCGCATCACCCATTTGCCCACCGGCATCGTCGTCACCTGTCAGAACGAGAGATCGCAGTTGCAGAACAAGGCGCGTGCGATGCAGGTGCTCGCGGCGCGTCTGCAGGCGGCCGCGGAGGAAGCAGCCAACGAAGAGGCCTCGGCCGGCCGAGCCAGTCAGGTGCGTACCGTCGACCGCTCGGAGCGGATCAGGACGTACAACTACCCCGAGAACCGCATCACCGATCACCGCATCGGGTTCAAAGCGCACAACCTCGACGCGCTGCTCGACGGCGACATGGATGCACTGCTCGACGCGCTCGCCAAGGCCGACCGCGACGCACGTATGCAAGCAGAGTAACTGCGCGCCAACCGTTTTCGGTTCTCGCGCTGCTGATCGAACGAATCTCGAGATACCCTGGCGATCGGATTCGACCCGCCCGCGCGCCATGAAAGGCACACCCGAGATGAACCAGGCCTTGACCCCCGCAGGCGAGAACGCCGTCACCGAGCTCGCTTCCCGCTACGGGGTGTCCACCGACGCGGTCCGCACCATGCTCGACGCCGTGAACAACGGCCGCGGCACCATGGCGCAGTTCAACATTCCCGAGCTCGGCGGCAGTGGGCAGTGGATGCGCGGCGGTATGACGATGGTGGGCAACATGTTCGATCACGGCCTCAAGAGTCGGGTCGACGGTTTGTGCCGCGATCTGTCCGCGGTGTTGGCGCAGCATCAGGTCTATCCGCCGAGAGATGCCGGTACGGGATCGTTCGGTGGCACTTTGTCCGGCAGGGGATCGTGGTGGCCGTCGGATCTGGGTTCGCCGAGTTCGAGCGGTGGCCAGAACGGATCGCAGTACGCGGTGTTTCCAGGATCTCGTCGCCTCGCCGTCCTCGTGGGAGGGGAATTGGCGGTGTACGACACCCTCGATCACTCCATCGGCGGAGTGCAACAGCAGCAGGGTGGGGGTCCGGGTTCGGTGGAGTTCACCAGCCAGTACGGCACGTTCACCGCGGCGAGTCTGCCGCGCGTCGACCAGCGGTCCGCCGACGCGCCACCGCAGAACATGACTTCGTCGCAGCAGCCTCAGCCGGCCGCACAGAATTTCGTGTCTGCGCAGTCGGGTGCACCTGCTCACACCAGTGTCGACATCTCGGACATCACCGCTGCGATCGAGGCGCTCGCCGGTCTGCATGCGAAGGGATTTCTGACCGACGACGAGTTCTTCGCCAAGAAGTCGGAGTTGCTGGGGCGGCTGTGAGTCCGGTGTCGGACCGCCGTGGCAGTCTGTAGAAGTGAGCCGCAAGCCGTTACGCCTAGCCATCCTCGAAGCGACGTCGATGCTCGAGGCCGCCGGTGTGCCGAGCCCTCGGGTGGATGCGGAGCTACTCGCCGCGCACCTCGTCGGAGTCGATCGCGGTCGGCTGGGGTTGGTGCCGTTGGTGGAGCCCGAGCTCGTCGAGGCGTATTTCCGAACAGTCGAGCAGCGCGCGAAACGTATTCCCCTGCAATACATCACGGGAACGACGTCGTTGGGAAACATCGATGTCGAGGTGGGTCCCGGGGTGTTCGTTCCACGTCCCGAAACCGAGTTGCTGTTGGCGTGGGCGCTCGCTTTTCTCGAGAACGTCGGCCATCACCCGCCCGTGGTGCTGGACCTGTGCACGGGGTCGGGCGCGCTGGCGCTGGCCATCGCGAACGCACGCCCGGATGCCGTCGTGCACGCCGTCGAGCTCGATCCATCGGCGTTGGCGTGGGCCCGGCGCAACGCGGATCTGCGTGCCGAGCAGGGTGATTCGCCGATCACGTTGCATCACGGAGACGTCACTTCTCGGGAGCTGTTGACCGACCTCGACGGCTCGGTGGACATGATCGTCGCGAACCCGCCGTACATTCCGGACGGGGCCGAGCTCGATCCGGAGGTACTCGACCACGATCCGCACATCGCGCTCTTCGGCGGCGAGGACGGGTTGTCGGTCATCGAGCCGATGATCGGCAACGTCGCGCGGTGGCTGCGTGTCGGCGGCGGAGTCGCCATCGAACACGACGACTCGAACGGGGAGGGCGTCGCTGCCCTGTTGTCTCGGCGACGAGGGTTCACCCAGGTCACCGAGCATCCGGACCTGGCCGGCCGACCCCGCTTCGTCGTGGCGGCACGGGCGACGCCGCCCTCTGCCTGAGCGGCAAGGCGGCAAGCCGGCGGCACCTGACATCACTTCGTTACCGAAGGTGGAAGGATAGGCGGAGTGAGTACCGTCTACGACTGCCGTGAAGCCGATGCGCGGGCTGCCGGATTGACCGCAGCGCGCGGTGCCCTCAAATCCGGTCGACTCGTCGTGATGCCCACCGACACGCTCTACGGGATCGCCGCCGACGCGTTCGACGGCAGCGCGGTCACCGACCTGCTGCGCGCCAAGGGGCGGGGACGCGATATGCCGGTCCCGGTCCTCGTTGGTTCGTGGAACACGATCGACGGCCTGGTGCAGAGCGTCCGGCCGCGGACCCGAGATCTGATTCGAGCCTTCTGGCCCGGCGCATTGAGCATCGTGGTCCAGCAGGCACCGTCGCTGGCGTGGGATCTGGGTGACGCTCAGGGAACCGTCATGCTGCGGATGCCGCTGCACCCGGTCGCGCTCGAGCTCCTTCGTGAAGTAGGTCCGTTGGCGGTGTCCAGTGCGAATATTTCGGGAAGCCCGCCCGCCACCACGGTGACGCAGGCGCGAGAACAACTCGGTGGATCTGCGGCGGTCTATCTCGACGGGGGACCGGCCGACCACGCGGTGGCTTCCACCATCGTGGACCTGACCGGTGAGCACGCACGAATCCTGCGGGTCGGTGCCATTCCCACGGAGCAGATTGCCGAGGTTCTCGGTGTCACCGCCGAAAGCCTGGTCCCAGGAGCGTCCTGACATGCCCGTCCGTTCCGCATGAGCGTCGAGGTGCTTGCCCAGTCGAATCTGGGCGCAGGCGTTCCGATCCGCGAGCTGCTGCTTGTTTTCCTGACGGCCGCTGTCGTCACGTTCTTCGCCACCGGTGGCGTTCGAGTGGCCGCGATCAAGTTCGGCGCAGTCGCCATTCCTCGTGATCGTGACGTCCACGTGCAGGCCACCCCGCGACTCGGGGGAGTGGGCATCTACGCCGGCATGCTCGCCGCGCTGCTGTTCGCCTCGCAGCTGCCCGCGTTGGCCCGCGGATTCGATGTCGCCTACAACCGCGACATTCCGGCTGCGCTGGTCGCAGGCTTCGTGATCGTGTTGGTCGGCGTCATCGACGACCGTTGGGGTCTGGACGCACTGACGAAGTTCGTCGGCCAGGTGACGGCGGCCGGCGTCCTGGTCATCATGGGTGTGAGCTGGGTCGTGCTCTACCAGCCCTGGGGCGGCGAGCCCGGCCAACCGGGCAGCACCCTGGTGCTCGACCAACTTCAGGCCGGACTGGTGACCGTTCTGATCACCGTCGTCATCGTCAACGCGATGAACTTCGTCGACGGCCTCGACGGCCTGGCAGCCGGACTGGGCCTCATTTCGTCGGTCGCGATCTGCATCTTTTCGGTGGGCCTGCTGCAGGAACAGGGGGGCGACGTCGGCGTCTACCCTCCTGCCTTGATCGCGGCGGCGCTGGCCGGTGCCTGCCTGGGATTTCTGCCGCACAATTTCCAACCGGCGCGCATTTTCATGGGCGATTCGGGGTCCATGTTGATCGGGCTGACGCTGGCCACGATCTCGACGAGTGCCTCGGGGCGCATTCCGTTGACGGCCTACGGTCCACGTGATCTGCTGGGCCTGTTGTCGCCGCTCCTGCTGGTCGGGGCCGTGATGCTCATTCCGATACTCGATCTGTTGCTCGCCGTCGTTCGCCGCACTCGGGCAGGGCGGAGTCCGTTCAGCCCCGACAAGATGCATCTCCATCACCGACTCCTGCAGATCGGTCACTCGCATCGACGGGTGGTCCTGGTGATCTACCTCTGGGTCGGTGTGCTCGCGTTCGGTGCGGTCGGATCCTCGCTTCTCGACCGGCGCATCGTGGTGCTCCTCGTCGCTGCCGGTCTGGTGTTCGCGCTCGTCGTCACGGCTGTGCCCACTCTGCGGGTGGATCGATCGCCCGGATCCGAACGCCGGGGTGTCCGACGCCGCTGATCGGCTCGGTGGTTCTTCGGTCGTGTCCCGGCTGGTGCCGGCAACCGGGTGCCACTGGGTACTCTCGACAACTGTGACCTTCACCCCGCAGCCCATGCCCGACCAATTCGCACCGCTTCGTGCCGCGGTCCGCTACGGCCTCATCGGCCTGGTGGTGCTGACGGTGGTGAGCGTGGGGATCTCGGTTGCTGCTGCGGGAACTCCAGGATTGTGGGGATCGATCATCGGAGTGGCCATCGGGGGCGGGTTCGTCATCACGACCGCGCTGTCGGTGGCTCTGACCACGCGGTTTCCCGCGTCGGCGGTCGGAGCGCTGTTGCTCGGTGGGTGGTTGGTCAAGATGGTCATCGCGCTGATCGTGCTCGTGGCACTCAAGGATGCGGACTTCTACAACCGGTATTCGCTCGGGCTGACCATTCTGGGGGCTCTGGTGGTGGTCCTGGGCGCGGAGGTGTTCGGTGTCGTCAAGACGAAGGTGGGCTACGTCGACAGCGTTCCTGCCGAAGGGAACCCCGACAAGTCGTAGTACGACAAGCTGTCGTAATCGGTTAAGCTGAGGGCCGCCTACACAACGTCGTAGTTCTGTTGATAAAGTTTGCATCAAGCGATGGGCAAGACCGGGACGAAAGAGACTTTTTCCCCGGACTGGACCCCCGCAGGTAACCATCAGCGTGAGCTTCCTTACAGTAGGCCCGGAGTCGCAGACTTCGGCAACGTAGGGTTTCGCCCTGAGAGTTGCCGAGTCGACGTGAGTCGCCGACACCCGACAGACGCTTGGCCGATGAAGACCGGGCCTCAGCCTCTGACGATTGCGAGCCGATTTTCGTCGACTTGATAGATCGTCATTGTCCGATCGAACCGCAGCCGTTACTCGGTTGCGGCCCGAACACGGGAGAGACCGCTGAGCGTCACCACTCTGGCTGCGGAGTTCCATCCGCCGTCACTATCCGATTTCTTTCCTCCCGCGGTGCTGTTCGAGGGAACCCCGTTCGAGCTCGACCGGCTGATGCTCATCCGCATCCTGATGTCGGCTCTGCTGATCGTCTTCATGCTGATCGCTCTGCGCAGCCCCAAGATCGTTCCTCGCGGAATCCAGAACGTCGCCGAGATCGCTCTCGACTTCGTCCGGATCCACGTGGCCGAGGATGTCCTCGGCAAGGAACAGGGACGCCGCTTCCTGCCCGTCATCATGACGATCTTCTTCACGGTCTTCGCGGTGAATCTCAGCGCGGTCATACCGTTCCTGAACATCTCGGCCAACGCCCGCATCGGTCTGCCGATCGTGTTGGCCGCAGTCGCGTACATCGCGTTCGTCTACGCCGGTGTGAAGAAGTTCGGTGCAGCCAAGTTCGTCAAGGGCACGATCGTGATCCCGGGCATTCCGAAGGCCATGCACGTGCTGCTGATCCCGCTCGAGTTCATCTCGAACTTCGTGCTTCGCCCGTTCACGTTGACGGTGCGACTGCTGGCCAACATGCTCGCCGGCCACATCATGCTCGTGCTGTTCTTCAGCGCCACGCAGTTCTTCCTCTTCGAGGCCTCCGCCGGCCTGAAGATCTTCGCCGCACCCTCGCTCATCATGGGCTTCCTGTTCACGATGTTCGAGATGCTCGTGATCTTCCTGCAGGCATACATCTTCGCGCTGCTGACGGCGATCTACATCGATCTGTCGCTGCACGCCGACTCGCACTGACCGACCAACAGACCGAACTAGCTACACCGCCACCTCCGACACCCGGATGTGGACCGAAGAAAGGGAACGGAAAACCGAATGAGCCTTGAAGTTCTGGCCCAGGCGCAGGAAATCACCGCCAGCGGATACGGCGCCATCGGCTACGGCCTCGCAGCGATCGGTGGTGGCATCGGCCTCGGCCTCGTCGTCGCCAAGAACATGGAAGCAACCGCTCGTCAGCCCGAGTTGGCCGGTCAGCTCCGTACGACCATGTTCCTCGGCATTGCGTTCACCGAGTCCCTGGCCCTGATCGGCCTCGTCGCCGGCTTCATTCTCTGAGAGCGCGATGACAAACGCGATAACGCTGCTCGCAGCCGGGGCGGAGGGGGAGGAGTCCCAGAACCCGCTGCTGCCCGCAACATACGACATCGTTTGGTCGATCGTCTGTGTCGTGATCATCGGCTTCCTGTTCTGGAAGTACGTCGTACCGCGTTTCCAGACGGTCCTCTCCGAGCGTTCCGAGCTCATCGAAGGCGGAATCAAGAAGGCCGAGCAGGCACAGGCGGAGGCGAAGGCTGCTCTCGAGCAGTACCACGCTCAGCTCGCCGACGCCCGTTCCGAGGCTGCGCAGATCCGCGAGGAAGCGCGCACCCAGGGACAGGCGATTCTCGCCGAGATGAAGGAAAAGGCGCAGGAAGAGAGCGATCGGATCGTGGCCGCAGGCCACAGTCAGCTCGTTGCTCAGCGTCAGCAGATCGTCACCGAACTTCGTGGCGACCTCGGACGTACGGCCGTCGAACTCGCCGAGAAAGTCATCGGAGAGCAGCTCTCCGACGACGCGAAGCGTTCCAGTTCGATCGATCGCTTCCTCAACGAGCTGGATTCCGTCACCGCGGACTCCGCATCAGGAAAGTGAGTCGAACCATGTACGCAACTTCTCGTGAGGCGCTCGCCCGCACACGGTCGGTCGCCCACGAAGCTCTGGGGTCCGCGTCGGGCGGCGAGGCAACGGCCGTCGCCGCTCAGACCGGTGCCGAGTTGTTCGCCGTCGTCGAGACTCTCGACGCGCAGCGCACGTTGCGTACCGCTCTCGCCGACTCCTCGGTCGAGGGCGATCGACGAAGCGCTCTGGCCGGAGAGGTCTTCTCCGGCCAGGTGTCGAGCGCAACGGCGACCATCGTCAAGGCTGCGGCCGGCGAAAGCTGGTCCACCGCCCGTGACCTGCTGAACTCGCTGGTAGAGCTGGGACGCGAAGCTCTGCTCCGCGCTGCTGCCGATCAGGACCAGCTGGACACGGTCGAGGACGAGCTGTTCCGGCTCGGCCGCATCGTGGCTGCCAACCCGCAGCTCGAGCAGGCATTGTCGGATCGCTCCAAGCCGGCACAGGCCAAGCGCGAACTGCTGGGTCGTCTGCTCTACGGCAAGGTCACCGCGGTCACCGAGGCGCTCGCGGTGCAGGCCGTCACGCGTCCACGGAAGGCGGCACCCGCCGACGTTCTGAACGGACTGGCAGATCTTGCCGCCGAACAGCGCGACCGCGCAGTTGCACACGTACGCAGCGCAGCCCCACTGAGCGACAGTCAGCTCGAAAAGCTGACCGCAACCTTGACCCGCACGTACGGCAAGCAGGTCACGGTGCACGTAGAGGTCGATACCGAACTGCTCAGCGGACTTGTCGTTCGTATCGGCGACGAGGTCATCGACGGTAGCGGGGCAGGCCGCCTCGCTGCATTGCGAAAGACGCTCAAATAGTCCGACACGGACACAGTAACGAGAAGAATTGCCTCGGCATTCGAGGCTTTTCATACCGCGATCATTCGAAGGAAGAGCAGGAAACACTATGGCGGAGCTGACGATCTCCTCCGACGAGATCCGTAGCGCGATCGATAACTTCACCGCGAGCTACTCACCGGAGTCTTCCCGCGAGGAGGTCGGCACGGTTACGGACACGAGCGACGGAATCGCTCACGTGTCCGGATTGCCGTCGGCGATGTCCAACGAACTCCTGGAGTTCCCGGGCGGAGTCCTCGGTGTCGCGTTGAACCTGGATGCCACCGAAATCGGTGCCGTCATCCTCGGTGACTACGAGCACATCGAAGAAGGCCAGGAAGTCAAGCGCACCGGAGACGTGCTGTCGGTCCCCGTGGGCGACGGCTACCTCGGTCGCGTCGTGGACCCGCTGGGCAAGCCCATCGACGGCCTCGGCGACATCGAGTCCTCCGAGACCCGCGCCCTCGAATTGCAGGCTGCCTCGGTGCTCGAGCGCCAGCCCGTCGAGGAGCCGCTGCAGACCGGCATCAAGGCGATCGACGCCATGACCCCGATCGGCCGCGGCCAGCGTCAGCTCATCATCGGCGACCGCAAGACCGGCAAGACTGCGGTCTGCATCGACGCGATCCTGAACCAGAAGGCGAACTGGGAGAGCGGCGACGACAAGAAGCAGGTTCGCTGCATCTACGTCGCCATCGGCCAGAAGGGCTCCACGATCGCAGGCGTCAAGGCTGCACTCGAAGAGCAGGGCGCACTCGAATACACCACCATCGTCGCCGCACCCGCGTCCGACTCGGCCGGCTTCAAGTGGCTCGCTCCGTACACCGGCTCGGCCATCGGCCAGCACTGGATGTACCAGGGCAAGCACGTCCTCATCGTGTTCGACGACCTGACCAAGCAGGCCGAGGCCTACCGCGCGATTTCGCTGCTGTTGCGTCGCCCGCCGGGCCGCGAGGCATACCCCGGTGACGTCTTCTACTTGCACTCCCGCCTGCTGGAGCGTTCGGCGAAGCTGTCCGACGAGCTCGGTGGCGGATCGTTGACGGCACTGCCGATCATCGAGACCAAGGCCAACGACGTCTCCGCGTACATCCCGACCAACGTCATCTCCATCACCGACGGCCAGGTCTTCCTGGAATCGGACCTCTTCAACAAGGGCGTCCGTCCCGCCATCAACGTCGGTATCTCGGTTTCCCGAGTCGGCGGCGCTGCGCAGACCAAGGGCATGAAGAAGGTCTCCGGATCCCTTCGTCTCGAGCTTGCTCAGTTCCGTGAGCTCGAAGCCTTCTCGGCGTTCGCGTCCGACCTCGATGCAGCGTCCAAGGCGCAGCTCGAGCGCGGCGCTCGCTTGGTGGAGCTGCTCAAGCAGGATCAGTACGCACCGGTGGCCGTCGAAGACCAGATCGTCTCGATCTGGCTCGCAGGCCAGGGCACGTACGACTCCGTTCCGGTCGGCGATGTTCGCCGCTTCGAGACCGAGCTGCTCGAAGATCTGCACCGCAACGCAAGCGGCGTCTACGACAGCATTGCCGGTGGCAAGGCTCTCGACGACGACAACCAGAAGGCACTGACCGAAGCGACCGAGAAGTTCAAGGCCGGCTTCGTGGACTCGGACGGCAACCGCGTCGTCAACGAGGCCGAGGCAGACACTCTGAACGCCGACGAGGTCAGCCAGGAGCAGGTCAACGTCACCCGCAAGACAGTCAGCAAGTAGGCCGGCGATGACAGGTGACATGACGAGCACAGAAGGGAGCGTGAACAGCTAGATGGCAAGCATTCTCGAGCTTCGCTCCCGTATCAAGTCGGTCAACTCGACGAAGAAGATCACCAAAGCGCAAGAGTTGATCGCAACTTCGCGAATCACCAAGGCGCAGGCCCGCGTTGCCGCATCGAAGCCGTACGCGGAAGAGATCACGAAGGTGCTCTCCGCACTGGCGAGTGCATCGAGCTCGCTCGATCACCCGTTGCTCAACGAGCGACCCGAGCCCAAGCGTGCTGCAGTCCTGGTCGTGACCAGTGACCGCGGTATGTGCGGTGGCTACAACTCCAACGTCCTCAAGGAAACGGAGGAGCTCTTCCAGCTCCTGCGCTCCGAGGGCAAGGACCCGGTCATCTACGTGCTCGGCGCAAAAGGCCTGGGCTACTACACGTTCCGTGAGCGGGACGTGAAGGGTGCCTGGACGGGCTTCTCGCAGGAACCCGGATACGCCGATGCAGCGAAGGCCAGTAGGCATCTGGTCGAGCTGTTCATGGCGGGTTCGGGCACCGAGGTGGAGGCTCCCAACGGTGAAGGCACCGTCGAGGGCGTGGACGAGTTGCACATCGTCTACACCCGCTTCGTGTCGATGCTCACGCAGAAGCCCGAAGTTCGCCGGATGGCACCACTCGAAATCTCGTACACCGACGAGGAATTCGAGATGGGTGCGGACGCGTTGACCGACTCACCGACCGCGGATGTGCAGGCACAGTACGAGTTCGAGCCGGAGGCAGGCACTTTGCTCTCGGCGCTGCTGCCCAAGTACATCAGCACCAGGATCTACGCGTCGTTGCTCGATGCAGCAGCGTCGGAGTCCGCGGCGCGTCGTACCGCCATGAAGGCAGCGACGGACAACGCGAACGAATTGGTCGAGACCCTGAGCCGACAGGCCAACCAGGCTCGGCAGGCCCAGATCACCCAGGAAATCAGCGAAATCGTCGGTGGCGCCAACGCGTTGGCCGACAGCGCAGGAAGTGACTAAGCAATGACCGCAGCAGTAGCCCAAGAGAACGCGAGCGGAGCGGACACACAGTCCGGCCGTGTCGTTCGGGTCATCGGCCCCGTTGTGGACGTCGAGTTCCCGCGCGGCTCGATTCCCGCACTGTTCAACGCCCTGAACGCAGAGATCACTCTGCCGACCGTGGCCAAGACCCTGACGCTCGAGGTTGCACAGCACCTCGGTGACAACTTGGTTCGCACCATCTCGATGCAGCCCACCGACGGCCTCGTCCGTGGCACGGCTGTCGTCGACTCCGGCAAGCCGATCTCGGTTCCCGTCGGTGACGTCGTCAAGGGCCACGTGTTCAACGCCCTCGGTGACTGCCTGGACACCCCCGGACTCGGCCGCGACGGCGAGCAGTGGGGCATCCACCGCAAGCCCCCAGCCTTCGATCAGCTCGAGGGCAAGACCGAGATCCTCGAGACCGGCATCAAGGTCATCGACCTGCTGACGCCGTACGTCAAGGGCGGAAAGATCGGTCTGTTCGGTGGTGCCGGCGTCGGCAAGACCGTGCTGATCCAGGAAATGATCACCCGTATCGCACGCGAGTTCTCGGGCACCTCGGTGTTCGCAGGAGTCGGCGAGCGTACTCGTGAGGGCACCGACCTTCACCTCGAGATGGAAGAGATGGGCGTCCTCCAGGACACCGCCCTCGTCTTCGGACAGATGGACGAGCCGCCCGGCACGCGTATGCGCGTGGCGTTGTCGGCACTGACCATGGCGGAGTACTTCCGCGATGTGCAGGGCCAGGACGTGCTGCTGTTCATCGACAACATCTTCCGCTTCACGCAGGCAGGTTCGGAGGTGTCGACCCTTCTCGGTCGTATGCCGTCGGCCGTCGGTTACCAGCCCACGCTGGCGGACGAGATGGGTGAGCTCCAGGAGCGCATCACCTCGACCCGTGGCCGCTCGATCACCTCGCTGCAGGCGATCTACGTCCCCGCCGACGACTACACCGACCCGGCTCCGGCCACGACGTTCGCGCACCTCGATGCGACGACCGAACTGTCGCGTCCGATTTCGCAGATGGGTATCTACCCCGCTGTGGACCCGCTGAGCTCGACCTCGCGCATCCTCGAGCCCGGCATCGTCGGTGCCGAGCACTTCCGCGTCGCCAACGAGGTCAAGCGCATCCTGCAGAAGTACAAGGAGCTGCAGGACATCATCGCCATCCTCGGTATGGACGAGCTTCAGGAAGAGGACAAGGTTCTGGTCGGCCGTGCACGCCGTCTCCAGAAGTTCCTCGGCCAGAACTTCATCGTTGCCGAGAAGTTCACCGGCGAGGCCGGTTCGGTCGTGTCCCTCTCGGACACCATCGAGGCGTTCGACAAGGTCACCAAGGGTGAGTACGACCACCTTCCCGAGCAGGCCTTCAACAGCTGCGGTGGTCTCGACGACGTCGAGGCAGCCGCGAAGAAGATGGCCGGAAAGTAGACCGACGTGACTTCTTCCGAGAAGAGCGGCATGGAGGTCTCCCTGGTCGCTGTGGAGCAGAAGCTGTGGTCCGGTACTGCGACCATCGTCAGTGCTCAGACCACCGAAGGTGAGATCGGCATCATGGCCGGCCACGAGCCTGTCCTCGGCCAGCTGGTCGAGGCGGGCACGGTGTCGATCACGACGACCGACGGCGAGAAGATCATCGCTGCGGTGCACGGTGGCTTCCTATCGGTGACGGGTAAGACCGTCACAGTGCTGGCGGAGTCCGCCGATTTCGCCGATGACATCGATGTCGAATCGGCACGGGCTGTAGTGGCAGAGAACGGCGACGACCTCGAGGCCATTGCGGTGGCCAAGGGACGTATCCGCGCTGTCGAGCGGTCCTAGGTTCACGAGAAGCCGCGACGAGACCTGCGATGCACTCCGGATTGATTGCTCTGATCATTCTGGTTGTGCTGCTCGCAGGGCTCGTCGCGGCTTTTGCGTATCGTCTCGCGGTGCTGCGACGAGGCGGTACGGCGGCGATCATGCGTGTGCTCCCGTCCGAGGGCGGTGCCGGTTGGCGGCACGGCATCATTCGGTACGGCGACAACACGCTGGTGTTCTTCAAACTGTCCAGTTTGCGACCCGGGCCCGACCATCGGCTGGGCAGACAGGACGTTCAGGTGGGGGACCGACGGGCCCCACGCGACACCGAGTTCGACATCATGACTCCGGACATCGCTGTGCTGGAGTTGTCGGACAACGGCAAGAATTACGAAATGGCATTGGACAGAAGTGCGTTGACCGCTTTCCTGTCCTGGGTGGAGTCACGCCCATCGGGGCGCTCGCGGCGCCGTCGACCGGCGGCCTGACGAGTCGCTCGCCGGAAATCAGTCGGAATCGGTACCCGTCGAGCGGCTCGCTCCCGGTACCCATTGCACGTCGCCCTCCGGGTTTGCATACCTGCTCAGGATGAACAGCAGGTCCGAGAGCCTGTTGAGATACTTGGCCGGCAGATCGCTCGTCGTTTCCGGGCCGGCATGAACTGCTGCCCAGGCCGACCGCTCCGCGCGCCGAGCGACGGTGCGCGCGACGTGCAGCAACGCTCCCAGAGGTGTGCCGCCGGGCAGGATGAACGACGTCAACGCCGGTAGCTCGTCGTTGAATTCGTCGCACCAGCCTTCGAGACGGTCGATGTAACTCTGATCGATCCTCAGCGGTGGATACTCCGGATTCTCGACGACAGGAGTCGACAGATCGGCACCGGCGTCGAACAGATCGCTCTGAACGGTCCGGATGACGGTCCGCACGGATTCGCTCGGATTTCCCAGTGCCAGTGCGACTCCGAGGCTGGCATTGGTCTCGTCGCAATCTGCGTAGGCGATCAGCCGCTCGTCGTTCTTCGAGACCCTCGAGAAATCGCTCAATCCCGTGGTCCCGTCGTCGCCGGTCCGGGTGTAGATGCGAGTGAGGTGAACGGCCATGCGGCTACGGTACCGCGCGGGTGCCGGTCGGTACCGCTGGCTACGCTGTCGAAGTGAGTGAACGCTTTTTGGTCAACGGTGGTAATCGCCTCGTGGGTGAGGTGGCGGTCGGTGGTGCGAAGAACAGCGTCCTCAAGCTGATGGCCGCGGCCCTGCTCGCCGAGGGAACCAGCACGATCACCAACTGTCCCGACATCCTGGACGTCCCGCTGATGGCGGAGGTGTTGCGCGGGCTCGGGTGTGAGGTGGAGCTCGACGGCTCGGTCGTCCACATCACGACCCCGGCCATGCCGAAATACCACGCCGATTTCGCGGCGGTACGCCAGTTCAGGGCATCGGTCTGTGTCCTCGGCCCTCTCGTCGCGCGGTGCAAGCGCGCGGTGGTGGCATTGCCGGGCGGGGACGCCATCGGGTCTCGTCCCCTGGACATGCACCAGTCCGGCCTGCAGTTGCTGGGGGCGCGCAGCGAAATTCAACACGGATGCGTCGTGGCGGAAGCCGACGAGTTGCGCGGCGCGAACATCAGGTTGGCTTTCCCTTCTGTGGGAGCGACGGAAAACATCCTGATGGCGGCAGTGCTTGCCACCGGTGAGACCGTGATCGACAACGCGGCCCGCGAACCGGACATCGTCGATGTGTGCAACATGCTCAACGAGATGGGTGCCGACGTCCAAGGTGCAGGTACCTCGACCCTCACCATCCGGGGTGTCAGCGCGTTGAAGCCGACGACTCATCGCGTCATCGGCGACCGAATCGTGGCTGCTACATGGGGAATCGCGGCCGCGATGACGCGCGGGGACGTTCGCGTGCGGGGGGTCAACCCGAAGCATCTCTCGCTCGTACTGGACAAGCTGCGGTCTGCGGGTGCCGAGGTGACCAGCGAACCGGACGGCTTCCGCGTCGTCCAGCACGAACGGCCGCGAGCAGTGAACTTTGCGACGTTGCCGTACCCCGGGTTTCCGACGGATCTGCAACCGATGGCTATCGGGCTCGCGACCGTCGCCGACGGGACGTCGATGATCACCGAGAACGTGTTCGAGGCACGCTTCCGGTTCGTCGAGGAGATGATCCGACTGGGCGCTGATGCGCGTACCGATGGCCACCATGCTGTGGTTCGCGGTGTTCCCCAACTCTCCAGCGCGCCGGTGTGGTCTTCGGACATTCGAGCTGGGGCCGGGCTGGTCCTGGCCGGGCTGGTGGCGGACGGTACGACCGAAGTGCACGACGTGTTCCACATCGACAGGGGCTATCCGCGATTCGTGGAAAACCTGACCGCTCTCGGCGGGAGCATCGAGCGGGTCAGCTGACCGACCTCTTCTCGAGAGCGTCGACCAGCACCCGGAGCGCGCGCTCGAATCGATCGTCCGCCACCGACCCGTAGCCGACGACGATGCCACCATCGGTGGTCGGCGATCGCGTCGAATGTGCGAGTGTCGGCAAATCGACTCCGTTGTCCGCGCAGTCGGCTGCAATATCGCGTGCAACGTCTGCGTCGAGTACGAGCACCGTGTGCAGCCCGGCACCGACGCCCCGAAGTTCGCCGAATGGCGCCAGCGCAGCGGCGACGACGCGGTCACGTGCCCGATAGATCCGACGTGCCGTGCGTACGGACCGGTCCCATTCGCCGTCGCGCAACAGCGAGGTCATGGCCTGCTGGACGGGAACCGACGGGAAGTCGCCGATGGCGCGACGTGTGTCGGTGATGCGCTCGACCATCGACGGGGGAGCCACCATCCATCCGAGGCGTACGCCGGCACCCAGCGTCTTCGATACCGTTCCCAGGTAGACGGCACGGTCCGGAACGAGCTCGGTGACCGTCGTCAAAGGTGCTATGCCGTAACGGAATTCGGAATCGTAGTCGTCCTCGAAGATGGTGGTTCCGGTACTTCGTGCCCAGTCCGCCAGGGCGCGCCGACGACCGATGGGCATGAGTCCGCCGGTGGGGTACTGGTGTGAGGGAGTGACGTAAACGGCCGGGGTGCCGTGAGGAACCGATTCGAGCTCGTCGACGACGAGGCCCTCGCGGTCGACGGGGATGTCGTGAACGGACCACCCGCGGTGTGTAGCGAGGGCAGCAGCAGCTCGGTATCCCGGATTCTCCAGTGCGAGAACATGTTCGACGCCGACGTTTGCTGAGAGGGCACCCAGTGCCAGGTCCAGACCGTGAATGCTGCCCGTGGTGACGACGATCGAATCCGCGGTGGTGTGCAGCCCGCGTACGCGGCCGAGCAAGTCTGCAATGCGCTTGCGCAAGTCGAGTGAGCCGGCCGGATCGGGATAGTCGCCCGGTGGGGGAGAGCCACCGACGTCTCGCCATGCCCGCTTCCACGCATCGGATGCGCGAGGCGGAGTCCACGGTATTCCGGGGCGCAGCGAAATGCGCTGAGTAGTGGGTGGGCCTTCCTGTGCTCGGTGCAGCCTGTGGTCCGACCGAACGGCATGCGGAACATCTCGGACGTAGTTGCCGGATCCGCGACGTGCCTCGAGCCATCCTTCGGCGACGAGCTGCTCGTACGCCTTCTCCACCACCGCACGAGCCAGACCCATTTCGACGGAAAGTGCTCTGGTGCTTGGCAATCGGACGCCCGGCTCGAGCTCGCCGCGATCGATGGCCGCCCGGATACCGTCGGCCACCTGAACGGGCAACGTGCGGCGGTCGGCTCGATCGATCGCGATCGACAGGGCATTCGGCGGCAAGGTCATCGTGCGTCACCTGTCCATGGCAGAAAGTGGCCTAGCATCATTGCTCCCTATTGGACCATGACAGTGAGCCAACGGGGCGGCACTCTGGTGGCATGACTGCCGACGAAACACTTCTGTCCCCAACATCCAGGACCACCGTGGTCCGAGGTCGGCAGCGTGCGCAGTCGGAGCGGACGGCGTTGCTCGACGTGCTCCGATCGGCTCGCCTCTGTCATATGGGGGTGCTGGTGGGGAACGTGCCACGTGTGCTCCCGACCGTGTTCGGCCTGGATCCGGACGGGCCGGACAGGGCGGGAACCCTGTACCTCCATGGTTCGGTCGCCTCTCGAAGCCTGGTGGAGGCGCCTGATCAGGACATCTGCGTGACGGTCACGGTCGTCGACGGGTTGGTTCTGGCCCGGTCCGCGTTCCATCACTCGATGAACTATCGAAGCGCCGTCATCGTGGGACGGCCACGTCGAGTGGAGGACGAGGACGAACGGGCACGGGCATTGGACGCCATAGTCGATCAGGTCGTTCCGGGTAGAAGCACATATCTGCGGGCGCATACGAGAAAAGAGCTGGCGGCGACGAGTGTGTTGGCGCTTCCGTTGTACGAAGCATCGGTGAAAGCGCGGACCGGCGGACCGATCGACGACGAGGCCGACATTGCAGCAGGTGACGTGTGGGCGGGTGTGATTCCGATCGGTGACTACGTCGGCACTGCAGAGCGTGGGGAAGATGTGGAACCGAACCTCGATGTGCCCGACCATGTTCTGGCGTTGTCCCGCTCGTGAAACCCGTTTCTGTCGACTGTTCGCAAGATATGGCTGGCGTCACATGCGGGGAAGTGCCGGCCGAATGCGAGGCCTTGTTGCGCACAGGTCCTCCGACCTGCGCGGATGCCGGCGGTAAGTCGATCCACCTGCCGATTTGCGTGTGTGGGGTTGGTGGCGTAGCTTTTGTCGAGTCAGAGCGACGGACACCGACCCGGTCTTCACGGACTGGGTGAACGAGGTTGGACGTGTGGCTCGGCAGGTTTTATCCCCCAAGAGTCGGGCCTTGTGTCCGAGACCAAGCTGGGATAGGCTGGAACAGTTGCCCTTGAGGCCTACGGATTGTGTGTTCGTGGGGTTCGAGTGTGTGCGTGTTCTTTGAGAACTCAACAGTGTGTCGATGAATGTCAGTGCCGAATTTTATTTGGTGAAAGCATTCGATGTATCAGCCATCCGCT
>NZ_JBFBMD010000018.1:0-90549 GCF_040686915.1 Rhodococcus sp. NPDC077669 | reverse complement strand
CAACAGGAAGCGGTGGCACACACGACGGTGCGTGCCACCGCTTCACCATGCCGTCGTTGACAGGCCGACCTCCATATGAGAGCGGCTGCGCCGCACGTGAGTGGAAGTTCGTAGCAGGGGTCGAAGTTCCACTCACATGGGCACTCAGGAGGAACCGAAGATCGGGCCCACCGGGATGTCGCGTTCGAAGGTGAGGCGATCGAATTCGTTGCCGTATTCGTCGATCGCTCCGATGGCCATCGTGCTGGCCTTGATACCCGGAATACCCGGCACCACATCGACTCTGACGAACGAGTAGTTCAGGAATCTCACGCGCGACCACGTGATCGACTCGGCCGCCTTGGTGCCGTCGGGTGCCCAGACGTAGCTGTTCGGAACAGCCGTGTCCGGCAACTCGTGGCCCCGGTAGCTGACGCCCTCGCCGTCCTGGAACGTGTAACGCGGACGACCACCCCCGCCGACGGTGTAATACACGGTGCCGTCGGTCTTTCCGCGAACCGTGGCGTTGTCGCCGGCGACCCGCGTCGCACGGTTGGAGCGGATCGGATCGGTGCGCTCGAACACGTGGTTGTGCGCCTGGAGCACCACGTCGACCTCGTACTTGTCGAACAGCGATACCCACGCGTCACGTACGCCGCCGTCGCTCGCGTGCGTCGACGTGGTCGAGTAGGCGCAGTGATGAAAGAAGCAGACGATGAAGTCGATGTTCGGGTCTGCCCGATACTTGGCGAGAGTCTGCTCCACCCAGGTGTTCTGGGCTCCGCCGCTGTAGCCGGTGTTGGCCTTGATCTCGTAACTGACGTCGTTGGCGTCGAGCGAGAGCACCGCAGTGTTGCCGTACACGAACGAATACGCCGACGGGCACCCCTTCGGGCCAGTACTGGGCTGATCGAGACGTGCCGCGTGGCCACCGTATCCGTTGGGGCTGTACAGCGCCTCCATGTCGTGATTGCCGGTGGCGAACAACCACGGTGCCGTCGATGCGCTGGCCTCGATGGCCTGAAAATAGCCGTCCCAGACGAAGGGATTGAACTTGTCGAACCCCTTCGGTGGCGTCTTGCCGTGGCCCGCGAACTGCGGTGGCAGACCGGCACCCGACGGGTCCGCGTAGGCGATATCGCCGGCAAGAATGTGGAAGTCCGGACGCGACGCCTCGATCTGGCGATTGATGTTGCGCGCGTGTTTGACCGACGGTTCGTTGTCGGCCTTGTAGTACAGGTCGTCGTAGTCGCCGGCCACCAGACCCGCTGGCTGCGAGGGTGTTTCGTCGACGCCCTGGTCCCCCATCATGGTGAAACGGAACGGAGCAATGCGTCCGGTCGGCAGCGCGGGAGATGCACTGCGAATGTCGCTGACGAAACCGTCCGCGGTACGCCATCGGTAATAGTGCGGCAGCTTGGGCGTCAGATTGTCGACGGGCACGTGCACGTAGTACTGCTCAGCCGACAGAATGCCGCCATCGGTCTGCGGGACTTGGCTGACGAGGTTGCGCACCTCGGCGGAGGTCGTCGCTCCCAGTGCAGGCGTCGGGCCGTGATCGAGAAAGACACCGGTGATGCCGGGATTACGGGAAAGCTGAGCGGAGAATCGCAACTGCGTCGCCGGGTCGTTGCCGAAGCCCATGTGTCGACCGGCCACCGCCAGCGGCGCGTCCTGCGCATAGGCGGTGCGCGTGAACGCCGAATTACCGACGCCCACCGCGGCTGCCGTCGCTGCGGCACCCACCAGGAAGTTGCGTCGACTCACCGGGTGCCGCCGCAGGAACGACCGATGCCAGTCGTGCTGCTCGGCCATCGTCATGTTCTCGGCGAGCGTCCCCGGAATACCGGTCGCGACGGTCTCGCCTGCGGGATTGAGCGTCATGAATCGATGGTGACCGTGAAGGCCCCTCGGGCGCTGAACGGAATGGAGCACTTCAGGTGAACAAGTGGAGAACACAGATGCACAACGGGACGAACGTGGACAATCCCGTCGTGATCGGAACTGTCACTGTCCGCTCATGCATCGGTGCCGTCCGCGTGCCGCAGTCTCCAGCGTCGGATGACCACGGCACTCTCCGTTCGGCCGAGGACTCTGGCTGCCTCCTTCACTGTCGAGGACAATGCAATCGCATCCTCGGCCGCCGCCCAAACCCTCGAACCTAAGAGTGGGCGAGCACGCATACCCGGCGGTCTGACCCAAGCAGCGACTGACGCCGCCGCCAATCGCTTTCGATCGAGCGCGAGACAATCGGGAGGATAGGCCCATTCGGCCAAACGCGCCGCTGAGTCATTCGCGACCATCAACGAAAACACATCATCGCGAGTGTTGCGTTTAGGCGTACGAATGACCCCGCTGACTGTTTGTGCTGTCGCGCAGAAGAAGTCCGCCAAGCTGGACGAGGCGGTGACGAAACTGATAAATGGCATACCCGACCGGGTGAATCCGACACTGCCGTCGCCATCGAGCAATCCTCGGAAGTAACCCCGCGGATGAAACGGCACGACAGGCGGAGCCACCTGTTTGGACTTGCGACCAGCCGGAACTCCGCACAATTCCAGTTCGCGTCGGAATGCGAGGTTGCAGATCCGCCAGGTAGCACTCGTGTAGTCAGCGGAAAAATTCGTTGTTCGCGTTCTCGTCGATACGGACGAGTTGACGCCATCGAACAATTGTGGAAGCCGCATCAGCAAGTCGACGTCGGCTGCCGCTAGTTCGATGGTTGCTTTCCCCTTTTGCCCTTTCCCTTTCTCGAGATGACCGTCGGTTTGAAACAGTCCGATGAAGTAGGCGTGGTCCTCGCGAGTCGGATCGATGATGGGCATGCCGACATTGTCGGCCGACCCACCGACAAGAACAGGTTGGCGATTGCTCGTCCGTCGCCCGGAACCTACACTCCCCCACCGAATGCGAGTCCCAGTAGATACGTCGCCCCGGCCGCGCCGTATCCGATGGCGAGTTGTCGCAGTGCGCGCTTGACGGGCGGACCGCCGCTGAGCAGTCCGACGATCAGGCCCGTACAGATCAGCGCCAGTCCGACGAGCACTGCAGCAACGGCAAGGGCCACATAGCCTTCGAGACCGAACAGGTACGGCAACACCGGGATGACGGCACCGGAGGCGAAGAAGCAGAAGCTCGCTGCGGCGGCACCGAGTCCGGTTCCGATGGATTCGTGCTCGTCGATGTCGGTGGCCGGTTCTTCGACGGCGGGGAGCAGTCGGATGACGTCCGCGGCCTTCGCATCGGCTTCCTCGTGGGTCATTCCGCGCGCGCGGTAGACGAGGGCGAGTTCGTTGGCGTCGACGTCGAGGTGTTGAACGGCCTCATTCGCTGCGCTGTCGGGCGACGAGGCCTCGAGCAGTTCGCGTTGCGAGCGCACCGAGACGTATTCGCCTGCTCCCATCGACAGCGCACCGGCGAGCAGGCCGGCGAGTCCGGTGACCAACACGATCTGGTTGGACACCCCGGATCCGCTGATGCCGAGCACCAGGGCGAGGTTGCTGACCAATCCGTCGTTGGCACCGAACACCGCGGCGCGGAAGGTTCCCGACAGTCGATTTCGGCCACGGGCAGCCAGTGCCCGGATCACCTCGGCGTGAATTTGCTCGTCGGCCGTCATCGCGTCGGTGGCATCCGCGTCGGTCGCGTAGGGCGATCGGGTCTCGGCGCGTTGCGCGAGGGCGAGCACGAACACCGATCCGAAGCGGCGCGCCAGCACGCCGAGGATCCGGGTACGAATGTCGCCTTTGAGTGGCATCCCGACGCGATCGCCGAGCAGATTGCGCCAATGCTGTTCGTGGCGACCTTCCGCGTCGGCCAACTCGAGCAGAATGTCGCGTTCCTCGCCGTTGCGCCTACCGGCCAGATCGCGATAGACGGCGGCCTCGGCGCGCTCGTCGGCGAGGTACTGCCGCCATCGCTTGACGTCCTTCGACGAGGGTTCCGTTCCGTCCATCGAGCAAACGTACCGGGCTCCGCCCTCGTGCGCGTTGTGCGTACCTGGAAGGGCGCACAACGCGCACGAGGGGGCAGTCAGCTCGGGTCGTAGACGCCGGCCTGAACCGCTTTGACCAACCTGCGCGGCACTCGGAACTCGCGGCCCTGAAAACGCACGGTCACGAGATCCGGGGCGACGGCCTTCCACTGTGCCCGTCGGCTACGCGTGTTGGAACGCGACATCTTTCTCTTCGGAACAGCCATGTCTCACGCCTCCTTTCGGCTTCGACGGCCGTAGCGCTTCTCGAACTTCTCGACGCGTCCCTGGGTGTCCATGACGCGTGTCGCCCCGGTCCAGAAGGGATGCGACTCGGACGAGACGTCGACGACGATCAGGGGGTAGGTGTTGCCGTCTTCCCACTCGGTCTCGCGGGCGGACGTGACGGTGGATCGAGTGAGGAACTTGTTCCCGGTGCTCGAGTCCTGGAACACCACCGGGTGGTAATCGGGGTGGATGCCTGGCTTCATTCTGTTGCCTCTCGTGACTGGTCTGCGTACGGGGATTCGCTGCTCTCGCAGGGGTCTTCGTGCCACTGGCCGAACGGGTCGGTCCACGTGGCCCACTGATCGGGATCGGTCATCTCGTCGTCGGACACCAACGCCCACTGCAGAGTTCGGTCGATCTCGGTGGGGTCGGCCTGATGCACCAAGATCACCAATGACGTGTCGCGATCACCGAATTGCTCGTCCCACCGCAGTGCAGCCATCGCTCGTCGGGTGGTGTCGACGCGATCCTGTTCCACCGGAGTCATTGCCGCAAGCCACTTTCCGGCGCTCGCCACCCGTAGTCCGCCGCCGGCCGATTCGATCCACAGCGCTTCGTCGGGTTGTGTGGCCACCCATGCCCGTCCGCGAGCGGTGACGACGCCGTCGAGCAACACGTCGATGGCCTCGTGGAGTCGTTCGGGATGGAACGGCCGAGTTGCGGTGAACTCCACGAGTGCGACTCCGCAGTCGACGGACAAGGGCGGCTGGCCGCGCAACAGCGGAGAGTGGGCGTCGGTGATCTCACCGCGCCGGGCATCGAAGGGAACGGACGCGAGAACTGCTGGGCCGTCGACCATCGAGTCCTGCGAAACCCAGACGACGGGTGCGTTCGGTGCCAACCGCGCGAGGACAGCCGCGAGCCTGGCGCGCTCCCACGCGTCGACATCGGGACCTGCGGTGACGACGAGCGCGTCGGAGTAGTCCACCTGGCCTACTACCAACTGCGCGACGGTTCGATCGTCATCCCCACTCGCGACGATGCCTCGGTCTGCCAAGGTGTCGTCGCCGGTGGCGTCGGCCAACCAGGTTGCGGCGTCGAGGCAGCCGATCACGGCCTCGATACGTACGTCCCTCGAGGCCGGTCCGTCGATCTGCCCCACCACGTCGGCGACGATGACGTTGTCCACCGCCCAGCACAACGCCTCGGGCTCGAGCGCGGGGTCCAGAACGAGCACGATGCGATCGACACTGCTGCGACTCGACAGTGCACGTAGCAGCGGCAGCAGGTCCTCGCGCAGCGTGCAGGAGACACAGCCGTGCGCCAGTTCCAAGATCGTCTCGCGCGGGTTCTCACCCAGGACGAACAACGTTCGGCGTACGACGCCCTCAGTGACGCGGCTCAGGTCGTGGCGGACTGCGACAGTTCCCGGCGCGAGCAGCGATGTCACGACAGCGTCCATGGCTCCGGTCCAGCCGGAGACGAGGACCATCGGGGTTCGATCGTCCGGTGATGTGTTCACGAGCGCCTTTCTTCTCGACAACGATTGTCATTCTCTGAGGATGCACGCTACATTCGCTTGAACGCTTTGTCGAAAACGATTGTCATAACGGCAAGAAAGGAGTGCTCATGTCAGCGCACTGCCAAGTCACCGGCCGCACCCCCAGCTTCGGAAAGTCGGTCTCGCACTCCCACGTGCGCACCAGCCGCAGGTGGGATCCCAACATCCAGCGCAAGACCTACTACGCCCCCAGCCTCGGACGCCGCGTCACCCTCACGCTCTCGGCCAAGGGCATCAAGACCATCGACCGCGACGGCATCGACGCCGTGGTGGCCAAGATCCGCGCACGTGGGGAGAAGATCTGATGGGCAAGAGCACGGACATCCGCCCCATCGTCAAACTCAAGTCGACCGCGGGTACCGGCTACACCTACGTCACCCGCAAGAACCGTCGCAACGATCCCGACCGACTGGTCATGAAGAAGTACGACCCGGTTGTCCGCAAGCACGTCGATTTCCGAGAGGAGCGCTGACCGGTGGCCAAGACATCGAAGATCGCGAAGAACGAGCAACGCAAGGTCGTCGTCGCCCGCTGGGCAACGCGTCGCGCAGAGCTCAAAGAGATCATTCGCAAGCCCTCGAGCAGCGATTCCGAGCGCGCGGGGGCCCAGGCGGCACTGCAGCGTCTGCCACGTGATTCGAGTCCGGTACGATTGCGCAATCGTGACGCTGCGGATGGACGTCCGCGCGGTTACCTACGGAAATTCGGGCTGTCCCGCGTGAAGATGCGCGAGATGGCTCACCGCGGGGAGCTGCCAGGCGTCCACAAGTCGAGCTGGTAAGGGAAAAGGTAGAGATGGCAGTCAAGAGAGCACCGTCGAAGAAGGTCCGCGCAGAGGCGGGTCGTCGACCGAAGAAGAACCCGTTGAATGCCGCCAAGGTCACCACGGTGGACTATAAGGACATCAACCTTCTTCGTCAGTTCATTTCCGACCGCGGCAAGATCCGTAGCCGCCGGGTCACCGGGCTCACCCCGCAGCAGCAGCGCCAGGTCGCTGTCGCAGTGAAGAACGCTCGTGAAATGGCATTGCTGCCGTTCACCAGCCGCTGAATCAGCTTTCGAGAAAGGCCACGTAGCCCTGGGCTACGTGGCCTTTCTGTCGTTCCCAGCAAGAAACGAGCAGTTCTACGATGTCCGGCGTTCTCGAAGGCTTCACCGTCATCTTCGTCGTCATCGCACTGGGCTACCTGCTCGCCCATCTGAAAATCCTCGGCGAACACGGCCAGTTCGTTCTGAGCCGACTGGTCTTCTTCGTGGCGACGCCGTCGCTGCTGTTCGTCACGTTGGCCAATTCGGACCTGTCGGTCATCCTGTCCCCCGTTCTTGCCGTCGCCGGTTCCACAGCGCTGCTCGTCGGGGCCATCTACTTCGTCATCGCGAAGCTCGCGCTGAAACGCGCCGTGCCCGACGCGACCGTCGGCGCACTCGCGAGCTCCTACGTCAATGCCGCGAACCTCGGTATCCCGATCGCCGTGTTCGTTCTGGGCGACGCCAACTTCGTCGCTCCCCTGCTGCTGTTCCAGATCATGATCTACACGCCGATCGCGGTGACCGTCCTCGACATCTCCACCAAGATCGACGAGGTCTCTCTGTTCAAGACGGTCACGACACCGTTCCGAAACCCGATCGTGCTGGCCGGGGCTGCGGGTCTCGTACTGTCGATCACCGGATTCGAGCTCCCCGAGGCGCTCATGCAGCCGTTCCAACTCGTCGGCAACCTGTCCGTTCCTGGTGCACTGCTCGCGTTCGGACTGTCGCTGTACGGCGCGCGGGTGCTGCAGAAGGGCATCAGCCCGCGACGGGACGTGGCTCTGGCGACCCTGTTCAAGATGGCGCTGCAGCCCCTGCTCGGGTATCTGATGGCCCGATTCGTCTTCGGCCTCGACGGGCACGACCTGTTCGCCATCGTCGTTGTCTCGGCACTGCCCACGGCGCAGAACGTCTTCGTCTTCGCGAGCCGCTACCAGCGAGGGGTCGTTCTGGCCCGCGACACGGCATTCGTCACGACCCTGGTCTCGATTCCCGTCATCGCACTCGTCACGGTGCTGCTGGCATGAGACGAACACAAAGGTTCTCCTCAGCTCCCAGCGCTACTTTGGGTTCATGAGGTTTCTCGCTGCAGGTGTCATGCTGTGCCTGCTCTTGGCCGGCTGCAGCACCGCCGCCGGTGACGACGACGAGACGACACCGACAACGAACTCCACCACCCCCATCGGGTTCGTCCAGCAACCCAGCGCGCCGCCCGTCCCCCACGAAGTTCCCGTCGGCGACGTCGGCACGATGTTCGAGTCGACCCCGGATCTGATCCGCGCGACAACCACTCCGTTCGAGTCGTGGAGCCAGGTGTCCCCCAACACCATCGCGGTGCACTTCGTCACCGGCACGCCCGAGTGCTACGGAGCCGACGCGACGGTGACCGAGACCGATACGGCCGTCACGATCGAACTGCGTACCGGGACCAGACCGGACGCCGAGGACAAGTCCTGCATCATGGTTGCCGTCTACGCCACCATGCAGATCACGCTGGCGTCGCCGCTGGGTCATCGCGCAATCCTGAATGCGGCCTGACCCGGTCGCCGGTAATGTCCGACCGGTGAGCGACCAACTACCCGACCGAAATCGAAGTACGGTGCGCGCTGCCGATGCCGATCGCAACCTCGTGGCGCAGCTGCTGAGCGACGCTTTCGCCAACGGTCAACTGACCGTCACCGAGTACGACGAGCGGACGGCCGCGGCGTACCGAGCGAAGACCTACGGCGACTTGGACCTGTTGACCGACGATCTGGCCCTCACCCCACCTCCGCAGACGACGCAGACCGGTGCGCCCCAGACCGATCGGGCCATCGCGATCATGAGCGGATCGGTTCGCAAAGGCGAATGGACCGTCGCCGCACGCATCGACGCGCTCGCCTTCTGGGGCGGAGTGCAACTCGACCTACGCCGAGCGACGTTCACGGCCCAGGAAACCACGATCAACTGCGTCGCGATCATGGGCGGCATCGAGATCACCGTGCCGCCCGGCATCGGCGTCGAGGTCCGCGGCACCGGGATCATGGGCGGATTCGAGCACGTCAGCGCCACGCACCCCGGTGCGCCCCGAGTGGTCATCACCGGACTCGCCTTCTGGGGCGGAGTCTCGGTGGACATCAAGGCAGCAGAGAAGTGACTACGACCGTCGACGCTTGAGGTAGTCGCTCACCACTGCAGCACCCAATCCGTCCAGATCCGGCGCGATGACCCTGCCGCCGACCCGTTCGGCCATCTTGTCGACCACCCGGGCCAGACCTGGATCGTCGCCGAGACGGAAAATCGTCACCTGCGCACCGAGTTTCGCGACGGTATCGAGCTCACGCACCGTCAACCCCAACGTCTTCGACGACGGCGGGTAATCGAAATACGCATGGCCGTCCGGCTCCAGGTGGGCCGTCGGTTCACCGTCGGTGACGATCAAGACCACCGGCTGGGCATTGGGATGACGTCGCAGATGACGAACCGCGAGCATCAGTGCGTGATGCAGATTGGTGCCTTGGTCGTAGGCACCGTCCAACCCTGCCAGCTCGGACGCCGTCAATGTCTGTGCGTGCCGCCCGAATCCGATCAACTGCAGATCGTCTCCGCGGAACCGAGTGCTCACCAGATGATTGAGAGCCAGAGCCGTACGCTTCATCGGCACCCAGCGACCGTCCATCACCATCGAGAACGACGTATCGACCAGCAGCGCCACTGCAGCCTGCGTTCTGGTCTCGGTCTCGCTGATCTCCACGTCGGTCACCTGCAACTGCACCGGAAAGCCCGATCCTGTTGCTGCCGAGCGCAATACCGCATTGTTGACCGTACGCGTGACGTCCCACGGCTCGGTATCGCCGAACTCCCAGATCCGCGACGCGCCCGTCGGCTCACCCATCGCGCCGGCTTTGCGGGTATCGCGCTCGCCGCCGCGTCGAGACAGCTTTCCCGCAACATCCTTCAGCGCTGACTGCCCCAGCTGCCGCATGGCCTTGGGCGACAGTCGCCACTGACCATCGGCACCCTTGTCCATGAAACCCTGTTGCTGCAGCGCCTTTTCCAGCTCCGACAGCATTCGGGCATCGGCCGCGGCCTCGGGTCCGAGTTGCTTCAACAACGCGTCGGCATCGATGTCGTCCAACGCAGCACCGTTGTACTGCTGCGAGAGCTGATTTCCCAGGTTCTCCAGATCGGCAATGTCCTGAAGGGCTCCGGTGCCGTCGCCCAGACCCATACCGTTCTCGCCGCGGAAGTTCTGCGAACCGTCCCAGTCCTCACCGGGCCGGGCCTGTTGCAGGTTCTGATCCAGCTGATCCAGTTGCTGCAACAAGCTCGAATCACCGAAGGCCTGCTGAGCCAACGCATCCAACTCGGCTCGTTGCTCGGGCGACAGCGAGTTGCGTAGCCGCTGCGCCGCCGCAGCCCTTTCCGCCAGTGAATCGAGCAGCTCGTCCACATTCTTCGGGTTCTCCGGAAAATGCTGACCGTGCTTGTTCATGAACTCGTCGAACTGTTCGACGGTGTCCTCGCCCTTGTTGTGAGCGTCGAGCAGTTCGTTGAGGTCCTTCAGCATCTCACTGATGGCCTGACGGTCCTCGTCGGTGGCACCTTCGAGAGCCTGCTTCATGCCCGCGAAACGCTGGTCCAGCATCTCGCGTCCGAGCAGGTCCTTGATCTTCTCGTAGTTCTCGCGCCCCTCCGACGAACGCCAGTCGTAATCCGAAAGCTCTTGCACCGCTTGGGCAGTGGACGGCGAGAGATCACCGATCTGCATCTCCTGGAACCGCGCATCGTCATCGAGAGCACGCGCCAACGCCTTGCGCTCCTCGAGCACCGCCTTGTCCAGCAGCTCGCGGACCTCCTCCAGCGTGCCGTCGAGGTTGTTCTTCTTCAACAGATCTCGGCGACGCTTGGCGGCCTGGGCCGCGAGGTCGTCGAGCCCGCGCATGTTCTTCGTTCCGCGCCGCAGCATCTCCTGCAACGCCCGGCGAGGCGACGCCCCCTCGAGGACGTCCTCGCCGATCGCATCCAACGCCTCCCGCAGATCGACGGGAGGAGCCAGTGGATCCGGGCCCTCGTGATAGCGCCCGTACCTGGAACGACGCATCAGCTGTACACCGTCTGGCCGTCGTCGTCGGGATCCTTGGAGATTCGCCGCGCGAGGTAGAGACCTTCGAGCGCCAGTTCGACGGCGGCTGCTTTCTCGCCGTCCGAGGTCGCCTTCAACCGCTCGGTGATGTCGCCGATCACGGATACGTCGGGCAGCTCGTCGAGCAAAGCCTTTGCGGTGATGCGATCGCCGGTGACGATCGGGTCGCCGGTCTCGACGGCCGTCACCAACGCCGCGAGGTTCAGGCCACCCAGGTGTGCCCGGACGGTATCGGCCGTCGCGCGTCGCAGCATGTGTTCGAGAACCTCGATTTCGCGGCCTTCCTCACCGGACTCGAATTCGACCTTGCCACGCAGCACCTCGATGATCGTGCCGAGATCGACCGGCCGGGCCACGGGCTCGGCCTCGCCGAGGATCGCGGCACGGTGAACGGCTGCGGCAGCGATGGTTTCGGCGGCTGCGATCGCGAATCGAGCGGACACGCCGGAGCGCTGATCCACCGACGGCGACTCGCGCAGCAGCCGAGTGAAGCGAGCGAGCACCTCGAGCAGGTAGGTCGGGACGGCGGCCTGAAGATCCGCTTCCTGATCGATGACGGCTACTTCGTCGTCCAGCTCAAGGGGGTAGTGCGTCCTGATCTCGGCCCCGAAGCGGTCCTTGAGCGGGGTGATGATGCGTCCGCGATTGGTGTAGTCCTCGGGGTTGGCGCTGGCCACCAACATGACGTCGAGCGGGAGCCGCAGGGTGTAGCCGCGGACCTGAATGTCGCGCTCCTCCATGACGTTGAGCAGCGACACCTGGATGCGCTCCGCGAGGTCGGGAAGTTCGTTGATCGCCACGATGCCGCGGTGACTCCGCGGAACGAGACCGAAGTGAATAGTCTCCGGGTCGCCCAAGCTGCGGCCCTCCGCGACCTTCACCGGATCGACATCGCCGACGAGGTCGGCGACCGAGGTATCCGGGGTGGCGAGCTTCTCTGCGTACCGCTCGCTGCGGTGCCGCCACTCGATGGGCAGATCGTCGCCCAGTTCCTTCGCTCTACGAATGCTCGCAGGGGTGATGGGCTCGTACGGATGCTCGCCCAGTTCGGCACCGGCGATCACCGGCACCCACTCGTCGAGCAGCAGATTAAGGGTACGCAGCAGACGCGTCTTGCCCTGCCCACGCTCACCCAACAGAACGACGTCATGACCGGCCAGAATCGCGCGCTCGAATTGCGGCAGCACCGTCGACCCGAAGCCAACGATCCCCGGCCACGGATCTTCGCCGTCACGCAACGCCGTCAAAAGATTTTCGCGGAGCTCTTCCTTGATCGACCGCTGCCGATGGCCGGATGCCTTGAGTTCGCCGAGAGTGGAGATGCCAGGTTTGGTGGAGGTCACTTCTCCACGCTACGAGCGTTTGACGATTGCTGCCATCTAGTGGTCCGTTGTGGTTCCGCCGAGTTCGCACTTATGCCACCCGAACTGGACAAATCCCCTGCACAATTGCGATCTCGCTAGACCGGTGCTCCTGCCTCACGGAGCTTGGCCCGAACTCGGCGGACCACTTCGTCGGGACGACGGCGGAGTTGTTCGGAATTGACCCGAACGATATGCCAATCGCACTGCTGCAAGTCCTCGTACCGCTCGATGTCGCGGGTCCGCTGACGCTCGTCGAGCCAGTGCTGCACCCCCTCGTATTCCACCCCGACACGCCACCTCTCCCACCCCATGTCGATCCGCGCGACAAATCGACCACGCGCATCTCGAATGTCGATCTGGGTGGTGGGTTTCGGAAGTCCAGCGTCGATCAGCAACAGTCGGGTGCGCGTCTCCTGCGGCGATTCCGCGCCTCCATCCACCCGACCGAGGGCGTCGAGCAGCACCCGGATACCCCGACACCCCGGACGCAGTGACGCGAATGCACTCACCGCATCCAGCTCGAGGCCGGTCGCGGCCATGAGTGAATCGAGGAAGATCACGGACTGCGGTGACGGAACCCATCGCCCGATATCGAACGCGGTCCGCACCGGGGTGGTCACCGCCACCCCGCCGACAACGAGCACATCGCCAGGCTCGATCGAATCGCGCCGGAGGATCAGCCCTGGTATTCGATGTGATTTTTCGCGCGCAAGCACGGTAGGCGGCACCGAGGCGTCGACCCATCGCGCGCCATGTACGGCGGCCGCCGAAGTACCCGCGACAATTGCGCTGTTGCCGACGCACACAGATGCCGCCACAGCCAGGGTCCGCGCATCCAGGGTGGTTCTCGCGGGCACATAGGTGTCACGGAACACTCGTACATAGTCGCGGCTCAGTCGGTGACGACTCAATGCTCCCGACTGCACTGCAACCGACCCACGAAACGGTCCTGACTCGATCCCCATCGCTCAACCCTGGCAGGGTCGAGCCCCTCGAAACGGCCAGCAGGCCAATCTGTGGATTATGGTTTCGTTCATCCACAGATCGTCGAGATCGCAATTACGCGAGCGGAAATGGTGTAAAAGGCTGCACAACTGCGATCTCGACGGAGCAGCTAGTGGGCGAAGTGCCGCGAACCCGTCAGATACAGCGTCACGCCCGCGTCCTGGGCAGCAGCGATCACTTCGTTGTCGCGGACCGAACCACCGGGCTGCACAACGGCTTTGACGCCCGCCGTCATGAGGACCTGCAAGCCGTCGGGGAACGGGAAGAAGGCATCGGAGGATGCGACCGAACCGACGACGCGATCCCCGGCACGCTGGACTGCGAGGTGGGCGGCGTCGACGCGGTTGACCTGGCCCATTCCGACGCCGACCGACGCGCCGTCATGGGCGAGCAGAATTGCGTTGGATTTCACGGCTCGTCCTGCACGCCAGGCGAATTCGAGATCCTTGAGGGTCTGCTCATCGGCGGGTTCGCCGGCGGCCAGGGTCCAGTTGGCCGGATCGTCGCCGTCGGCGTCGATGACGTCTCTCTGCTGCAGCAGTGCCCCGCCGGAGATCGGCTTGAGTTCGACCCCCGACGTGGGCGGCGCTTCTGCGAGCAGAACTCGAATGTTCTTCTTGCGCTGCAGCACTCCCAGTGCACCGTCGGCGTAGGACGGCGCGATGATCACCTCGGTGAAGATCTCGGCGACCTGCTCGGCCATCTCGACGGTGACCTCACGGTTGGCCGCGATGACGCCGCCGTAGGCGCTCACCGGATCGCACGCATGCGCCTTTCGGTGCGCCTCGGCAATGTCGGTGCCGACGGCGATTCCGCACGGATTGGCGTGCTTGATGATCGCGACGGTGGGCTCCGAGTGATCGAACGCTGCCCGCCAGGCCGCATCCGAATCGGTGAAGTTGTTGTACGACATCTCTTTTCCGTGCAGCTGCTCGGCCTGAGCGATGCCGGCAGCAGCGGAGGAGTCGACGTACAGGGCAGCCTTCTGGTGCGGGTTCTCGCCGTACCGAAGTACTGCGGAGCGGTCCCATGTGCCACCGATCCACTCGGGAAACACAGTCTCGGTGTCGGGAGTCAGGACGCTCGACATCCACGACGCCACTGCGACGTCGTAGGCCGCGGTGTGCTGAAACGCTTGCGCGGCAAGAGATGTGCGCTCGGCGAGCGTGAATCCACCACCGGAGACAGCGGTGAGTACGTCGTCGTACCGGCTCGGGTCGACGACAACCGCGACCGACGGGTGATTCTTGGCCGCGGCGCGCACCATCGACGGGCCGCCGATATCGATCTGCTCGACGCATTCGTCGGGCGTCGCACCGCTGGCGACGGTCTCGGTGAACGGGTACAGGTTGACCACGACGAGCTCGAACGCCTCGATGCCCAGCTCGTCCAGCTGAGCCAGGTGCTCGGGCTTGCGGGTGTCGGCAAGGACCCCGGCATGGACGCGAGGATGCAGCGTCTTGACGCGACCCTCGAGGGTTTCGGGGAATCCGGTGAGGTCCTCGACCTTGGTGACCGGGATTCCGGCGTCGGCGATCTTGCTCGCCGTCGATCCGGTGGACACCAGAGCGACGCCCGCGGCATGCAAACCGGTCGCAAGTTCGATCAGTCCGGTCTTGTCGTAGACACTGACCAGTGCGCGGCGCACCGCTTTACGTTCACTCATCGGATTATCTGAGCCTTTCGTCCATCGGAGGTGACACCTTTGGCTGCGACCGCTGCGATCACGTCGACCAGCAACCGTCGTTCCACAGTCTTGATGCGTTCGTGCAATGCCGCTTCGTCGTCGCCGTCGAGAACGGGCACGGCTTCCTGAGCCAGGATCGGCCCGGTGTCGACACCGGAATCGACCAGATGCACCGTCGAACCGGTCAGTTTCACGCCGTGGTCCAGCGCGTCTCGAACGGCGTGCGCACCGGGGAACGACGGCAGCAGCGCGGGGTGCGTGTTGACGATTCGGCCGGCGAACGCGTCGAGAAATCGAGGACCGAGGATCTTCATGAACCCTGCGGTGACGATCAGATCGGGCTCGAACCCCAGTGCAGCGTCGGTGAGCGCCTCATCCCAGGCAGACCGATCGGCGAAGTCTCGCAAGCCGATACGAAAATGTGGGATCGCGGCATCGTCGGCATGACTAGCGGCCGCGCACTCTCGATCGACTCCGACGGCCACGATGCGTGCCGGGTAGTCCTCGGCAGTTGTCGCGGCGACGAGCGACTGCAGGAGCGAGCCGGTCCCCGACGCGAGGACGACGACCCGCGCGGGTGTCTCACGCAAGGCAGTCAGCGCACTACTCCTGAGGTATCGAGGGGATCGTTCGAGCCAGCAGAAAGCCTAGTCGCTCCGACCCGCGCCCCTACCGGGCAGGTCCGTCCTCCGCAGTGCTCGACGCGTCGTCCTGGGCCGGGGGCGGAGCGACGATCTCGGCCTCGAGCGGTTCCTCGGATTCGGCGTCTGCCGCGATCGGATCGTCTGCTTCCACTGTCACGACCGGCTTCTCGTCGACGACCTCGGCCTCGACGACGGTGTCCGCGACAGCCTCGTCCGGCTCCGACGCAGGCGCTCGAATGGCCAGGTCTACTGCGGGCACGGTCGCCGGCACGGGCTGCTCGGTACCGGATCGGTCGTGGGGTTCGTGGTCGGGTTCCGGGTCTGCTCGACGCCACACGACGATGGCCGCCGAAACGGATCCGACGACGCCGAGCCAGGCGAAGGTCAACAGTGCGAAGCTCCACACGGTGACTTCGACTGTTCCGAACGTGCCGAGGTTCCCGCCTGCGGCATAGCCGAACACCGCGGCGAGGGCTCCGGTGACGGCGGCTACCGCCCACACCGAGGAGACCGCGACCTGGACGTCCACGCTTCGGATCGCGCAGTCGCGTCCCAGAAGTAGCCCGGCTGCGATGGGAACGACGAGCATGACGATCCAGATCGTCTGCGCGGAGCCCTCGGGGAGGACGGCGAGGATCGGAAGCGGCGGGAGCGGCCCGCCCGTCGTCGAGAACAGGCTGACCGTTGCGTCTCCGAAGCTCGCCGAGGACCCCGTCGCGACGGCGAGGGCACCGAGGACGATGTTCGGCAGGTACAGCACCGACAGCACGGTCAGTCCCAGCATGCCGACGAGGGTGCGTCCGTTGTCGAGCAGCGAACCGGCGGTGTCCCAGGAGGCGAGCAGCGCAAACAGCACGATGGCGGCACCGCCTGCCGTCAGCACCGCAACGGACCGCACGAGCGGCGCAACGAGTGCGCGTACCCAATCTGGAAGATGTCGATCGATCACCAGGGCATCCCAGCGAGCGTGGATCAGGCCGGTGCCCGACGCCGCTGCGTGCACTCCGGCCACCCACGAGAAGGCGACGAGTGCGTTGGGGCTCGACAGTCCGATGACCGTCGACGCATCCTTGGCGACGGCCAGAGCGATGGCCGTGAAAGCGAGGGGTCCGGCCATCGACGCGGCGAACACCCACCTGACCATGCGGCGGTCGGTGGTCTCGTCCACCGCGTGGTGAACCGTGCGTGCGACGGACCAGGCGACGACGAGGGTGGGAAGCATCGGGGCGACGCCCATCGACGTGCCACCGATACTCAGCGGCACCAGGTGCACCGCGAACCAGGAACCGGCGATGGCACCAAGGGTTCCGGTGAGATCGCTGTTGACCGAGACAAGGGTGATCAGGACCAGAGTCGTGGCGATGACCACCACCAGCCCGGAGGTTTTGAAGGCCACTGCAGCGAGCGTTCGTGACTGATCGGGCGTAGGCCCGGTGCTCACACGGGAACTGCGTGCGGTCGCGCGTCGAGTATCTCGGTTCAATAGATCGCTCATCACTACGAGATTCGCATCATCGACGCGGCACGCCGGTCAGGCGCGCCGCGAAGTCGAGTGTGACGTGCGAAATCAGTCGCGCTTGTTGTCGTCTTCCGCGGGAGTCGCGCCGAACGATTGAGTCGGTGCGCCGTACGGCGTCGACTGTGAGCCCGACTCGGACTCGTCGGGTGTGCTCGACGGCTGACCGTAACCGGACGGCTGGCCACCGTACGGGTACTGGTTCGGCGGGTAGGCCTGCCCTGCGGGCGGACCGCTCGGACCGGTGTAGGGCGGCGGCGAGTAGCCACCCTGCGGCGCGGTGTTCGGCGCAGGCTGATTGCCGTACGGCGACTGTGCGCCGGGACCGTAGGAATGCTGGCCGGACGTCTGTCCACTCGGTGCCTGCCCGAAATTCGACGAACCTGCTGTGTTCGACGGGGCCTGACCGTAGGCCGGCGGGTTGCTGTAATTCTGCGGTCCGGACGGTCCACCGAACGACGTCGTCGGCGCGTTGTAGGAATTCTGTTGGCCGTAACCGGACTGCTGACCCTGGTTCCCGAAGCCGGACTGCTTGGGTGCCGGGGCCTTGACGATGCCTGCATCGAGCAGCAGCGCAACCACAGCGGCAGCCGCCTGCACGAAGCCCAACACGAGCACCAGGATCGCGCCGATTCCGAGCGAACTGCTGGTGCTGGCGAACTCGTTGCCCTCGGCACTGGGCAGGCTGAACGACTGGAAGACGAGCACCAGGAATCCGGCGATGGCGAGTGCCGCGATCACGGCCTGGTTCCGGGCGTCTTTCTGTAGCAGTGACGCACCTGCGATCAGACCGGCGGCGAGCAGAAACGCGATCGACGCCGCACTTCCGCCGGACTCGAAGAAGTTGGTGCTGAACGAGGTCTGGATGCCGCTGGGCAGTTGCTCGGACGACGACACTTCGGCGGTGACGAAATCGAGCAGGCCGAGCAGGAAGTTGACGATACCGAGACCGAGCACCACGAAGGTCAGGATCTTCGGCAGATTTGCGAGCCCGGCACCGGACGACTTCGTCGAGTGCCCGGACGTGCCCGGCGCGGACCCGCTCGGTGCGGACGTTCCTGGCACGGGCGGGCCGAACGGGTTGGATACCGACGGCTGGTGGAACGGCTGGTTCTGACCCGACTGGGGGTAGGCACCGGACGACGGCTGATTCGGCTGGTTGGGCGTGGACTGATTCGGCGTGGACGGGGGGCCGTAGGACGGTCCGCCTCCGCCGTAGCCACCAGAGTTGGAGCCCCCGTTGTCAGGGCTGCCGGGCGAGTAGGTCATCGCGTCTCCTCATCCTGATAGTGCCGTACCCAGGTCGGTCGGGTCCGAGATCTCACGCTACTGCACGGACCCGACCGCTCGAGGAACTCCAGGTCAGTGGGACGTGACCAACTCGTGGTCGTTCGATTCGGCCGCTTCGAGCTCCCGCACCAGCGGCAGCACCTTCGCTCCGAAGTATTCGATTTCCTCCTGAAAGTGCAGGAAGCCACCGAGAACGAGGTCGACGCCGAGGCGTCGGTAGGCGACGATGCGTTCGGCAACCTGCTCCGGGGTGCCGATCAACTGCGTCTTGAACCCGTCGTTGTACTGAACGAGGTCCTCGAACGTCGAGTCGGCCCACATCCCCTTCTTGTCGGCCGTCGAATTGCCCGCCTGCTGCACCGCACCTCTGAAACCCTCGACGGCAGGCTTGTTGGCCTTGTCGATGATCTCTCGCAACGTATCTCGCGCTTCTTTCTCGCTGTCTCGCGCAATGATGAAGCCGTTGAGCCCGAACTTGACCTCACGTCGGTGATCGCGCGCGACCCGACGCAGGTTGTCGAGCTGCTCGGTGACGCCGTCGAAATCCTTGCCGTTGCTGAAGTACCAATCCGAGTACCGACCGGCATTCTCCTGCGCGGCGGACGAGTTACCACCTTGGAAAAGTTCAGGATTGGGCCGTTCCGGGGTGTTGAGCGGTTTCGGCTTCAGCGTGAAATCGTGGATCCGATAAAAATCGCCCCGGAAATCCACGTCGTCCTCGGTCCAGATCTTGCGCAGTACCTGCAGGAATTCGGCGCTGCGACGGTATCTTTCGTCGTGCTCGAGCCATGGCTCACCGAGGTGGGTGAATTCGTCCTTGAACCAGCCACTGACGACGTTGACCGCAAAACGGCCGTTCGAGAGGTGGTCTGCCGTCGCTCCCAGCTTGGCCAACACGGCAGGCTGCCAGAGCCCGGGATGCACGGCGGCAATGACTTTCAGACGTTCGGTGGCCAACAGCAACGCGAGCGAGAAGCTCGTCGACTCGTGCTGGAACTCGGCCCCGTAGCTCGCCTCGTAACGGACCTGACTGAGGGCGTACTCGAAGCCGTTGTTCTCGGCGGTCTGCGCCAGCTTCTTGTTGTACTCGTAGTCCCAACTGGTCCGTTGCTCGATGGTGCTGGTGACCAGGCCACCCGAGACATTGGGAACCCAGTACGCGAACTTGATTGCGTCGGCGATCTTTTCGGTGCTCATGTGTGCGTCATCCTTCATCGGATGAATGCGCCATCCACGCACTCAGATGGCGTGGATGGCACATTCATCCGGAAATCGGGGGTCGGATCGGGGCCGGAAATTTGGGACTACGAGTACCAGGTGGGCTCGGGCAGCTCACCGGTGAGCACCCAGCGGCCGACTTCGCGTCGCTTGTAGGCAACCGGATCGTGCAGGGTGTGGGTACGGACGTTGCGCCAGAAGCGATCGAACCCATACTTGCTGGCCGTGGCGCGGGCACCGAGGGCCTCGAACACGGTCGAGGTGATCTCGAGCGAGACGTCGGTGGCGCGAGCCTTGACTGCGGCCACCCGCACCTCGTGGTCACCACGCTCCTCGGCGGTGACGTTCCACGCGTTGTCGTGAATCTTCTGTCCTTCCAACGCAACTGCGTCGGCCAGAGCTTCGACGGCCCACAGTTTGGCGGTCAGATCGCCGTAGATGTCGATGATGTACGGCTCGTCGACTGCTTTGTCCACCGTGCTGTGCAGCCACGCGCGAGTCTTGTCCTTGGTGTACGACGCGGCTTCCTCGAGAGCACCCCTCGCGATTCCGAGGTAGAAGTTGACGAACACCAACTGAATGGTCGGCACGTTGCGGGTGTTGTAGACGCGGGGCTGAAACACTTTGTCCACGAACCCCGCTGCACTTGCCCAGTCGACGCGAACCTTGTCGATCGTGACGCTGCCACTTTCGGTCTGACGCTGGCCGATGTTGTCCCAGTCGTCGTGGAAGGACAGACCCTCGATGTTCGACGGCACGATTGCGAACACGTGATCGGCACTGCCCTCGAGCGCACCTTCGAGCACGGTCACGTCCGAGACACGACTGCCGGTGGAGAACGTCTTGGAACCGTCGAACACGATGGTGTCGCCCTCGTCGGTGACCGACACGTCGTTGTCGCGGGGATTGACGGCACCGCCGAAGAACCACTTGTTCTTCGTGGCATCGGCTTCGACGGCCTCGATCTGCTCGGGGGTACCGACCAGACGCGCGGCCCAGAACCAGAGAAGGTGGTAGCCCAGCAGCTGACCGATCGAGCCGTCGGCCTTCGAGACGGTGCGAATCACCTGGTAGGCCGTGGGCCAATCCTGGCCGCCGCCACCGTGCTCGACGGGACCGAGCAGCGTGACGAGCCCGGCGTCCTTGAGCAACTGAACCTCTGCGGACGGAAGCTCGCGGCCCTTGTCACGGGTAACGGCGTCGACAAGGAGCAGCTGCGCTACTTCACCTGCGCGGGAAATCCATCCGGCAGCAGTGGTGGGAGCGTCGGCCCAGTTCTTGGCGAGTGCACGATTTTCGGTAGTTGTCATGACGCACAGTGAAGTCCCGCGTCGAAGCGATGACCACAGTTCGATTCAGCGTGATTCTAACGGGATCACCCACGCAGAATTTCCTCCATCTTCTTGCCCTTGGCCAGCTCGTCGATCAGCTTGTCCAGCAATCGGATTTTCTTCATCAGGGGATCTTCGACATTCTCGACGCGGATGCCGCAGACCACTCCGGTGATCAGTGTCGCGTTCGGGTTCAGGTTCGCCGCCGCGAAGAAGTCCTCGAATGTCGTCTCCGCCTCGAGGTGTTTTTTCAGTGTCGCTTGATCGAACCCGGTGAACCACCGGACGATCTCGTCGACCTCCGCTTCGGTGCGGCCCTTTCGCTCCACCTTGTTGATGTAGAGCCGATGGACCGTCACGAAGGCGGTGGTGAAGATGTTGTGCACGGGGCCAATCTAGTCCACCGACGCGCCCGCGAAGTAGGCCCGCACACGAGGCGTGAACAGCAGCACTGCGACCGCCAGCAGGATGACCACTTGAATCGCTTGCACCACGTGGGCCCACGGAAGATTCGGGGTGAAGATCAGGTAGGAGTAGGCAGCCACTCCGAAGACGCTCCAGCTCAACAAGAGTCGATGTTCGGATGGACTGCGCCTGGAGAGTCGCTGGACAAGATACGAGTAGCCGAAGATCAGGCTGACCACGGTGATCACCCGCATCGAGTAGGCCCCGTAGACGATCGCTTTCGCCGAGGCCGGAAGGGAGCCGTCGTCCATGCCCTGTCGATGCATCTGGAAATCGGCCAGCGACTTCGCCAGCGCCACCGAGGCGAGTGCATACAGACACGAGACCACCATGGCCACGATCATCAACCGGCCGACCGGTCGTACAGCGGGGTCCGCGTGCCACCCCTGTCGATACAGACGGTGCAGAAATTCCGACATCAGCCCTCCCCGAACGGTGTCGCTGAGATTGTTGCACAATGTCGTTACTTTAGCTATTGACTCCCCTTTGCCTTCATTGTGGATTTCAATTACTATGCAACACAACACTTTTCAGGAAGAATGGGCAGCGACATCGTCGAACGGGAGGGCAAGACATGACACGCAAGAGGTTCGAGTACTTCAAAGTCGCGTTGTTTCTGATGTCCGCAATCGTCCTGGCCTGGGCTGCAGGAACTTTCGAATCGCTCTACTACGCACTCGCGGCGGCGCTGTTCGGAGCGATGACAGTGTTCGTCCTGTGGCGAGTGGACAAATTCGAGACCGAATAGCGCTGTCCATACGTCGTGCGCGTTTTGCGTACCTTCAGGTACGCAAAACGCGCACAAGGGATTGGGGCACGAAAAAGCCCGCCACCGAATCGGTGGCGGGCTCTTTCAGAAGCGAGTCCTACTTGACGGACAGCGATTCCAGGATTTCGCGCGCGAGGGCAGCGGTCTCGGACGGCGTCTTGCCGACCTTGACGCCTGCGGCCTCGAGTGCGTCCTTCTTCGCCTGTGCCGTTCCCAGCGAGCCGGAGACGATGGCGCCGGCGTGGCCCATGGTCTTGCCCTCGGGAGCGGTGAAGCCTGCGACGTAGCCGACGACCGGCTTGGTCACGTTGGCCTTGATGTAGTCGGCTGCACGCTCTTCGGCGTCGCCGCCGATCTCGCCGATCATGACGATGATCTTGGTGTCGGGGTCCGCCTCGAACGCCTCGATGGCGTCGATGTGGGTGGTTCCGATGACGGGGTCGCCGCCGATGCCGATGGCCGTCGAGAATCCGAAGTCGCGGAGCTCGAACATCATCTGGTAGGTCAGGGTGCCACTCTTGGAGACCAGGCCGATGGGGCCGGTTCCCGAGATGTTGGCGGGCGTGATGCCGACCAATGCCTCACCGGGAGTGATGATTCCGGGGCAGTTCGGCCCGATGATGCGGGTCTTCTTGCCCTTCTCCACGTTGTAGGCCCACGCGTATGCGGAGTCCTGCACGGGGATGCCCTCGGTGATGACGACGAGCAGCGGGATCTCCGCGTCGATCGCTTCGACGATGGCGTCCTTGGAGAATGCCGGCGGCACGAACGCGATGGACACGTCGGCTCCGGTCTTCTCCATGGCCTCGGAAACCGAAGCGAACACCGGCAATTCGATGTCGTTGCCCTGTGCGTCGACGTGCTTGACCGTGGTTCCGGCCTTGCGTGCGTTGACGCCACCGACGACCTGGGTGCCGGCCTTGAGCATCAGGGCGGTGTGCTTGGTGCCTTCGCCGCCGGTGATGCCCTGGACGATGACCTTGTTGTCCTTGTTCAGAAAGATAGACATTGTTTCCTCTACTTCGCTGCCAGCTCGGCGGCCTTGTCGGCGCCCTCGTCCATGGTTCCGGCGAGCGTCACCAGCGGGTGCGCGGCGTCGGCGAGAATCTTGCGGCCCTCTTCGACCTTGTTGCCGTCGAGACGGACGACCAGCGGCTTGTTGGCGTCGTCGCCCAGCTTCTTCAGCGCGCCGACGATACCGTTGGCCACTGCGTCACACGCGGTGATGCCACCGAAAACGTTGACGAACACGCTCTTGACCTGCTCGTCACCGAGGATGACGTCGAGGCCTGCGGCCATGACCTCGGCCGAAGCGCCGCCGCCGATGTCGAGGAAGTTGGCCGGCTTGACGCCGCCGTGTGCCTCGCCTGCGTATGCGACCACGTCGAGGGTCGACATGACCAGTCCGGCACCGTTTCCGATGATGCCGACCTGTCCGTCGAGCTTGACGTAGTTGAGGTCGTTCTCCTTGGCCTTGGCCTCGAGGGGATCGGCTGCGTCCTTGTCCTCGAACTCGGCGTGGCCGGGCTGGCGGAAGTCTGCATTGGCGTCGAGCGTGACCTTGCCGTCGAGGGCGAGGATCTGATCGTCGGGGGTGCGAACCAGCGGGTTGACCTCGACCAGGAGAGCGTCTTCGTTGATGAAGACCTCCCACAGCTTCTGGATGGTCACCGCAGCGGCGTCGAGCACCTCGGCGGGCAGCTTGCCCTTCTCGGCGATCTCACGAGCGAACGCGAGGTCGACGCCCTTGACTGCGTCGACGGGGATACGTGCGAGTGCGTCGGGGTTCTCCTCCGCCGTCACCTCGATCTCGACTCCACCTTCGACCGAACACATCGCGAGGTAGGTGCGGTTGGTGCGATCGAGCAGGAAGGAGATGTAGTACTCCTCGGCGATGTCGGAGGCTTCTGCGACGAGAAGCTTCTTGACGACATGGCCCTTGATGTCGAGTCCGAGAATCGCTTCGGCGTTCTCGGTTGCTGCTGCGACGTCCTTGGAGTACTTGACGCCGCCGGCCTTGCCGCGGCCGCCGACCTTGACCTGCGCCTTGACCATTACTGGCTTGCCGATTTCTTCGGCAATCTGTGTTGCTCCGGCGACCGTGTCGGTGACACGACCGGCGGAGGTGGGTACGCCATGCTTGGCGAACAATTCCTTCGCCTGGTATTCGAAGAGATCCATCAGCTCACCGTCTCGTCTACGTTGACGCCCGCTCCAGGGGTGTGAGCGGGTCTGAGCATGGACTTTATCCAGGTGCCCCGACGGCGCATCGGGCGCATGGATGCTATGTGGTCTATCTCACCGCTGTGGCCGCAGTGAAACCGGCGTCACCGATCGGTGCGACGAGCCGAAAGTGCCGCCGCGACACCGAGAACGACGATTCCGGCGACCGATGGCACCAAACCGGGTCCCAGCTCCGGGTCGGCTGCGCGAGCGGACGTCAGTGGCCACGACGCGAGATGAACGACGCCCGCGACGGCCGCACCGACGAGCAGAACGCTGCCACGCGCGGGGCGGGCCCGGGCGGCAACGAGGGCGGCGACGACGACGCCGACAGCGAGCAGCAGCTGCCCCCAGGTGTCCCAACCCCACGGAAACTCGGTGATGGTCGCCGCGGTCAGATCGCTGCCTCGATACAGGGGCAGGGCCAATCCGACTGCCAGTAGAAGGGCCCCGACGAGCGCAGTTCCCAGCACCGGGAAGTAGGTGGCCGCATCCTCGGACGTGTCGACGTCGTCACGCTCGGCCGATCCGGCGAACAGGGCCAGCAGTCCGGTGACGGCCGCGAACACGACTCCCGCGATGATCAGCAGGGCACCCGTCCCGGTATCGACGCCCGCGAGGTCCTCGGCCAGCACCACCGACTGCAACACGGCCGCCGCGGCCGACACCGCGGCGAGCCAGAAGACGGACAAGAACGGACGAGCCGCCGCAGCGAACTCGGAGAACAGCAGCGGCACCGAGGCCAGAATCGAGACGAAGCCCGCTATGAGCACCACGCGGGTCGCCAGGATCGTGGGCGCAGTTCCCGCGGCGTCGGTCTCGAGAATCGGCAACAGCGACCCCACCACCAGCAGTACGCCGGCAAGTACGCCCGCACTGCCTGCTGCCGCATGCCACCTCGTGGTGCCGGGCCCGGCGACCCCGCGCGGACCCCGACCACCCTCGGCGACGGATCGCGCCGCCGCCAGAGCGCGGCGATCACGGCCGGAGGCAACAGGTGCGAGTACAGCGCCTCCGACGGTCAATCCGAGCCCGGCAACGGTGCCGAGGTATGCCCCGAGGCCGGCCTCGATCCGAGCACCGGTAGCCACTCCAGCGAGCAGACCGACACCCGCGAACGAGAGGACCCCGAGACCCGCGCCGACGGCGGCACCGGACGCGACCACCGGCGAGAGCGACGCCAACGCCGAGGCCGTGACCACGAGTGCGCCGATTCCGACCAGCGCGGACCCCACCGCCACGAACACCGGCGACTCCACCACCGCCGAGACGATCACCACCGGATCGGCCGACCGGTACAGCGAGGCGAACGCCGCTGCGGCGGCCACGACACCGAACGCTCCGAGCAGGATCGACAACAGCGGACCCACCCGGCCCGCTGTCGCTCGTCCCACGTGCTCCGAGTAGACCGAATGTCCGTACCCGTCACCGAGCGCTGCACGATGCACTGCCGACCACCCCGCCGCACCCGCCAGAACCGACGCAGCGTGACCGGCGAGCAGAACATGAGAGCCGAGGGTGGCGTCGAGCATCGCGGCGCTCAGGGGACGGAACAGCTCGAGCCGGTTCGCATCGATCGGATCGGACAGCACAGCGAGATCGAGGATCGCGATTCCGAGCGTCACCGCGCCGAAGCCTGAGAGCAGAGCGGCACCGAATTCGACGCGTCGCATCGCAGCACTGACGGCGGCGGCAACCGCCACCACGACCGGGAGCGCAACGGCCAGCACAGCGGCCGACGAGACTCCGCCGCCCACCGGCGAACCGTCGACGGCCTGGACGACGCCGATCAACGGAGCTGCAGCGGCACACAGTGCGGCGACGACAGCGAGCACGACGGCGGCGACGATGCGCGACGTGGGCGAATGATCCTCCACGCCGCCGCGGGCATCCTGCGGCGCGATACGTTGCGGTTCGGCTCGGTCGGAGCCGTGGGCGGACGAGTCGTCGAAGGTGGGGGTCGGCACCCGTAGGACGGTATCGGCTCGGTCGCGCCCCGAGCCGTCGGTCACGGTGCGTGCCGCACTCGTGTCCGATTACGGATGTGGCGTGTCACCACATAGACCCTGGTCACCCTGTGAGCCATCTCACATATTGCCCAGGTTTCGGCTGTTAACTTGCGCGCGCCGCAACCATTTCGTTACCGTCTGCCGAGTCTTTCAGTAACGGCCAGGTCACAGATATCGGAGGTTGTAGGTCTTGCAGCAGCACCGCGCGTCCTTTACTTCCAGCCGATTCTCTCGCCCGACGGCGGACGACGCGACCACGGTGTACAGCTACGAGCCCACCACCGAGCCGAGTGCATACGAGGCCTATTCCTACCCCACGTACGAGTACGTCGAAGCCGATTTCGCCGGTGCAGTAGCAGCCGACGAGACACCGACCGTCGTCACGACCTACGCAACCACCGCAGACGCCGCACCCGTGGCTCGTCGCGGCGGAGCGCACCGCATCCCCGTTCCTCCGACTGCACTGAAGGGTCGCGCCGCCGTCTTGGCCGTGGCCGCCGGTGCCGTTGTTGCCGCAGGGCAAGCCGTCATCAACGACGATGCGCCCACCGCAGTCGCCACCTCCGAGTACGCACTCGCCGCGGGTGAAGCACCGGCCGCCGCAGCACTCGCAGCCACCACCGCACCGCAGGCCGACGAGCCGGTAGCCGACGCTTCGAGCGCAACTCCCTCGCAAGCACCGCAGATCCTCAGCGTCGCCGCACCGGTCGACCTCAGCCAGTTCAACGACCTGCTCGCCAAGGGCCAGCGTTTCAGCGAAGAGCGTGCCGCCCGCGAGGCCGCAGCCCGTCGCCCGCTGTTCTCCCTCCCGGCTCAGGGCACGTACACCTCCAACTTCGGCACTCGATGGGGCGTCCTGCATGCCGGCGTCGACGTCGCCAATGCCATCGGAACCCCCATCTACGCCGTCGCCGACGGCAAGGTGATCGATTCCGGTCCCGCGTCGGGCTTCGGAATGTGGGTTCGCCTGCAGCACGCCGACGGCACGATCACGGTCTACGGCCACATCGACACCTCGACAGTCACCGTGGGCCAGGACGTCATGGCCGGCGACCAGATCGCAACCATGGGCAACCGTGGCTTCTCCACCGGCCCGCACCTGCACTTCGAGGTTCATCTCCCGGGTGAGGTCAAGATCGATCCCCTCCCCTGGCTCGCGTCCCGAGGAATCTCCCTCGGACCCGAAATGGACTGAGTCCTTCTTCACCGCTTCACAACAAAGCCGGACCCCGCTTTCGCAGGGCCCGGCTTTCGCGTTGTCGGGACTACTACAGCTTGGTCATCGGAACGCCGCCGATGAGCATCATCTTGACGCGACCTGCCGAGCCGAAATCGATCAGCACCATCGCCTTGACTCCGGCACCCGTGGATTCGAGCACCGTACCCAGTCCATACTTGTCGTGGCTGACTCGATCACCTACAGCCAGAACCAGATTGGAGTTTCGGCCCTTCGCGGCACCGAAGCTCGGAGACGAACTCTGGCCACGACTCGACGACCCGCCGTAGCTACCGGAGCCGTAGTTGCCCGAGCCGTAACCGCCGCCCGAGCCGTAACTGTTCGATCCGTAGCTGCCGGATCTACCGCCGCCGACTGCGCGGCCGCCGCCGGTGCCCGGGTCTTCGCGACGCCAGTCGATCAGATGTTGCGGAACCTCTTGCAAGAAGCGTGATTCCGGGTTGGCGATGGGCTGACCCCACGCCGACCTCATGATCGCGCGCGTGAGATAGAGCCGTTGCCGCGCGCGAGTGATGCCCACGTACGCCAGCCGTCGTTCCTCGGACAGCTCGTTCGGATCACCGAGCGCACGCATGTGCGGGAACTGGCCGTCCTCCCACCCGGTGACGAAGACAACCGGAAATTCCAGCCCTTTGGCGGTGTGCAGCGTCATCAACGTCACGACGCCGGTGCCCGAGTCGGGGATCTGATCGGTATCGGCAACCAGAGAAACCCGTTCGAGGAACGCGGCCAACGAACCCGGCTCGGCCAGACCGTCGACCCCGCCGTCGTCATCGTTTCGGTCGTCACCTGTCTCGAGCGCCTCTTCGGCCACTGCGGCCTGGTTACGCGCCTCGGACGTGAACTCCCGTGCGACGCTGACCAATTCGTTGAGGTTGTCCAGGCGAGCACCGTCCTGCGGGTCGCTACTGGCCTCGAGCTCGGCGCGATAGCCGGTGCGGTCCAGAACTGCTTCGACCACGTCGCCGATATCGGCGATGTCGTTGCCGTCTCCGTCGGTGGCCGTCAGTACGGCACGCAACTCGTCGAGCAGCTCCATGAACTGAGCGATCAACTTCTGCTGCCGCGAGTTGAGCAACGCCACCTTGCCCGCGGCCGCGTCGTGCAGCGCTCGTGAGAAGCTGATGTCGCGTTGCTCGGCGTGCACGGCCACACATGCCTCGGCGCGGTCTCCGATGCCGCGTCGGGGGGTATTGAGGATGCGCCGCATGCTGACGGTGTCGTCTTCGTTGGACAGCACGCGCAGGTACGCAACGAGGTCCCGGACCTCCTTGCGCTCGTAGAACCGGACGCCGCCGACGACCTTGTACGGCAGGCCGAGACGAATGAAGATCTCTTCGAGCGCGCGCGAAGAGTTGTTGGTCCGGTAGAACACCGCCACCTCGTCGAAACGCACATCCCCGCTGTCGACGAGACGATCGATTTCCGACGCGACGAACGACGCCTCGTCGTGCTCGTTGTCGGCGACGTACCCGACGATCAGTTCGCCTTCACCGGTGTCGGTCCACAACTTCTTCTCGCGCCGTCCGATGTTGCGCGAGATGACGGCATTGGCCGCCGACAGAATGTTCTGCGTCGATCGGTAGTTCTGCTCGAGCAGAATGGTGCGAGCGTCGGGGTAGTCGCGTTCGAACTCCTCGATGTTGCGAATGGTCGCGCCGCGGAATGCGTAGATCGACTGATCGGCGTCACCCACCACGCAGAGTTCACCCGGCGCGACGGTGCCCTCGAGCGCGCCGTCTGCATCGGGCGTGCCGACGAGTTCGCGAACCAGCATGTACTGGGCGTGGTTGGTGTCCTGGTACTCGTCGACCAGTACGTGCCGGAACCGGCGTCGGTAGTACTGCGCCACCTGCGGGAAGGCCTGCAGAATTCCCACCGTTTCGCCGATAAGATCGTCGAAGTCCATGGCGTTGGCTGCGCGCAGACGCTGCTGATAGATGCGGTAGACCTTCGCGACGAGTCGGGGCAGCTCGGCAGGGTCGCCGTCGGCGTCCTCGGCGGCCTTGTCCGGGCCGATCAGCTCGTTCTTGAGGTTGGAGATCGCCGTCGAGAGCAGACGAGCCGAGAACTTCTTGGTGTCGATCTGCAGGTCTTTGGAGATCATCGTCAGCAGCCGGCGTGAGTCGTCCGCGTCGTAGATCGAGAAGTTGGAGTTCAATCCCGGCAACAATGCCGCCTGGGCGCGCAGGATGCGCACGCAGCTGGAGTGGAACGTCGACACCCACATGGCGTTCGCCCGCGGCCCCACCAGACCTGCCACTCGCTCGCGCATCTCGGCGGCGGCCTTGTTGGTGAACGTGATCGCCAGGACCTGCCCCGGCGACACCCCCCGCTCCGCGAGCAGATACGCGATGCGACGCGTCAGCACCGCTGTCTTGCCCGAGCCTGCACCGGCCACGATGAGCAGCGGCGATCCCGTGTGCACGACGGCCTCGCGCTGCTGAGGATTGAGCCCCTCCAGCAGCGCGTCGGACGAGGTTTTCTTACGGGACTCGAGGCCCTGGAGGAATGTGTTCATCGTCTGGCCAGGCTACCGGCGCGTACCGACAAACCCACATCCCGTGGTCGTCGGCGTCATCTCCGACTTTTCAGGACGGTTACCCCGTGGCACACTGGATCGGTGATCGAAAAAGTCGTGCGTCATCGCTTGCGTCGGATCGGCCACTGCGCAGCCGGACGAGCGGGAGCCTGTCGACAGTCGTAACGCCCCAGCTTTCCCGGCGGGAATCTCGTCGATCTCGGTCCTTCGAGACGAAACCCAGCCGACAGCCGCTGCAGTTCCGAATACGAAAGGCGTAACGGTGCCGGACGACGCAACGATCCAAGATGTGACCCGAGGAGAGACGATGGCTATGACGACGAAGATCGATTCAGAGACTGCATTGCCTTCCAGCGAAGCCGAGATCAACGACCTGCGTCAGGAGATCGACCGTCTCGACGCCGAGATCCTCGCGGCAGTGCGGCGTCGCTCCGAGGTCTCGCAGATCATCGGACGCACCCGCATGGCGTCCGGCGGCCCGCGCCTCGTGCACAGCCGTGAGATGAAAGTTCTCGAGCGCTTCAGCAGCCTCGGTCAGGAAGGCCACACACTGGCCATGCTCCTGCTCCGCCTCGGCCGCGGTCGCCTCGGCCACTGACCGAACCCCGGTTGGGCGCGCAGGATGCACGCCCAACCGATGCTCTACTTCAGTGCGATGTACTTGGTCTCGAGGTATTCCTCGATTCCCTCGGATCCGCCCTCACGGCCGAATCCGGATTCTTTGACTCCACCGAACGGTGCTGCCGCGTCCGAGATCACTCCGCGGTTGACACCCACCATGCCGCTGTCGATCGCGTCGGCCACTCGTAGCGCGCGATCCAGGCTCTCGGTGTAGATGTACGACGCCAAGCCGTACTCGGTGGCGTTGGCTGCGTCGATTCCTTCCTGTTCGGTATCGAATCCGACGATCGGGGCCACCGGGCCGAACACTTCTTCCTTCAGAATGCGGGCCGACGTCGGCATGTCGGTGAGCACGGTCGCCGGGTAGAAGTAGCCGTCGCCACCCGGTGCGCTACCGCCGAGCGCTACCGTCGCACCCTTCTCCACTGCATCGTCGACGAGCTCCTGCACGGTCTCGAGCTGGTCTGCGTTGATCAGCGGTCCGAGCTTGGTGTCGGGGTCGACGCCGGGTCCGAGCTTCATCTCGGACATCTTCGCCACCAACTTGGTGGTGAATTCCTCACGCACGCTGTTGTGCACGTGCAGACGGTTCGCCGCCGTGCAGGCCTCGCCGCCGTTGCGCATCTTCGCCAGCATCGCGCCGTCCACCGCGTCGTCGATGTTCGCGTCGTCGAACACCACGAACGGGGCATTGCCACCGAGTTCCATCGACGTCCGCAGCAACCTCGTCGCGGACTTCTCGACGAGCGATTTGCCGACGCCGGTGGATCCGGTGAAGGTGAGTTTGCGGAGCCTCGGGTCTTCGAGCAGCGGCCCGGTGACGTCGCCGGACTTCGAGGTCGTCAGCACCGAGAGCACGCCCTCCGGTAGACCCACCTCGTCGAAGATCTGCGCGAGCAGCAGCATCGTCAGCGGGGTCTCTCGTGCCGGCTTGACCACGATTGTGCAGCCGGCGGCCAGGGCAGGGCCGATCTTCCTGGTGCCCATCGCCAACGGGAAATTCCACGGGGTGATCGCCAGTACCGGGCCGACCGGAGCCTTGGTCACGAGAATGCGGCCGTTGCCCGCCGGGGCCGGGGTGTAGCGACCACCGATGCGCACCGCTTCCTCGGCGAACCACCGGAAGAACTCCGCACCGTATTTCACCTCGGCCTTCGACTCCGCGAGGGCCTTGCCCATCTCCAGGGTCATCAGCAGCGCGATGTCGTCGGCACGTTCGGTGACCTTCTCGAACGCCGCTCGAAGAATTTCACTGCGTTCGCGGGCAGGTGTTGCCGCCCAGCTCTTCTGCGCCGCAGCAGCCGCGTCGAGGGCCTTCATCGCGTCGGCCGGGGATGCGTCCGCCACCTCCGTCAGGGGCTTGCCGGTCGCCGGATCGTTCACCGCGAACGTCTTACCGCCCTCGGCGTCGACGGCCTTGCCGCCGATCCACAGTTTTGCCGGAATCGATTCGATCAATGCACGTTGGTCCATACCGTCCATGATGCCTCCGCAGCGCCCGATGCAAACGACAAACGACGCGCGCATGACTCGGCACCGGATTACTGTTGGTTCGTATGAGCGTCGATATCACCGGCACGGATGCCTGGCAGAAACTGACCGATCACCACTCCGAGATTGCCGATACTCATCTCCGAACTCTGTTCGCCGATGACGCCGACCGAGGGCGCACCTTCACCCTCGCCGCCGCGGATCTTCACATCGACTACAGCAAGCATCGCGTCACCAGCGAGACTCTCGCCCTGCTGATCGAACTGGCCCGCACCGCCGACGTCGAAGGCAAGCGCGACGCCATGTTCGCAGGCGACCACATCAACACCTCCGAGGATCGCGCTGTTCTGCACACCGCGCTGCGTCTACCGGCCGACGCGTCGTTGACCGTCGACGGCCAGGACGTCGTCGCCGATGTACACGAAGTCCTCACGGCCATGGGCGAATTCACCGATCGCGTGCGTTCGGGCGAATGGGTCGGTGCCACCGGCGAGAAGATCTCCACCGTTGTCAACATCGGTATCGGTGGATCCGATCTGGGCCCGGTCATGGTCTACAACGCACTCCGTCACTACGCCGACGCGGGGATCTCGGCGAAATTCGTCTCCAACGTCGACCCCGCCGATCTCGTCGGCGCGCTCGACGGACTCGACCCGGCGTCGACGCTGTTCATCATCGCCTCCAAGACCTTCTCCACCCTCGAGACGCTGACCAACGCCACCGCAGCCCGGCGCTGGCTCGTCGACGCACTCGGTGAGGACGCCGTCGCCAAGCATTTCGTCGCCGTGTCCACCAACGCCGAACGCGTCGCGGACTTCGGCATCGACACCGACAACATGTTCGGCTTTTGGGACTGGGTGGGCGGACGTTATTCCGTGGACTCGGCAATCGGGCTGTCGGTCATGGCCGTTGTCGGCAAAGAGGCATTCGCCGAATTCCTCGACGGTTTTCATCGGATCGACGAGCACTTCCGGTCGACACCGCTCGCCGAGAACGCACCAGTTCTGCTCGGCCTCATCGGCCTCTGGTACAGCAACTTCTTCGGCGCGGAAACCCGTGCAGTGCTGCCGTATTCGAATGATCTCTCCCGCTTCGCCGCGTACTTGCAGCAGTTGACGATGGAGTCGAACGGCAAGTCCGTCAAGGCCGACGGCTCCCCCGTCACCACCTCCACCGGCGAAATCTTCTGGGGCGAACCGGGCACCAACGGACAGCATGCCTTCTACCAATTGCTGCACCAGGGAACACGTTTGGTGCCTGCGGACTTCATCGGTTTCGCCGAGCCCACCGACGACCTGCCCACCCGTGACGGCACCGGCTCGATGCACGACCTGCTGATGAGCAACTTCTTCGCCCAGACCAAGGTGCTCGCCTTCGGCAAGACCGCCGAGGAAATCGCCGCCGAGGACACACCCGCAGATGTGGTGCCGCACAAGGTGATGCCGGGCAATCGACCGTCCACCTCGATCCTCGCCCCCAAACTCACCCCGTCCGTCGTCGGACAATTGATCGCCCTGTACGAACACCAGGTCTTCGTCGAAGGCGTCATCTGGGGCGTCGACTCCTACGACCAGTGGGGCGTCGAACTCGGTAAGACCCAGGCACTCGAACTGACACCGGTGCTCACCGACGCCGAAGCCCCTGCCGTGCAATCGGATTCATCCACCGACGCCCTGGTGCGCTGGTACCGATCGCAGCGAGGTCGTTCGGTCTGAGGTCGGTCGGCCTGAGGTCGGTCGGGCCCGGCCGGGACGCAGATCAGCTCCCCAGTTTCGGATTTATGCCTCCGATCGGCGTCGGATATCCGAAACTGGGGAGCTTTTTCGCTGCATACGGATCCGAATCGACGGTCGGCGCGTCCAAGCATCCATGGACCTACCTCACACCGACCTGTTCACCAGAGCTGACGCACTTACTTTCGGGTTGACCGACGACGACCTGAAAAGGCTGCGCCGCGCCGGTGAATTGTCGGTGCTGCGACCGGGCTTCTATGTGCCCACCACGCTGATGCACGAGGCCAGCCCGACCGAACGTCATTTCCTGCTGGCGCGGTCGTATCTGATGTCCGCACCGGCGGACGAAGTGCTCAGCCACGTCTCGGCGGCCATCGCCTGGGGCTTCGACGTCTGGAAGCTGCCGCTCGACAAGGTACACATGACACACGGTCTCGATTACGCGAGCAAGCGTCGCCCGCTCCGAATTCTCCACGGGACTACATTGGACCCCGCCGAACGCACAACCGTCAACGGCTACCCGGTCACCACCGCGGCTCGAACGGTCGTGGACATCGCTCGCACCAGCAGTGTGGATCGATCGGTATGCGTCGGCGACAGTGCACTGAGATCCGGCCACACGGACTCGGACGCGCTGGCCCACGCGGTCGAATCCGCACGATTCCGAACCGGCATCGCAGCCGCCCGCCGCGCGGTGTCTCTTATGAACGGGCGTAGTGAGAGCGTCGGCGAATCGCGCAGCCGAGTGCTGTTCGAAACCCTCCCGCTCCCCACACCTCTGCTCAACCAATGGGTGCACGACGGAGCCGGCCGCTTCGTGGGAAGAGTCGACTTCCTGTTCTGGGAGCTGGGTGTCATCGGCGAATTCGACGGCGAATCGAAGTACGACTCGAAACGCGTTCTGTTGGATGAGAAGTATCGCGAGGACCGACTTCGCGAACTGGGTTGGGTCATCGTGCGGTGGAACTGGCGTGAACTCGACGATCCCCGAGCACTGCTTCGCCGCTTCGAGCAGGCCTTCGCCCGCGCAGCTGCGCTACCGGCACCCAGCGGATGGTTCGGCGACCAGCGGATGGCGGCGGATCAGCTCCCCAGTTTTGGATAACCGACTCCGATCGGCGTCACATTTACGAATGTGGGGAGCTGATCCGCAGGACAGGAGCCAAATCGTCACACCCGCGCCAACACAGCTGAGGTATCGACTCCGACGGGCAGGGTGCCGAAGGCTATGCCCCAGTCTCGGTCGAGTCGGCTCGCGCAGAAGGCGTCGGCCACTGCGGGATTTCCGTGCATCATCAGTTGCGCACCCTGGAAGGTCAGCGCCATCAGTTCGACGACGCGGCGGGCGCGGTATTCCATGTCGGAGGTGTCGGAGAGCTCTTTCCCGACGCGGGCGATGGCGTCGTCCAGTCGAGAGTCCACGCCCGACGCCTTGCCGATCTCACCGAAGAAGGCCTCGACGCTGTCGGGTTGACGCGCGAGTGCACGCAGCGAGTCGAGTGCGGCGACGTTGCCGGAGCCTTCCCAAATCGACATCAGCGGCGATTCGCGGAACAACCGAGGCATGCCCGATTCTTCGACGTAGCCGTTGCCGCCCAGGCATTCGAGTGCTTCGGCGGCGTGTGCGGGTGCGCGCTTGCACACCCAGTACTTGGTGATGGCCAACGCGATTCGGCGCAGCGCACTCTCCTGCTCGTCGCCGCGAGCGGAACCGTCGGTGGCCTGCGCCAGGCGGATCATGGCCGCGGTCGCCGCTTCGGATTCGATGGTCAAGTCTGCCAATACGTTTCGCATCAGAGGCTGATCGATCAGTTGCGCACCGAAGGCAGCTCGGTGACGTGCGTGGTGCACCGCGCGGACGGTGGCGTTGCGGATACCGGCAGCCGAGCCGATGACGCAGTCCAACCTGGTCATGTTCACCATCTCGATGATGGTGCGCACCCCGCGGCCCTCCTCGCCGACGAGCCAGCCGGTCGCACCGTCGTATTCAAGTTCTCCCGAGGCGTTGGACTTGTTGCCGAGCTTGTCCTTCAGGCGCTGCAGCATCATTCGGTTACGGGTGCCGTCGGGCAGCACCCGCGGCAACATGAAGCACGAGAGCCCGCCGGGTGCCTGGGCCAACGTCAGGAACATGTCAGACATCGGTGCCGAGGTGAACCATTTGTGGCCGACGATCGAATAGGTGCCGTCCGACGACGGGGTGGCCGTGGTGGTGTTGGCGCGAACGTCCGAGCCGCCTTGCTTCTCCGTCATCGACATACCGGCGATCAGTCCGCGTTTGCTCGACGGTTCGCGCAGCCCGAAGTCGTACTCCCGGGACGCGAGCAGAGGCTCGAACTGCGCGGCGAGAGAGGGGTTGTGCCGCAACGCCGGTACGACGGCGTAGGTCATCGAGATCGGGCACATGTGGCCCGCTTCGGCCTGTCCCCATACGTAGAATTTCGCGGCGCGGGCCACGTGCGCACCCACTCGATCGTCCGTCCACGGGCTGGCGTGCAGTCCGTGCTGCACCGCGACGGTCATCAGATCATGCCAGTGCGGATGGAATTCGACCTCGTCGACGCGATGGCCGTACCGATCGTGTGTCCTGAGCACCGGTGGGTTCTCGTTCGCGAGCCTGCCCCACTCCTGGGCCTCGACTCCGCCTGCGAGAGCGCCCAATTGACGCACCTCGTCGCGCGCCCAGCCGCCGCCGGCTCGGTCGAGACCGTCCAGCAGCGAGGCGTCGTCGGACACGTCGTAGGGCGTCAGGTCGGTCGCCTGATTGAAGACCTCATGTGTGTTCATCTCGAACTCCTAACGCACGCAACGAATAAGCGACGAGACCGGGAACCACGTCCACGGACTCGTGCGAGGACAACGGACCGACCAGCACTTCGCCGACGGCACCCACGAGGCCGGCGGCCGAGATCGCCGCGTCCTGATCGGGAATTTCCCCGGCCGCAATTCCTGCCACGATCGCGTCGGCGAACGCAGCGGTGAATTTGCGCCGGAACACCAACCGCTCGGCGTCCACTGCTGGATCGACCGGTTCGGCGAGCAGCGCGTAGGCCATCGTGCGGTTCTTCAGGGCCCGCCCAGCGAAGGTCTGGACCACAGCGGCGACTCGCTCGGATGTGCTGCCGTGTGCGGCGACGGCGACCACCGCAGCCACTTCTCGGGTGCAGACCTGCCGGAAGATCTCGACGACCAGGTCGGATTTGCCGTCGAAGTGCGTGTAGACGCTGCCCGCGGACACGCCTGCGGCCGCGGCGACCGAGGCCACCGACAGGCCCGCGTATCCCTTGGTGGACAGGACCTCGACGGCGGCAGCAAGCAGTTTCGTTCGGCCGGCATCGAGCCGGGCCTGCACTGCGGGTGTTCGCCGGTAGGGCATTGAAGGATTGAAGCACTGATTCAGTGCTTCACGCAAGGGGACTCGAGTAGGTTCGTAACCATGCCGGTACGGATCGAACGATCAGGCCCCGTCACCACCGTGGTCCTCTCACGCCCGGAGGCTCGCAACGCGGTCGACGGGCCCACTGCTCAGGAACTCACTCAGGCCTTCGAGGAATTCGATGCCGACGAATCCGCGTCGGTTGCCGTGTTGTGGGGCGAAGGCGGGACCTTCTGCTCGGGTGCCGATCTGAAGGCGCTCGGCACGCCCAGGTCGAACCACGCGACCGAACACGGCGACGGTCCGATGGGCCCGACACGAATGCGGTTGTCCAAGCCGGTCATCGCCGCGGTGTCGGGATACGCCGTCGCGGGCGGGCTCGAACTCGCCCTGTGGTGCGACCTACGCATCGCGGAGGACGACGCGACGTTCGGCGTGTTCTGTCGGCGCTGGGGCGTGCCCCTGATCGACGGCGGCACAGTGCGATTGCCGCGCATCATCGGCACCGGACGCGCAATGGACATGATTCTCACCGGACGCGCCGTGGCCGCCCAGGAGGCGTTGGACATCGGCCTGATCACCCGGGTGGTTCCGGTCGGCCGTGCCCGATCCGAGGCCGAGGCGCTGGCCGCCGAACTGGCGTTGCTGCCCCAGACCTGCATGCGCGAGGATCGGCTGTCCGTCCTCGAGCAGGACGGCCTCGACGAGGAAGCCGCGCTGAAGAACGAGTTTCGGCACGGTGCCATCTCGATCACCGCCGACGCGCTCACCGGAGCGAGTCGGTTCGCCTCGGGCGCGGGGCGCCACGGTACCCCCAGTCCGTGACCTCGACCCGCCTGTCGGTGATCGACGAGATCTTTCTCCGCACACACCGCGGGTACGGCACACCGATTGCACTGCAGGGTATTTGGCGTACTGCCGAGTCGGTGACCCAGGACGAACTCGATCGGGTACACGCTGCGCTCGCACGTGGGCAGCTGGGTCGACAGGTCGGCGTGCCTCGCATCCCCGGTGCCAGGCTCCGATGGGACGTCTGTTCCACCTCGCTGCCGCTGACGGTCGCCTCCGAGCCGGTCGACGACGCCATCGAGTGGGCCGACCACCAGGCCGATGTGCAGTTGGATCCGCAATACGGACCGGGCTGGCGGTTGACGGCAGCTCCGCTGACCGGCGGCGGTACCGTCGTATCGCTGGTGTGCTCGCATGCGCTCGCCGATGCCCGTGGGCTCATCGACGCTGCCGCACAGTCGTTTTCGGGCTCGGTAGAAACCGAACCGATCGCCTCCCCCGGTTCGGATGCAGCGGACGCTCTGCGCATGGTCGTCACCGTGCTCGTGCGGTCGATCGTCGCGACCGCTCGACTGTGGGTGAGCGCGAAGGCTCGGGCCGAGCTGCGCGCGTTCACGGCATCCGACCCGAATCGCACACGCCCCCACCGTGTTCGACGGGCCTTCTCGGTGGTCGTGGACGTCGATGCAGCGCAGTGGGATTCGGCTGCCGAGCTCGGTGGTGGCTCACCCAATTCGTTGTTCGTGTGCGTCGTCGCCGCGACCATGGCAGAACTCGGCTCACCCACGGTGACCGTCGACATCCCCTTCCGCACCGGATCCGGAGACGCGAACTCGATCGGGATGGCCACCGTCGACGTTCGCGGAGACGACTCACCGGCGGCAGTGCGCGCGGCGTGCAAAGCTGCTTTCGCCGCGCCCGTCGGAGCGCCCGCGGGGTACCCGCCCGAGGTTGTCCAACTGCTCCCCCACCGCCTTGCGGCCAAGTTGACCTCGACGCCGGGTCGCGGAGAAGTGTTGTGCTCCAACATCGGCGACATTCCGCACGCGCTGACGACCCTCGGGTCGCATCGATCCTGCGGTCTGGCGACCCGCGCGATCCACCCCGCACCGACGGGACCGATCCCGCTGTCGACGATCAGGCTGTCGACCTACCTGTCCCGGATGGACGGGCGCTACACACTCTCCCTGGTGTGCACCGACGACGCGCTGGTCGGATCGGCGGCAGAGCTCACCGCAGCGGTGCACCGCGCTCTGGCGCGCCGAAACCTGGCCGGTACACCCTGGTAGGTCTACCGTTGCAGCCATGAACGAGCACGATATCCACACCAAGATTCAGCAGCTGATCGCCACCGAGCACAAGCTGCGCACCGACACCCAGGCCGGGGAGATCGACCCCGACACCGAAAAGGCGCAGCTCGCGTCACTCGAACACGCTCTCGATCAGTGCTGGGACCTGCTCCGGCAGCGCCGCGCACGCATCGACGCAGGCAAGGACCCCGACTCCGCGACGGCCAACAGCGTCAACCAGGTCGAGGGATACCTGCAGTAACGTCCGGCCATTCCGCAGGCTCCACTCCTGCAGTAACCGGGTCATTCCGCAGGCTCCACTCCTGCAGTAACCGGGTCATTCCCCAAGCTCCAGTCCTGCGCTCAGACCATTCGATCCGTCAGCACGTTCGGCAGGAACCGCAGCGCCGCGTCGATGCCTCGCCATTTCAGGCCGGGCAGCGCGGCGCGGCGCGTTTCGCTTTCGATGGCCCGGACCATCGCGGTGACGCCTTCGTCCAGAGTGGCTGTGAGAGCAGCACTGTCGCCTGCGCCGGCCGACATGTCGGTGGCGATGAAACCCGGCAGAAGCGTCGTGACGACGATGTCGGTTCGGGCCAACTCGGTGGCCAACGATTCTCCCAGAGAGGCCACCGCCGCTTTGCTGGCCGAGTAGGTCGCCTTGGCACCGGGCAGACCCCGATCGGCGCTGATGGACGAGACGAACACCAGGTGCCCGTGCTTCTGGGCCCGGAATATCGCCAACGCGGCCTCGGCCTGCGACAGCGCACCGACGAAATTGGTGCGCGCGGTCTGCAGATTGGCGTCCGCGCGACCGGTTCCGATCTTCGCACCCTTGCCGAGTCCGGCATTGACGACAACTCGATCCAGGCCGCCCAACTCGTCGCGCAGTTCGCCGAACACCGTCACCACGGCATCGTGATCGGTGACGTCGAGGGCGCGTACCGCCACGGTGATCCCGGGATGCTGCGTCATCAGTTCGGAGCGGAGCTCGTCGAGCCGCTCGACCCGTCGCGCACAGAGCGCGAGATCACGGCCCATGGCTGCGAAGCGGCGCGCCATCTCCTCGCCCAGTTCTGAACTCGCGCCGGTGATCAGAATCTTGCTCCGAGTGGTCGCCATAAGCGGGGAGCCTATGTCACTGTGGAGCAATGGCCCCAGAGAGCTCGGAATTCGATGTGATCGTCATCGGCGGAGGACCCGTCGGTGAGAATGCCGCGCAGTACGCGATACAAGGCAGCAGCCGCACCGCCGCCATTGTCGAACACGAACTCGTCGGCGGCGAATGCTCGTACTGGGCATGCATGCCCAGCAAGGCGCTCCTGCGGCCGAGCGAGGTGCTCGATACCGCCCGAAACATGCCGGGCGTGAAAGAACTGGTCGGCGATCAGCCCCTCGACGCCGACGCCGTATTGGCTCGACGCGAATCCTTCACCCACGGCCTCGACGACTCGTCTCAGGTGTCGTGGGCCGAGTCCGCGGGCATCTCAGTGATCCGTGGCCACGGACGGCTCAGCGGGGTCAAGACCGTCGAGGTCGACGGCAGAACGCTCACAGCTCGGCATGCGGTGGTGCTGGCCACCGGCACCACCGCGTCGGTACCGAACACGCCTGGCCTTCGCGATGCCCGACCGTGGATCTCCCGCGACGCCACGAACATTCACGAGACCCCCGGCCACGTGGCCATCATCGGCGGCGGTGTCGTGGCGAGCGAGGCAGCGACGTGGCTGCTGTCCCTGGGGGCGAAAGTCACGATGATCGTGCGCGGCTCGTCCCTGCTGGCCGGCTCCGAGCCGTTCGCCGGGCAGCTCGTCGCCGACGCACTGAAACAACGCGGCGCAACGATCATGCTCGACGCGTCCCTGACGGCCGTGTCGCGGCAAGATCCCGCTGACACCGGCGTCGGCCGAATCCACGGTGGTCCGGTCACTCTCACAGTCGGCGGCGAGGACCTCGTCGTGGACGAGGTGCTGGTCGCGGCGGGCCGCTCCCCGGCGAGCTCGGATCTGGGACTGTCCACCGTCGGTCTTCCCGACGGCAGATACGTCGACGTCGACGACCACCTCACGGTGGGGGACCACGACTGGCTCTATGCCGTCGGCGATCTCAACGGCCGGGCACCGTTGACGCACATGGGCAAGTATCAGGGACGGGTGGCCGGTGACGTCATCGCCGCCCGGGCCGAGGGAAAGCCGCTCGATCACAAGAAGTTTCGCGCCACCGCCGACCACGGACAGATTCCCCAGGTCGTGTTCACGCCCCTCGAGGTCGCCTCGGTCGGGCTCACCGAGGCCAAGGCGCGCGAAGCCGGTATCGACGTCGAGATCGCGGCCCAGGACATCGCCGTCGCGGGTTCCTCCCTACAGCAGGACGACTATTCGGGTCGTGCGCAGTTGGTGATCGACAGGGCCACCGACACTCTCGTCGGGGCGACCTTCGTCGGGCCGGGGGTGGCGGAATTGGTGCACGCGGCCACCGTTGCCGTGGTCGGGAAGGTATCGCTCGACGATCTGTGGCATGCGGTGCCGTCGTATCCGACGGTCAGCGAAATCTGGCTCCGGCTACTCGAATCGCGCCGGTGACAGGTTCAGCTCCGCGCATATGCCGCAGCTATGCCTGCGTAAGTTGTCGGGTCGGTTCGCCTCAGGCGTAGAGCAACCAGGACCCCGAGGATCGCTGCGAGGATGAGCACCACCGGTACCGCGTTGACGACGGCAGAATCGGATCCGGTGAGCACGCTGTAATGCGTTCCGGCGAGGATCAATCCGGTCGTGAACCCGAGAAATCCGATGCCCGGGGCAATCGCGGTGCGCCACACGGATCGATCTGGATGGCCGATGAAGAACACGACCACCGACAGTGCCGCGGCGGCCTGCAGCGCAATGACACCCAGAGTGCCGAGGCCGATGGCACCGGCCGCATAACTCAGGTAGGGGTCGGCACCGGCCACCGCGAAGCCCGTCAGCGATACCGCTGCCACCACCGATGCGGTGATGCTACCGATATGCGGGCTCGCGTGCCGCGGGTGAATTCGGCCGAGCCACACCGGAAGTACACGCTCACGCCCCAGCGCGAACAGATAACGACTGGCGGCGTTGTGCACCGCAAGATACGACGCGAGCACGCTGGTGCACAGCAGCACTGCGGTTCCGTCGTACAGCACTGTTCCGCCGTACTCACGCGCCAGCGTGAACAGTAGGTTGCCCAGTTCGGTCTGGGCCAGCGCCGGAGCGTCGACGCCGCCTGCCGCACCGACGACGATCCAGCTCGTCGTGACGTAGAAGACCGCGATGATCGACACCGCAATGAACGTCGCACGCGGGATACTTCGCCGCGGGTCCTTGGTCTCCTCCCCGTACAACGCTGCGGATTCGAACCCGATGAAGCTCGAGAAGGCGAACATCATGGCGATACCGAGCGAACCGGAGAACACCTGAGTGGGTGTGAACGACTCCAGTGGCACTGCGGCAGCACCCTTCTGCACGACGACCAAGCCGTCGAACACCACCAGAAAAGCGAACTCCAGCACCATCAATGTCCCCAAGACCTTGGCCGAGAGGTCGGCATTTCGAAACCCGAGAATTGCCACGATCACCACGGCAACGCCGGTGAAGACGTACCACGGAATATCGATGCCCGAATCGGCGAAGACCAAATGGGTGAAGTAGCCGAATGCGCCCGAAAGCCCGCATGCAAGTGACGTATATGCGACAACTGCGACATATGCGGCAGCAATTCCGGGCGGTTTACCCAACGCGAGACCGATGTAGGTGTAGAACGCCCCGGTGCTGTACACCTGCTGTGCGATCGCCGCGAAACCCACCGAGAAACACAGCAACACAACGGCACTGATCGCGTAGGCGGCAGGCAATCCCGCCCCGTTTCCGCGAATCAATGCCAGTGGCACATTACCGATCATGGCCGCCATCGGTGCTGCGGCAGCAACCACCAGAAATACTACTCGCCCGGTGGTCAGAGTACGTCGCTCGGACATCGTTGGGACGCTACCCGTACTGGGAGCACAATGCTGACACCGAACGCGATCACTCGGGTCGTCTCCCGCGTTGCCGAGTAGATTGGTCGAGTGACCGAGAATTCGCCGAAGCAGCAGCCGCTTCTCGTGCTGGGCAAGATCACCGAGATTCTCGATGCGTTCTCGTTCGATCGCCCGGCCATGACGCTGGGCGAGATTCAGCAGAGCACCGGGCTGCCCACCTCGACGGTGCAGCGTCTGGTCACCAACCTGGTTCAACAGGGCTTTCTGGATCGAGGCGGCGATCGCATCCGCATCGGGGTGCGGATGGCGTACTGGGCCGCGACGGCGACCAAGGATCTCGACGTGTTGTCGGTCGTCAATCCGATCCTCAAGGACATTCGCGATCTGACGACCGAGACAGCGTGCTTCTTTCGGCCCGAGCAGAACTACCGCGTGTGCGTGGCCATTGCCGAGACGCGGCATGCGTTGCGACGAGACATGTACGTCGGCAAGGTCATTCCGCTCAGCGCAGGATCGGCCAGCCGTGTCCTACTGGCCTGGGACTCGGACCTGGCCGAGCGTGTTCTGTCCCGCGAACTCGAATCGTTGACCGAGCAGACGGTGACCGAGGCCGAGACGATGCGGGAACTGTTGGCGCAGACAAGGTCCGACGGCTACGCGATCACCACCGGTGAGCGCGAAACCGGCGCATCGGGGCTGTCCGCTCCGGTGTTCGATTCGGCCTCGGACATCGTCGGTGCCGTCACCATCAGCGGCCCGACATTACGGATGCCGCAGTCGCAGTGCGAGGCCTGGGTGGACCTGCTGATCTCGCATGCCGAACAGATCACCCGGACCCTCGGCGGCCGCTACCCCGCGTGACCCCAGGCCTCGGGATTGACCGGGTGCGGCGGGAGCTCACCGCGCAGCATCGCCACGGCATTGGTGGCGCACAGGCGCGCCATCTCCGAGCGCACCGAGACCGTCGCGCTGCCCACGTGCGGTAGGAGCACGGTATTGGACAGTTCGGCCAGGCCCGGTTCGAGCGCAGGTTCGCGTTCGTAGACGTCCAATCCTGCTGCAGCGATCGATTTCTCACGTAGAGCAATCACCAGCGCTGCCTCGTCGACCACTGGCCCTCGCGCGGTATTGATCAGAATCGCCGACGGCTTCATGGCCTCGAACACGGCAGCATCGACCAGATGCCGGGTGGAGTCCGACAACGGGACGTGCAGCGACAGAAAGTCACTCGTTGCGACGATGTCGTCCCACGCCGCCTGTTCGACGCGGCCGGCGAACTCACCGAGTTCGTCGTCGGAGACCTCGCGGTCGCCGGGCGGCCGGGGGCAGAACTTCACCGTCATGCCGAAACCCAGTGCCCGCCGAGCGGTGGCCCGAGCGATACGACCGAAACCGGCAAGGCCGAGCACACGGCCCGAGACATCGCTGCCCAGCAGCAGTTCGGGCTCCCACCCGGTGAAGGATCCGGACCGAACGAAGGCATCGGCCTCGACGGCACGGCGGGCCGTGGACAGGATGAGGAGCATCGCGATGTCTGCGGTCGAATCCGTCAGCACACCTGGAGTGTTCGCGGCGGTGATTCCGTAGCGTGTGGCGGCCGCGATGTCGATGTTGTCGAATCCGACGGCATAGTTGGATATCCCGACGAGTGATGCCGAGGCCAGCAGCTTCGCATCGAACCGGTCGCGTAGCTGGGAGACCACGACGGAGTAATCCCCCGAGGCGCATGCCTCGACCAACTGCTCGTGGTCCAACTCGCGGAGGTCGACCTCGCCGGCGGCCCGCAGAATGTCCATGCCGGGAGCCGGGATTTCCGACGTGACGAGAATGCGGCTCATACGACCCACTCGAACACGTGCGCCTCGGACCTGGCACCCTGCACGGTTTTCGATCGCATGGGCTCCTCCAGTTCGACCAGCAGGCCCTCCGACAGAGAGACCATGCGTGCCAGCGTCTTCGGCTCGAACCAATCCGGCCTCGTCGCGAAGAGAATGTCCTCGGACGAGGTGTTGCCACTGGCACCGGGGGCGAAGGGGCAGCCGCCCAGTCCGCCGAGCGAACCGTCGACCATCGCGGCTCCGGCCGAGATGGCGGCGAGAGTGTTCGCGACGCCCAGACCCCAGGTGTCGTGACCGTGGAACACCACCCGGCGGTCCGGAGTTTCCGCGCGCACCCGTGAGATCAGCGACGACACCTGAACCGGTACTGCCTGTCCGAGGGTGTCGCAGATGACAATATCCGTTGCGCCCGTGGCTCGTTCGTCGTTGGCGATCTCGATGACCCGATCCGGCGGTACCTGTCCCTCGAAAGGACAGGTGAACGACGTTGCGATACACAGCTCGATCTGTCCGCCCACCGAGCGGGTGATGTCGACGGCATCGGGCATCGCGGCCAGCGACACCTCGGTGGTGCGCCCGATGTTGGCCTGGTTGTGTGAGTCCGACGCGGAGAAGCAGTACTGGAAGTTGCGAGCCCCTGCAGCAGCGGCCTTCTCGACGTGGCGTGGAGTGGCGACCCACACCCAGCATCGCTCGAGTTCCTCGGCGGTCAGCTCGCCGATGACCTCGAGGGTGTTGGCCATGGGCGGCACTTTGTCGCCGCGTGCCATCGAGCCGACCTCGAGTGCCGGCACGCCGAGTTCGATGAGGGCCCTGATGATCTCGAGTTTGCGTTCGGTGGGGAGCATCTTGCCGGTGAGCTGTAGCCCGTCGCGCATCGTGACGTCGCGTAGCTCCGCGGTGGGGGTGAATCGGTACATCTACAGGCCCATCTCTTCGTCGGTGCGGCCGAGCAGCGTCGACAGTACTTCTCTGGTGTGCTCGCCCAGATCCGGCCCGACCGAACGGATCGGCAGGGATGCGTCACCGATCACCGGGACGACTCCGACGAACCCGACGTCGGTGGGCTCTTCCTGGCCGGTGTCGACCGGAAAGTGCTGAATCATGTTGCGGGCCGCGTACTGTTCGTCGGCGACGATATCCGCGGCGGTGTAGATCGGACCCGACGGCACCCCCGCGGCATCGAGGATCTTCAATGCCTCGGCGCGCGAACGCAATCCGGTCCAGGCCGAGATAGCGGCGTCCAGCTCGTCCCGGCGACGCCACCGGCCGGCGTTGGACGCAAGATCAGGATCGGCTCCTAGATCGGGACGGTCGATGGTCTCCATGTAGCGCTGGAAGATGGCGTCACCGTTACCGGCGATGATGATCGAGTGACCGTCGTTGCACGGGTACGCATTCGAGGGCGCGATGCCCTCCATTCGGCCGCCCGTCCGTTCGCGTTCGACGCCGTACGCCAGATAATCCGGAATCAGCGACTCCATCATCGACAGAATGGATTCGTTCAAGGCCACGTCGATGGAGCGCCGTTCGAGCGACAACGGGTCCGATTTCTCTGCTGCACGCTGCGTCTGTCGTTGGAACAACGCCATGACACATCCGAACGCCGCATAGAGACCGGCGATCGAGTCGCCGATCGACACACCGACCCGCACGGGCGGCCTGTCCGGATCACCGACGAGGTTGCGGAAGCCGCCGTACGCCTCTGCCACAGCGGCAAATCCGGGTCGCTGCGACATCGGACCGGTTTGCCCGAATGCCGAGATACGCGTGATGATCAGCTCCGGGTTGGCGGCACTGAGAACCTCGGGCGAGATCCCCCACTTCTCGAGTGTGCCGGGCCGGAAGTTCTCGAGCACGATGTCGCAGTGCGCGGCGAGGTCGACCACATCTTTGCGTCCCTGCTCGGTGCGCAGGTCCAGCACGATCGATTTCTTGTTCCGGTTGATCGTGCGGTACAGCATCGACGTCGTACCGGAATACAGCCGCCAATTGCGCAATTCGTCACCGGTACCCGGCCTTTCGACCTTGATCACCTCGGCACCGAAATCGGCGAGCATCCTGGCCGCCGTGGGTGCGGCGATGTAGTTGCCGAGTTCGAGAACTCGAACTCCACTGAGCGGCAATGCCATTGTGTTCCTTTCGATATTCGCGGAAGAGGTCACAGGATCCAGCTCATCGGCACGATCAAGGCAATGGCAATGACCGATGCCACCGACACACCCACCGAGCACGTCTTGAGTGTGCCCCTCGTCGACTGGCCCATCAAGGACTGCAGCAGCCAGAAAGTGTTACTGGTGACGTGCACGGCGAACAGTGATCCGGCACCGGCGGCGAGCGCGATGAACACCGGGTCGAGACCGATCAGCGGCGCGACAGGCGCGAGGATGCCGGCCGAGGTGATGGCGGAGATCGTCACCGATCCGACCGCGATGTGCAACGCGGCCGCAATGACCCACACCATCAACAGTGGAGCCGCGGTACTGGCCGTGAAGTACTGGCCCAGTATGTCGCCGAGACCCGCCTCGTTGATGACGGCTGCAAGCGATCCACCGACACCGGTGAGAATGAGGATCTGACCGCTCTCGGCGAATCCACGAGCGAGAGCTTTCTCCACCCGCTCCTCGCCGACGTGGTAACGGCCGATGAGGCACGTCCCGACCAGTCCGAGGAGCAGCGCGATGACCGGGCTGGCGATGAATTCGACTACCGGAACCGAGATCTCGGCGACTTCGAGAACGGCACCGATGGCGATCAGGACGAGCGCGAGCAGCAACGGCGAGAGCAACACCAGCAGCGAGGTCTGCTTCTCGGTGCGCACCTTTTGGGCCACGCCGCCGCCGGCGCCGAGGGGCTCGTCGTCGGACTCGACAGGCTCCGAGACCACCGGCTCCGACACCGCGATGATCTGTTGCTCGTCCTTCTCCTCGTTCCACCAACCGTGCCGGAAAACGAACGACATGATGGCCACCGACAGCACGACGACAGGAACGATGAGGATCAGTCCGTAGATCATCATCTTGCCCAACGGCACGCCGAGCAGTCCGGCCAACGCCAGCGTCGCGACTCCGGGGACCATGAAGACGATGCCGCATTCCAGAGCGATGGCCAGCGCCGTCGCCATCCTCGCCGTGCCGTACTTGCCGATCTTGGGTGCGAGGTTGCGAGCGAGCGGTGCGGAGATCACGAGCAACACGTCGAGGAAGATGGACTGCAACAGAGTCGCGATGGTCAGCGACAGCGCGTACGGGAGCCGCTTGGGGCCGAAGGCTCTCAGCAAAGTGCCGACGAGACGCTGGATGGCGCTCATCTCCTGCAGCACCGAACCCATCAGGACGCCGAACGCGATGAGCAATCCGACCTCGGCCATGATCTCGCCGAATCCGCCGGTGATCGTGTCGACAGAGGTCGACACTCCCAGCTTGGTCGCCAGGCCCAGGTACGCAGCCCCGAGCACCAGCGAGATCACCGGGTTGAAATGGAAACGAACGATGAAGACCACCACCGCCAGTACTGCGACGACGGTGTTGATCACGATCCACAAATCGGACATCGGTAGGTCTTTCCACCAGAGAGTGACCGCCGCCATGCATGACGGGCCGGTGTGATGCGTCGCACCATTGCTCACATTATGGGCACAGATTTACTTTGTGAGCAAGAGTGACCCCCAGCTTTGCGTCAGATGGGCTGTGCGCGCCGAATCGACAGCGCAGCTCGCGAGGCATCCAGTTCGACCGGGGAACGCACCGACAGCGGCCCGACTCGCAGGATTCCGTCCGAGAGCGGCTCGACCCGCAATCCACCGCGACCGATCAGTGCCTTGCGAGCGCCGTCGACCACCATGCGGTCCATCCACGCGCACGGATGGGCAGGTCGGCCGCCCCGGAAGCGAATCCAGCCGTCACCGGAATCGAGCTCGAATTCCAGTCCGCGCAGTGGGTCGAGTTCCAACCCGCGGACCACAACGTTTCGTCTGGCCACGGCCGGGTCGGGAACGTCGAAGCCCAGTACCTCGCCGACGGCGTCCCAGGCTTCGAGTGCCAGAAAGCTCACCGCTGCCTCGGTATGAGCCTTGACCCCGAAGAAGCGATCGCCGCGGATGCCCTTGTGGGCGACGATCTCGACGCTGTCCGGCAATTCGGTCGGCACCTCGGCCGGGCCGTCCTTGGATCTCCCGAAGTACGCGTGCGAGGGCGCTCGCAGCAGCTCCACTATCTCGGCTCGATACTCGAAAGGCATGCTTTCGAGTCTGCCCGGTACCCGACCCTGCCGGTTCTTACCACCGGGTAAGAAGCGCCCGGTAGTATCGCGAAATGGCTGTGAAAACACGCGTGACCACTACGGACGGCATGATCGAGGGAAAGCCGGTCGGCAATCTCACCACCTGGCGGGGCATTCCCTACGCCGCCCCTCCCGTCGGTCCGCTTCGGTTTCGCGCACCTCAACCCACCCAGCCGTGGCAGGGCGTGCGCGACGCGACCGAGTGGGGCAACGCATCCGTTCAGCACAAGCGGGGCACGATGCTCGCAATCGGCAAGTACCAACCGTCGAGCGAGGACTGCCTGACACTCAACGTCCTGGCACCGAGCACGCCGAGCACGACACCCAGACCGGTCATGGTGTTCATCCACGGCGGTGCGTACACCCTCGGCACGTCGGCCACCCCGCTGTACGGCGGAGGTTCGCTGGTCCGACGCTCGCTGCAGGACGGCGACGGCATCATCTACGTGTCGGTCAACTACCGACTCGGCGCTTTGGGCTACCTCGACATGTCGCGATTCTCGACCCCCGAGCGGCCGTTCGATTCCAACCTGGGACTACGCGACCAGGTGGCGGCATTGGAGTGGGTAAAGCGCAACATCGCCGAGTTCGGCGGAGATCCCGACAACGTCACCGTCTTCGGCGAGTCCGCAGGCGGCAATGCCGTCACCACCCTGATGACAGTGCCCGCCGCGAAAGGCCTTTTCGCCCAGGCAATTGCCGAAAGCTCAGCACCGGGCATGACGACCGCCAAGCACCGGGCGGACCAGTGGGCGAGCGAGTACGTCGGGTACCTCGGAGGCACCGCCGAGACCGCGGTGGAAACCCTGGAGAACGCCGAGGTACTTGCACTCGGCCGAGCAGGCACCAAGCTCGGACTCACCACGCTGCACCGCACTCCCGGCCTGCTCCCCTTCGGCCCGGTGATCGACGGTGACTTCCTTCCTGTCGATCCGGTCGAGGCGTACGCGAACGGCACCGCACACAATGTGCCGCTGATCATCGGCACCAACGCCCGTGAGGGAACACTGTTTCCGAAGTTTCTGGACGCGTTGCCCACCAACCCCGAACGCATTTCCAAACTCTTCTCCCTCACCGATCCCGCGGCGGAACCGGTTGTCACCGGCGGATACCGTGGATACCCGAGCGAGCGGGCCGCCATCGACTTCGGCGGGGATTTCACGTTCTGGAAGCCGTCTCTCGAAGTGGCCGAAGGACATTCGCGTCACGCACCGACGTACTTCTATCGCTTCGACTTCGCCCCTCGGTCGATGAAGTTGTTGGGCCTCGACGCCACTCACGGGTTCGAGTTGTTCGCAGTCTTCGGCATCAACGAGACGTTGTTCGGCAAGGCCTTGACCGCGACAGGGGGACGAAAGTCGTTCGCGGAGGTCACCGAGCAGGTGCAGTCACACTGGATTGCGTTCGCCACCAACGGAAAGCCGTTGGAATCGTGGCCGGCCTACGACGAAGCCGAGCGCAAGACGCTGATCTTCGACACGCGCACCCGGGTGCAGAGAGATCCGCGCAGCGATCGCCGCAAAGCGTGGGAAGGCTATCGCGGCTACGCCAGCCAGACGCTCGAACCCGCTACTTGAGCAACCGTGACATCCGGCGGTCGGCAAGAATCTTGCCGGCCGTCTGGCACGTCGCGCAGTACTGAAAAGAGCGGTCCACGTAGGCGACCTCGCGCACCGGATCTCCGCAGACCGGGCACGGTAGCCCGGTTCTGGCGTGCACCCGCATGCCGGATCGCTTCTCCCCCTTCAGGCGCGCCGCATCCTGCCCGGCCGAGCGGTCCACCGCGTCGGACAGGACCGAGCGCATCGCGGCATAGAGAACCGAAACGGCTTCCGCGTCGAGCTTGCTGGACGATGCGAACGGCGAGAGCTTGGCGACGTGCAGAATCTCGTCCGAGTAGGCGTTGCCGATTCCGGCGAGCAACGATTGGTCCACCAACGAGGTCTTCAGACGAGCTGTGGTGCTGCCGAGTATCTCGGCGAATTCGAGCTCGGTGATCGTCATCGCGTCCGGCCCCAGCCGGGCGATGCTCGCAACCTGCTGAGGATCACGGACCACCCAGACCGCCAATCGCTTTTTGGTACCGGCTTCGGTCAGGTCGATGGCCGGGGTTGCGCCCTCGGGAGTGAAGAAGTGGATCCGCAGCGCCAGCGGCCCCTTGCCCGGTTTCGGCGGAGCAACACTGGGATTGTCCACCCATCGCAGCCAACCCCCTCGCGACAGGTGGGTGATCAGCCACAGGTCACCCGCCTGCAGCGCCAGATGCTTTCCGAACCGCGCGGCATCGGTGACGTCGCGACCCTGCAGATCGGTGATCGGCGGATCGAAGGTCTTGAGAACGCTGAGCGCCGCGATGTCGATGCGGCCTATCACGGCACCGACGGCATGCTCGCGCAAGAAGCCGGCAAGGGCCTCCACCTCGGGTAATTCCGGCATGCGTCCAGTATGCAGCTACGATAGCCGTCGTGATGGTTCCGACTCCGTACGAAGATCTGCTGCGCCGCATCCTCGACACCGGTACAGCCAAATCCGACCGGACGGGAACCGGGACGACCAGCTTGTTCGGGCATCAGATGCGCTTCGATCTGGCCGCGGGCTTCCCGTTGATCACCACCAAGAAGGTCCATCTCAAGTCGATCGTCTACGAATTGCTGTGGTTTCTGCGCGGAGACTCCAATGTCACGTGGCTGCAGGAACACGGCGTCAGCATCTGGGACGAGTGGGCAGCGCCGGACGGCGAACTCGGCCCCGTCTACGGAGTGCAGTGGCGTTCGTGGCCGACCCCGTCGGGCGAGCACATCGACCAGATCAGCCAGGTCATCGAGACTCTGAAGACCGATCCGGATTCGCGGCGAATGATCGTCTCGGCGTGGAACGTCGGCGAAATCCCGCAGATGGCCCTGCCGCCGTGCCATGCGTTCTTCCAGTTCTATGTCGCCGACGGCAAGCTCTCGTGCCAGCTGTATCAACGCAGCGCAGACATGTTCCTCGGCGTCCCCTTCAACATCGCGAGTTACGCACTGCTCACCCACATGGTCGCCGCACAGACCGGCCTCGACGTCGGCGAGTTCGTGTGGACCGGGGGCGACTGCCACATCTACGACAACCACCGCGACCAGGTTGCCGAGCAGCTCTCCCGCGAGGCGTACCCCTACCCGACTCTGAAACTGGCACAGCGGGATTCGATCTTCGACTACACCTTCGACGACGTCGAGATCGTCGACTATCAGCACCACCCTGCAATCAAGGCCCCGGTAGCGGTGTGAGTGCATCGAGAGAGGTCGGCCTGATCTGGGCGCAGAGTTCCAACCTCAAAATCGGCGAAGCCGGCAGGATTCCGTGGGAAGTACCGGAGGACATGGCCCGGTTCAAAGCCGCGACGATGAACCATCCGGTCATCATGGGACGCAAAACCTGGGAGTCTCTGCCCGAAAGATTTCGACCGCTCCCGGGCCGACGCAATATTGTGGTCACTCGCAATCGCTCGTTCGACGCACCCGGCGCCGAGACCTGCGGCGGGGTGGACGAAGCCCTGGCGCTGGCCGGAGGCGAGACCGCGTGGATCATCGGCGGCGGTGAAATCTACCGATCGGCAATGCCATTCGCCACAACCCTGCATGTGACCGAGATCGATGTCGAGGTACCGGGCGATACGGATGCGCCAACGGTGGAAGGCGATTGGATCAAGAAGACGGGCGACTGGCTCACCAGCAGAGTGGACGGTAGGCAGTTCAGATATGTGGAGTACGGGAAGCCTACCCAAACTGTTTGAGCGCGTTCATGATTCCCCCATCGCGGCTGCGGGTGGTGCGTCATACTGGCGGCTATGGACAAGAAGTCACTCACCGCACTTGCCCGTCAGCAACTCAAGCTCGCAGTCGGCGCGTCGAGTGGCCGCAGTTCGCAGACGGTGTACGGCGGCCACAGTCGCAAATTGAGGCAGACCGTCGTGGCGCTGGCCGCGGGTAACAAGCTGGCCGAACACGATCTCAGCGGTGAGTCGACCGTCCTCGTCCTCAGCGGCAAGTTGGAGCTGATCAGCGGTGAGAAGACCTGGAAGGGCTCGACCGGCGATCTCCTCGTCATCCCCGACGCACGGCACAGCGTCGAGGCGCTCGAAGACGTCAGCTTCTTGCTGACCGTCGCTATGTGACCGCTTTCCTGACGACCAACACCGGGCAATCTGCGGTGTTGACCAGAGCGAAGCTCGTCGACCCCAGCAGCATTCCCCCGAATCCGCCGCGCCCCCGGTTACCCACCACGATCACGGCTGCCGTTTCGGACAGTCCGCTGAGCACTCGAACGGGGCGATCCTGGGCGACGACGCGTTGGACGTCGACCTCCGGGAATCGCTCTTGCCACCCGGCGAGACTTTCCGCCAGCAACGCTTCCTCGGTGTCGGCGATGGCCTGCCAATCCGCGGGCGCGCGACCGAACGAGCGCGTCAGATCCACGTCGGACCACACGTGTACCGCGATCAACGGTGCATCACGTGCCGAGGCCTCGACGAACGCCCACTCGACCGCTGCCTGATTGACGTCGGATCCGTCCACGCCGACGACGACCGGGCCCTCGGCGACGGGACGGCCGTCGATGTCCCGGCCGCGTACGACGGCGACGGGTGACACACTGTGGGCGGCCAGAGAGAGTGTGACAGCGCCCGTTTCGCTCGCTCCGATCACCAAGAGCTCGGCTTGGGCCGATACGCCGATGAGTACGTCCATCACGCCGCCCTCGACGGCACTCGAGGTCACCTCGAACGTCGGGTCGTCGACGACCGACACGGCCAGCGTTTCCGCGGCCGCGAGCCGCGACTTTGCAGTGGCGACGAATTCCGTTGCCTCGCCTGCAAATTCGCTCAGATCGACAACGCCCGGCATGTCGACGGCCGTCACGATGTGCAACCGCCGATCCCGTCGCCGAGCGCACAGGGCCGCCCAGATCACAGCCTTGTCGGCCGCAGCGGAACCGTCGATGCCGACGATGATCGGTCGATGCCCTGTCACGTGCCGGCCTCCGGTAGTAGCCCCGAGCCCGCTGGCTCGGTGAATGACGAACAGGGGTTCAGGCTAGTCGATGAACGGTCACCGGAGGCGTGATGCACTCACGTCAGCTGGCGCGCAGCGCGTCTGCGTACCCCTGAGTTCGGGTGCGGTTCGCCTCGGCTGCCGCGGCCCGGGTGTCGAGATGGACCAGGTAGTCGGCCAATTGGTCGCGGCTGCGGACACCGACGCCCAGGTCGGTCCGCTCGAAGACGCGCCACCGCGTGAGCGTCGGCAGCAGCACCTCGTCGAGATGACGTCGAAGATCGAAGATCCCGTCCCGCTCGATGAGCATGGCGCTCCGACCGAAGCCGGGCAGGTTGGTACCCGGCAACTGCGCGTTCATGACTACTTCGGTGATTGCCGTGACGGTCGGAGCGGGGGCGACGTCGAGCGCTGCCGACACCAGATTCGCAAAGAAGGTGACGTGCAGTTTCTGGTCGTCGACTATCCGGCCGAGCAAGCGATCGGCAACCGGATCGTGGCACTGGTGCGCGGTATTCGTATGGCAGACGCTACTGATCGTTTCGTCGAGGGTCACCTGCGCCAGAGAACGAAGGAGGTGAGCGCCGTTCATCGGGGAGTCGAATCCCACCGTCTTGCACTGTGCGCGAGCTCGACCGAGTGCCGTCGGATCGACACTGCGCGTGGCGACCAGATAGTCGGTGACGGCTGCAGCATGCCGGGTGCGCTCGGCGCTCCACTCGGCGAGCCAGGCAGGCCACGAGCCGGTGCCCGACGCCGCGACCTCGCACCGATACAGCGGAATGTTCTGCTCGGTGAGGAGATCGGTGACCAGTGCCGCCTTGGCGGCTTCGGTCAGCGGTGACGTACGCGTTCCCCAGTACATCTCGGTCCGGACGAAATCCGTGGGCTGCCAGGAGACAGCTGTCGAGCGGTGGCGCGCGAGGTTGTCGTCGATCGTCGGCTGCAGTTCCCGTAGAACCGTGAACTGCCCGATGTCGCTGCGCATACTCGTCCTCTCACCCCGCTCGTCCGGACCGATCCGAGATCAAAGTAGGCGCGTAGCGCAGGCGATGGGACCGCCTTCTGCATTGTTTAGGGCAAGTCGCAAGGCCCCTCGTGGCCCGCTCGAGATAAATCACAACGAGTTTTGCCGAAACCATGGATCACACGTAGATAACAACCTATGATCGATCCTGTTAGAGGCCAGGAAACAAACTCAAAGTTTGAAAAACCTGCCATTTCGGCTGAAGTTGTATAGATTCACGACAGGAAGCGCGTTTCTACGCGTGAGTACGGTAGCTCTCTCAAAACCTGAAGAATCCAACACGAAGGGTTGATCTGTGACCGTTCACAACTCGACTGGCCTCGAAATCATGGTCGCAGGGCAGCCTGCTTCGGCTCCCCTTCGCGATTTTCGCGCAGTGGCGCGCCTCCTGGTAGGCCACTTCGCCGCCAATACTCCCTGCGGTTCACTTCCCGGTGAACAACTCCACGGAGACGTCACCGAATTCACCGTCAAGTGCATCAGCATCGCCGTGCAGATGCTCGACGAGCGACGCGCACCTGCCGAGTCCGACTTGGCCGAACTGCGCGCCAAGGCCAGTCAATGGGCTCGTGAGGGTGTCCCGCTCGAGTCCGTCCTCAGCGTCTACCACGAGGGCATTCAGATCGGTTGGAATCTGGTGTCCAAGCGGGCAGGAGAAGGCGACGCCGCCCAGTTGATCGAGGCTGCGCGCATGTTCGTGCTGCTGTCGGAGAAGGTCTCGATCGCGGCCAGCAAGAGCTACGTCGAAGAGCTTCAGGCGGTGGCGAGCGAGCATCACACAGCCGCGCACACGCTGGTCACCTCGTTGCTGAGCGGACACAACGCCGTCTCGATGGCCCGCCAGTCGGGCATCGAACTCGCCGACAGTTACCTCGTGCTCGCACTGTCGGTACCGCCGCACCCCGACGAGAACGACCCCAACATCCAGAAGACGGTGGCTGCACGGCGCAAGCTGCGTCGCGTGCAGGCCGAACTGGCCACCGTGTGCGGACGCACTCCCCTGTCGCTGCTCAGCACCGAGGGCGGAACCGTCCTGATCCCCGGCGTCCACGACGACGAGTGGGTCGAGGCGCTGGTGCACCGCATCGGTACCGCCGCAGAGGTCCCCGTCACCGCCACCGCCGAGCAGGCTGCGACAGCCGACATTCCCACCGCAGCAGACCAGGTCCACGAACTGCTGTCCCTGGCTCATCAGCTGCACCGCCCGTCCGGGTTGTACCGGATGGACGACCTGGTGCTCGAGTACCAGCTCACTCGTCCCGGACCGGGTCGACGCCACCTCACCCAGATCCTCGAGCCACTCGATTCGTCACCCGAATTGCTCGAGACCCTCGAGATCCACATTTCGCACGACCTCAACCGTCAGCGCTCCGCCCGGCAACTCCATCTGCACACCAACACCGTCGACTATCGCCTCAAGCGAATCGCACAACTGACCGGGTTCGACCCGACTCGTCCCTCCGGTATCCGCCACCTCCAGGCGGCACTGGTGGCCAGACGGCTCGAATCCTCGCGCGGCGCAGCGTGATCTGAGAACTCCGACCGGTTTCTCGACCCGACGGCAGGTAGCGTCGGAAGTATTCGAGAAGCAGGGGATCATGCATGACGAAGTTGAAGCTCCAGTTGTCCGGCGTGGTCAAGGAGTACCCCACCGGCGAACAACCGGTCCGTGCGTTGGACGGCATCGATCTCACGATCGACGGTGGGCAGTTCGTGTCGCTGGTCGCGCCGTCCGGAGCAGGTAAGTCGACACTGCTGCACATGCTCGGCGCGCTGGACACCCCGACGGCCGGGTCCATCCGATTCAACGACGTCGAGGTCACCACCCTCGACGACAACGCACAGTCCGATTTCCGACGCCATCAGGTGGGCTTCGTCTTCCAGTTCTTCAACCTGCTGCCGACCATGTCGGCGTGGGAGAACGTCGCCGTTCCGAAGCTGCTGGACGGAACCCCCATCAAGAAGGCGAAAGCCGACGCGATGCGGCTGTTGGACATGGTGGGGCTGGCGCAGCGGTCCGAACACCGCCCGGCGCAACTGTCGGGCGGCCAGATTCAACGTATCGCCATCGCCCGAGCCCTGATGATGGACCCGGCGCTGCTGATCGCCGACGAACCGACGGGCAACCTCGATTCCAAGACCTCCCACAACGTCCTCGAGATTCTTGCCGACGTAGCCCACGGCAGCGAGGGGCGTCGGGCAGTGGTGATGGCAACCCACGACCTCGAGGCGGCTCGGTCGACCGATCGCGTCGTCAGCATGATCGACGGCCGCGTCGACACCGACACCGACACCGACACCGCTGGTACACCTCGGTGATCGGTACCGCGCTCAGCAGATTTCGCGTCATCAGCCTCCGAGACCTCCGAATGCACTGGGTGCGTTCGCTGGTCTCGGCGGGAGTCGTGGCCGTCGCCGCGGGTTTGCTCATCGCCGTCCTCGGCACGTACGGGTCGCTGACCGGATCCGTCGAACGTCTGGCGGTGTCGATCGCAGGCAACGCGCAGTACGAAGTGGTCGGCGTGACCGATTCCGGATTCGACCAGAACGAACTCGACGCCGTACGCGGTGTTGCGGGCGTCGATGCGGCGGTACCCCTGCTCCGCAGCATCGTACGATCCGATGTCGGCGAGCTGACGGTACTGGGTGTCGATTCATCGATCACGGCACTGCAGTCCGATCTGCAGGGTGCGGTCGGCAACGCAGCGGGTCTGCTGTCCGACCCGTCGGGCGTATTGGTCGGAGCAGCAACGGGATTGACGCAGGGTGACACGGTCACGATCGCCGACCGACCCACTGCGGTAGTGGGCGTGATCGACGGCCCTGGTACGCAGCGCATCGGTGGGGGCATGTTCGCGGTCACGTTGCTGCCCACCGCGCAGGCGTTGACCGACCGTCCGGGTCAGCTCGATTCGATCTTCGTTCTCGGTGGCGGGGACGACCTGCGATCGGACCTCGACGCGGCGTTGGCCGGCCGAGTGTCGGTGATGAATCCGGAATTTCGGGCCGACAGAGCCGATCAGGCCATGAGCCTGACGCGTAATGCGACGCTGATGGTCTCCCTCATCGCGTTCGTCGTCGCGGCGTTCCTGGTGTTCAACGTCATGAACATGGCCATCGCCAAGCGTCGCCCCACCATCTCCCTGCTCCGAGCGGTCGGCGGTCGGCGCGCGGACATCGTCCGCGACCTGTTGTTCGAGTCGGTACTGGTGGGTCTCGTCGGCGGTGCCGTCGGGGTACCTCTCGGAATCATCATGGGCCGCATTGCCATCGAGAGCCTGCCGCCGTTCCTGTCGCAAGCATTCGATGCGCGAATCGAATACGTGTTGCCGAGCTTCGCCATTCCCGTCGCGATCGTGGCCTGCGTGCTGGCCTGCGTCGGCGCGTCCGCTCTGGCTGCTGTTCAGGTGTATCGCATCTCGCCGATCGAAGCATTGGCGGTCGGTGGCGGAGAAACAACCGGTGGTCCGAAACTGTCGTTCACGTTGGCCGCCACGGTGTTCGGTCTGCTCGCCATCGCCGGATCGTTCGTGTTCGCCGTCAACGTGGACGGGCAATTGACCCTCGGTGCCGGTGCCCTGTTCATGTTCGGCGTCGTCGCACTGTGCGTCGGCGGAACCGGGCCGATCGTCTGGGCCACCGGCGCTGTGCCCCGCCGATGGGGTGGTGCCGGACGGCTCGCCACCGCGACGATCGAACGCGCCCCGCGGCGCATCTGGGCGACGGTGATGACCATCGTCATCGCCGTGGGAGTCAGTGTGGGAGTGTCCGGTTCGTTGACGAACATGACCGACTCCGCCGCCGAGTCACTGTCGTCGCTCGCCGACACGGACCTGTACGTATCGATGAGCTCACCCGACGCCATACCGTCGGGCCCGATCGTTCCCGCCGCCGTCGACGAGGCCGTGCGGGCGACACCCGGCGTCTCCCGCGTCGTCGAAGGGCAGTGGGCCTACGCGACCATCGACGACGAGCTGGTCTCCATCCAAGGCGTCGCCGACGGAAGCAACGCGGTGACACTGGCCTCGCTCCCCACAGACGTACGCGCCGGATTGCTCGCGGGCGACGGGGTGGTGCTCTCGAAGGCGCTCGGTACGACGCTGGGAGTGACGGCGGGAGACGCCATCGATCTACCGACGCCGACCGGGGTGCAGAACGTACGCGTGCTCGATCTCGTGGACTACATCAACGCCGCCGGCGGAACGATGGCGATCTCACTGGAATCGATGCAGCGCTTCTACGACCGCCCGGGTGCGACGTACCTCGAGATCACCGTCGACGGAGACGTTGCAGCCGTGCAGGATTCGCTGCGATCGACACTGCCGCCCGAGGCATTCGTGTACACGGGCGCCGCGGCACTCGAGGGCACCAGCGCGGCCATCCGCCAATCCGGTGCGCTGGCCATCGCACTGCAGTGGATCGTCGCACTGGTCGCTGCCGTCGCATTGCTGAACACATTGACGCTGTCGGTACTCGAACGTCGACGTGAACTCGGAGTACTGCGCGCCATGGGCGGCGGCCGAGGAACCCTGGCACGCATGGTGTTGGCGGAGGCACTGTCCGTGGGGATTGTCGGCGGCATCCTGGGGCTGATCATCGGTGCCGGCCTGCAATACCTGAGCACACTGATCCTCGGTGCCAGCATCGGAATTCCCGTGCAGTACAACGCCAGTTGGACGGTGCTGTTGTACGGACTCGTCGCGTTGGGCCTCTCACTAATGGGATCGGCTCCGCCTGCGGTTCACGCATCACGCCTGAACATCGTGGATGCTATTGCGGCGGACTGACGGTGACAGGCGATCGGGTTCTCGGCCTCGGGATTCGCAAACGCGCGCGCGTTCGTCAGGTGCGAGCGAAATAGACAGCCAGCGGCTGACGACTCTGCGCGCGTCTGGCAAATGCGCGCGCGTTTGTACGAGGATGACCGACGTGGCCACATTCAGCGTCGAAGTAGAGAAGTACGCGGTCGAGACTCTGCGCGACTGTGTGGGTGGTCCCGAGTGGGAGTTGCGGCCCGAGCGCGCGGCACTTCTGGTTCATGACATGCAGCCGTACTACCTGAACGTGCTGCACTCCTCGGTTCATGCGCGGGTGGCTGAGGAAGCGTCGGCGGTGGTCGCGCGCGCCAGGTCCGTCGGAGTGCCAATTCTGGCGAGCGGGCCACGGCCGTCCGACACGATCGAGCAGCGTGGGCTGCTGGGACCGATGTGGGGGTTGGGCCCGTCTGCCGAGGACGTGGCGGTCGCCGAGCCGGACTTCGTTCCGATCGCGAAGCGTAGCTACAGCGCGTTCTACGCGTCCGATCTCGAGGTCGAACTACGCCGACGAGGCCGTGACCAGCTGGTCATCGTGGGCGTCTTCGCCTCGGCGGGAATTCTCGCGACGACGTTCGACGCTTTTGCCCGCGACATTCAGTGCTTCGTCGGCATCGAATCGGTCGCCGATTACACCGCCCACCAGCACCGCACCGCCCTGAATCTGATCGCATCACTGACCGGTGTGGTGACCAGCAGCGCGAACCTGCTTCACGATCTGCGGTGCGGACCGCTAGACTGACAACCGCGATGTGGGCCCGCTGTGCAGTACGACAGCGACCCACCCGCAACCAGATTGTTCGATTGATCGAAAGCCTTTGTCCAACAAGGGCTTTGGAGCACCCGTTCGATCACCAGCCTTCGTAGCTCAGGGGATAGAGCAACCCTCTCCTAAAGGGTAGGTCGCAGGTTCGAATCCTGCCGAGGGCACCACGTATAACCGGAGGTAGAGCGCTTGCAAGGCCCAATCTGAGGGTCCGAACTAACGCGTCAAGCCTAAAACGCGCGCAATTCACGCGTGAAGCGCGGATATGGCATACTAGTGTGGTCGAGAAGTCGACCCACTAACCCGTTGTAGCTCAGTGGATAGAGCACCCCCATGCCAAGGGGGAGGTCGCAGGTTCGAATCCTGTCAATGGCTTGAAGGAGAGGCACGGTGCGGCATATGCCCCGTGTCTCTTCTGTTTTTGGCCAGTAGGCAGCTAAGCAAACCTGTCGGTAGGGTCTGTCATGCTGTGAGCATGACAATGCAAGAGTCTGCCTCTGCGAACGATCACAGCAACAGCCCTGTCGAGTCCTACGGGGCGTTATTGATCCGCGACGATCCGACCGGTCGAGCCTCGGTTGTGTTCGAGAAGATCTGCGACTTCGATGCCGAGGCATACCATCGATATGCCAATGCATACTGGACGGTGTACGACATTATCAGTGTTAATATGTTTGTTTTCGTTAAACAATCTGCCTTGGAGATGTTCCGAATCTGGGAAGAAGCGTCGACAGCACTACGCGAAGGAAAAATCTCTCACACCGATCCTGATAGTTTCGTCGAATGGGGCACTCGACTTCGGTGCTCAATCCTGGCGTTTTGTTCGACTATCCACCACCATCAGGAGCAAAATTACATACAAGTCAAGAAGAAGTTTGGCGAAGATTCGCCAGAACATATCAAGATGAAAACTCTTTTTGGCGAGCTATACGACGACTGTTTCGGATACCGATACTTATACAAGCTGAGGAATGCGTTGGTGCACTATTCGATGTTGGCACTGTCCCTGAAAGGCGAAGCACGCGCCCATCAGGGTCAAACTTTGGCGATGTTCGACGTATCGATGGATCGATCGGTGTTGCTAGATATGAAAGGACATTTAAACGCCAAGCTGAAGACTGAACTTCGCGGGCTACCTGGAGATCCGAGTGTTTACCAAATGGCCGGTGAGGCCACGTCACTACTCGCAGAGTTAAACAAGAAGATCGTCGCGATTTTAAACCCTGAGATCGACGAGCTCTGCTCCGTCATTCGCGAGTATGACGCAATCTATGAAGGTCGGTTGGGTGTTCGAGCTATCGGACATCAGCAGAGCCCTGAGATGCGTCCGCCGTTCACTACTGGCTACCGTGCGATGTCCGCCAAAGTATTCAAGGCGGCGCATCTACGCGCGAACCTGCCGCCGACCGCGCCTGCAACTGCAGAAGGACTGGAATGACGCCGATTGGGCAGGGCGAGCCTGCAACTGCACCGGGTGACTCATTCTTGGATTGGCTACAGGGGTCAAACTACGGAACGTTTGCAGCTGCCGTACTCACTGCAATAATTCTAGTTTCCCTCAATTGGTGGATAAATCGACGCCATGGCCGCTGGGAAGCATTGACCAACGATGCCGAATTAGCAGAGAAGATGCGCGACACCCCTACGCGTGAATGGCTGCAGGACTACATCGATCTGCGGGTTCGCGCTTATGGACAATCTGAAACCGCGAAACGCCGCGACTGGCGATCGTTTGTGACCTATGTACCGCTCGCACTTATCACCTATGTGCTGTTCTGGATGGCATTCTCAGACCAGGTCAATCTTTCTGGCGGATACAAGGTCACATACGTCGCTCTTGCTGTAGTTTGTAGCGTCTTACTTCTAGTCTTCACAATCGAAGCCATGTGGAAAAAACACAGGATTCGGGGCGTCGGCTGGCAAGCGGTATCAAACTCGCAGCTAACCGAGCTTCACGACCGGCTAAAGACGCTGGGTGGCAAGACCGAGTCTCCGCCTACCTGAAAAGTAGGGGGCGTGATTTCAGTCAAGGCCGCTATGATCCGCTTATGAAACGTACCCCTTTGTCTGTTTTGAAGCTGTAGCGGTCTCGTTGCTCATTTCCGCGTGCGGCAGCTCCGCGCCAGAGCCTGCCGCCACGGACGCTCCGTCGTCGGTTGCGGCTACGACGACCGCAACGACCTCGACAGCCAGGCAGGCCGCTGAGCCCGCGGGGTTCGACGCATCGTTCCTGGATAGCTGGGCCGTATCGGGCGCGTGCCTCTTATGCCAGCGGCACGCTCAATTTGCGACAGCCTGGACAATGGTGCCTCACCGGAAGCCCTCGTAAACGACGCCCTGGCCTGGCTAAAGACTAACTACCGCAACGGCGCTCCCAGCAAGTTCAACGGCTGGGAGCTTGTCGACGCGCAAATTCTGTACCTCACACCACCGACTACTCCTGCCCGGAATACAAGGGCAACTACACCCCGTAGCGCACTACCCCCGCCGTCTACCGAAGAGCGGTACCACGTTCGACGCCTCCTGCGAGGCCGGTCGATTCCGAGCTGATTCGGACTGCGCCGCAGGCCGGATGAGCGGGGCTTGCTTCCCGCCCTCGTTCTCCGCGATGTAGTCGGCGTAGACGTCAGCCGCCATCGCTACTCGAATGTCGAAGAGCAGGCGCTGGCTCGCATCGCTGGACTTAGCCCCGTTGCAGTCAAGCAACGTCCAGCCATTCGTATTGGCGCGCTTGGCGATTGAAGTAGCATCGAGCTGGTCCACGCGGCGCGATCGAGCGCCCTGACCAGCAGGCCGTCCGCGAAACCAGACTCAATTGCTGCGATGGCCGTGTGTCGCCCGAAGAGCTTGGGCACGCTCCCACTGCTCATCACATCGTATGTGACAGTGAGTAACTGGAGCTCGTTGGCTTGGCAGTGTTTTCGCATCGCGTCCGACTGTGCGCCGAGGCCATGCCCCTTCTCCTGGGCGCTGGTCGAGACCCGCGCATAGCCAATAGCCCTGAAGCCCTGAAGCCCTTGAGCTTTGGTTCCGCGTGTTCACGCTGGTCGAGCGATTGCATCGTCGTCATATCGTTGTCCTGTTCGCCTTGTCGAGTGGGGCCGGAAACGTCGCCGTCGGTAGTCGGGAGCGTTTCCACCGATGCCGTTTGCTCCCTCGACAGCCATCCGGCCAACCCTTGCCAGACCGAGGAAACACGTCTAATATCGAACATGCATTCGAGTACTGGGGAGGAACTCGTGGTCACAGCTGTACAGGAATCACCGCTCACATCCGCTGAGGTGTTGAGGTTCGTTGCGCGTCTTCAGGCGTCCGACATCGCTGTCGACGCAGCAGCAGGCATCGATCTCATCTCTGCTCTCGAAACCGTCAAATGCGTCAGTGTGGCAACCCAAGCCGTGGTGACCGATGCCGTTGCAACCGTGATCAGCACCGAACGTCGTGAACGTGGCAAACCGAAAGCGCAGTGGCGCACAGGAATTGCGTCGCAGATCGGCCTGGCTCGACGAGAGTCACCCAACCGCGGCGGCACTCACCTCGGGCTTGCTCGTGCGCTCGTTCACGAAATGCCACACACCCTGGCCCGCCTGAAAGCCGGCGAACTCAACGAGTGGCGCGTCATGATTCTCGCCCGCGAAACAGCATGCCTCACCGTCGAGGATCGCCGGACCATCGACGAACTCCTGTGCGCAGACCCCGCCAACCTCGCCGGTGCAGGAGATCGCACCATCGAAGGTCGCGCCCGCGCACTCGCCAACGAACTGGACGCCGCCTCCCAGGTCAAGCGACGCGCAAAGGCATACGCAGCACGCCGAGTCAGTACGCGCCCCGCACCCGAATCGATGGGATTCTTCACCGCGCTCACCTCGATGGAGAAGACCGTCTGCATGTGGGCGACCCTGCGGCGCGACGCCGACACCGTCATCAACGCAGGTGGCGACACACGCAGCCGCGACCAGATCATGGCCGACCTGGTGTTCGAGCGAGTCACCGGCGCATCGGCCGCTCAGGGTCCACCGGTCACCGTCGACATCGTCATCTCGGATTCGACCCTGCTCGCCGGTGGCGACACGTCCGCATATCTGCACGGCTACGGCGACATCCCATCGGACGTCGCACGCCAACTCGTGCGCGACGCACTCGACGACGCACAGGGCAATGAGACGCGCGTCGCATTACGTCGCCTCTATGCCCACCCGAAAACCGGCGCACTGACAGCCGTCGAATCCACATCCCGCGCATTTCCCACCGCATTGGGACGCCTTATCGATCTCCGCGATCGCACGTGCCGCACCCCGTGGTGCGACGCGCCCATCCGGCACCACGACCACATCATCGCGCACACGGCGGGCGGAGCGACCAGCGCCGAAAACGGCGCAGGCCTGTGTGCCGCATGCAATTACGCGAAAGAAGGCGACGGCTGGACGGCCGAAGCACTACGAGACAAACGGAACGCGCGACATCGCTACAGGCTCATCTCACCCACCGGGCACACGTACGATTCGAGCGCGCCGCCGATGCCGGTGGTCGAGCTCTACAGCTCCCCGGCGGAGAACGTCTACATCGACGGACTGTTCGGCTCCGACGCCGCGTGACCGTCGACCGCGGGAAGAGATCGGGTCCGCACTCGGTTACACTCGGTATCGACGCGCGTAACTGCACGTCAGACGTCGTGGAATGCTCCCGAATCACCATGTGCACCCCGCACAGGCTTCTCTTACGGCGATCGAAACTGCCCACCGGCAGTCTCGCCACCTTGCATCTCGGCCCGAAGGCCCGCAGGTGCAACACCCTGCCCGAAAGGCACTTTTCATCACAATGACGACCCCACAGACTTTTGCTGCACTCGGAGTACCCCAGGCCATCGCAGACGTACTCGCGAGCCAGGGCAAGACCGAGGCCTTCCCCATCCAGGCCGACACGCTCCCCGACACACTGCAGGGACGCGACGTACTCGGACGCGGAAAGACCGGCAGCGGAAAGACACTCGCATTCTCCATCCCCATGGTCGCGCGTCTCGCCGGCCAACTCCCCGGCAACCGCAAGCCCGGCCGCCCGCGCGGCCTGATCCTTGCGCCGACGCGTGAGCTCGCCACCCAGATCGCCGTCGCGATCGAACCCCTCGCCGCCGCATACTCGTTGAAGGTCACGACGATCTTCGGTGGTGTCTCGCAGGTTCGCCAGGTCTCCGCACTCAAGTCGGGTGTCGACATCGTCGTCGCCTGCCCCGGACGCCTCGAAGACCTCATGAAGCAGCGCCACCTGACTCTCGACGGCGTACAGATCACCGTCCTCGACGAGGCAGACCACATGGCCGACCTCGGGTTCCTGCCCGTCGTCACCCGGATCCTCGCCGCCACCCCCGACAAGGGTCAGCGCATGCTGTTCTCGGCGACCCTGGACAACGGTGTCGACAAACTGGTCAAGCGCTTCCTGCACAACCAGATCACGCACTCCGTCGACGAGGCCACTTCACACGTCGAGGCCATGACTCACAGCGTGTTCGAGGTCGACGGCGTCGAAGCCAAGAAGAAGCTGGTTCACCAGCTCGCCTCCGGCACCGGACGCCGCATCCTGTTCATGCGCACCAAGCACCAGGCCCGCAAGCTCGCCAAGCAGCTCACCGACGCCGGAATCCCGTCCGTCGACCTGCACGGCAACCTCTCGCAGGCCGCACGTGACCGCAACCTCGCGGCCTTCTCCTCCGGCCAGGCCCGCGTGCTCGTCGCCACCGACGTCGCAGCCCGCGGCGTCCACGTCGACGACGTTCAGCTGGTCGTCCACGTCGATCCCCCAGCAGAGCACAAGGCGTACCTGCACCGCTCCGGCCGCACCGCGCGCGCCGGAAGCGCAGGCGACGTCGTGACCGTGGTTCTGCCCGAGCAGCGCAAGGACACCGCAGTGCTGCTGCGCAAGGCCGACATCAAGGTCACCCCGATCCGCGTCACCGCCGACTCGCCTGCAGTGGCAAACCTCGTCGGCGAGCAGGCCCGTTACGTCGAGCCTGCACCGAAGGCAGAGCCGGCACCGGCACGCACCGGAGCCCCGCGCAACAACAACGCGCGACGCGGCGGCCCGGCCCGCTCGGGTGGTCAGCCGCGCAGTGGTGGACAGCCGCGCAGCGGTGGACAGCCGCGTTCCGGTGGCGGCGGCCACAGCCGTCGCGCAGCAGGCCCGGCCACGAGCCAGCGCAGCCGCTGACCCGAAGTTCGGAAACAGGAAAGCCCTCGCTACGAGGGCTTTCCTGTTCTGATGCTCACGACGGCCGCGACCGCGCACAGGCTGGCCGCACCGAACCACGCCATCGTGTATGCGCCGGTGGCGTCACGCACGATGCCCGCGACGACGGACGCGATACCCGCTCCGATCTGGTGTGAAGCGAACACCCACCCGAACACCAGAGAACCCTTGTCGCCGAACACCTCTCGGCACAGTGCAATCGTGGGCGGAACCGTTGCCACCCAATCCAATCCGTAGATGACCACGAAGATGACGATCGACGGTTGGATGGTCGCCGACAGCAACCACGGCAGAAACAACAGCGAGATTCCGCGAAAGCCGTAATAGGCTGCCAACAGATACCGCGGATTCACTCGATCGGTCAGCCAACCCGATGCGATCGTCCCGACGATGTCGAAGGTTCCCACCACCGCCAGCAGACCCGCTGCGGTGGTTTCGTGCATTCCGTGGTCGTGCGCCGACGGTATGAAGTGAGTTCCGATGAGCCCGTTGGTCGTTGCGCCACAGATCGCGAATCCGAGCACCAACGCCCAGAAGGTTCGTACTCGGCTCGCGTCGCGTAGAGCCTGTACCGCTGCGCGCGCCGGGTTCACGGTCGACACCGCCGCCGGCGGGACGTAGTCGGCGGGTGCGCCGTACGGAGTCACGCCGACATCGGTCGGCATGTTGCGCAGCCACCGCAACACGAACGGCACCACGATCAGCGAGCCCCCGGCGATGAGGAACGACGCTGCGCGCCAACCGGATCGGTCGACCAGCTGAGCGATCAACGGCAGAAAGATCAACTGCCCCGTCGCGCTGCCCGCGGTCAACACGCCCGAGACGAGCCCGCGACGCTGCACGAACCATCTATTCGTCACCACCGCCGCGAACACCAGAGCCATCGACCCGGTGCCCAACCCGATCATGACGCCCCACGTCAACACCAACTGCCACGCCTGGGTCACGAACACACTCAGAGCGCTGCCCGCGGCCACGACGACCAACGCCGTCGACGTCACAGCTCGGATCCCGAAACGCTCCATCAACGCCGCGGCGAACGGTGCCGTCAGACCGAACAGCACCAGGTTGACGCCCACCGCCAGCGACAGCATCGACCGCGGCCAACCGAACTCTTCCTGCAGCGGCACCATCAACACGCTCGGTGCGGCCCGGAACCCCGCCGCACCGACGAGAGCGAGGAAGGCCACCGCGGCGACGATCCATGCCGGATGAAGTCGCCTGCGGGTCGCGATCTCGGAAGTCACGCAGACAGTGTGCCTCAGTCGAGCTGGCACACTGGAGCGGTGACCGTCAGCGCTGCCCACCGTCCCGAGTCCGGGCCCCTCGGTCCGCAAGAATTGGCGACCGCTGCGGTTATGAGCAGCTTCACCGTCGCGCTGACGGTGATCGGCGTGCTGGTGCCGATGGCAGCGATTCTGCAGGTTGTCGCCGCTATTCCCATGTCGGTGGTGGCCCTGCGCTATCGCACGCGAGCATTGGTCACCTCAGCGGTGGCGGGCATACTCGTAGGATTCGTCGCGGCCGGCACTCAGACGGCGCTCACCGTGGCCAGTGCGGCATTGCTGGGCGGTCTGGTCGGCCGGGCGAAGCGCCGGAAACAAGGCCTGTTCGGCGTGCTCGTCACGTCGGCAATCGTCGGACCGGCACTCGGAGCCCTCGCGGTGCTGTTGCTGCTGATCCTCGTCCCGCTACGGCAGCTGTTTCTCGAGACGCTCCGCAACACCATCGAAGGCATCTCCCGACTGTTCGAGCGCGTATCCGCCCCGCAGGCCATCCCCGATGTCATTCGCAGCAGCAGCACAGCGGTACTCGACAACTGGTGGTGGTGGGTCGGCGGGTCCATCGCATTCGGCATCGTCACCGGAACTCTGTTCGCGTGGCTGATCCTCACCGCCATCCTCGATCGCCTCTCGGCCATCCCCACACCGGAGCCGTTCGTCTCGGGCATCGACGACGAGATCGCGCCACTGCCCGTCACCCTGACCGCCGTGGGCTACCGGTATCCCGGTAGCAGATCGGCAGCGTTGAGCGGCATCGACCTGCACATCGAACCGGGCGAATTCGTCGCGATCGTCGGCCACAACGGATCCGGCAAATCCACGCTGACGCGAATTCTCGCAGGCCGCGAACCCTCCGAGGGGTCGGTGACTCGTCCCGGCTCCACCGGACTCGGACGGTACGGCGGCACCGCAGTGGTGTTGCAGCGACCCGAAAGCCAGATCCTCGGCACCCGCGTCGCCGACGACGTCGTATGGGGACTGCCACCCGGCGACTCTCGCCCCGACGTCGACGCCCTGCTCGACGAGGTGGGGTTGAGCGGCATGGGTGCTCGCGACACGGCCTCGCTTTCCGGCGGCGAGATGCAGCGACTTGCCGTCGCCGCGGCCCTGGCTCGGCGTCCCGCTCTGCTGATCGCCGACGAGGCAACCGCCATGATCGACGCCTCGGGCCGGGAACATCTGGTCTCACTACTCGCGGCACTGCCCCGTCGGCACGGGATGTCGGTCGTACTCGTCACCCATCATGTCTCGGAAACTGTTGCCGCTGATCGCGTCGTACACCTGCACGAAGGCATGCAGGTGGAGCACGACACTCTGTGGATGCAGACCAGGACCGGCAACACTGCTGTCCTGCACGACAATTCGAGCCCGCGCCTGCTCGAACTACGCGACGTGCGGCACGTCTACAACAGGCGCACCCCGTGGGCACAATCGGCGTTGAACGGCGTCGACATCACCGTCAAGCGAGGCGAGGGAGTTCTCGTTCTCGGCGGAAACGGTTCGGGCAAGTCGACTTTGGCGTGGATCATGGCCGGCCTGACCGGGCCCACCACCGGCGTCGCGCAGCTCGACGGCAAGGCGATGACGTCGCGAGTCGGCGACGTCGGGCTGGCCTTTCAGCATTCGCGCCTGCAGTTGCAGCGGCGCACCGTCTCCGAGGACATCGCCGCGGCCTCGGGGCCCGAAACCGGTTCTGCCACAGTGTCGGCCGCGATGGATGCCGTCGGCCTCGACCGGTCACTGGCCGCACGCGACGTCGACTCGCTCAGCGGCGGGCAGATGCGACGCGTGGTGCTGGCCGGTCTGATCGCTCGTCGACCCCGCATCTTGGTGCTCGACGAGCCGCTGGCCGGACTGGACCCGCCCGGGCGCGACGACATCATCGGCGTCCTCGCCGGCCTGCGTGAGCGCGGCGTGTCGATCGTGGTCATCTCGCACGACGTGGACGGTATGGACGCCGTCTGCAGTCGAACCATCACGATGGCCGACGGCCATATCGTCTCCGATTCGATTCATGGGAGCGTGCATTCGTGACGACCGTCGTACTGCGCCAGGTTCCGCGGTTCTCACCCATTCATCGACTGTGGGCGGGCACCAAGCTCATCGTGGTGTTGCTGCTCAGCATCACCCTCGTCGTGGCTCCGACGTGGCCTGCCCTCGGCATCGTGTTCGCGCTGCTGGTCGTCGCGGCTGTCATCGCCCACATTCCGATCACGGCTCTACCTCGGCCACCGTGGTGGATCTGGGCGCTCTTCGGCGTCGGAGCACTGATCAATCTGCCCATCGGCGGCGCAGCGGTTCTGCTGTACTTCCGTGCCACGCTGTTCGTGTTCGTTCTGCTGGGCGCATCGATGATGATCGGGTGGACGACGTCGATGAGCGACATCGCTCCGGCGGTGTCGAAACTCGGTGCACCGCTGAAGAAGCTGAAGCTGCCGGTGGACGAGTGGGCGATCGCCGTGGCGCTCAGCCTGCGGTCGCTTCCGCTGCTCATCGAGGAGATGCGCACCCTCAACGCCGCCCGGCGGCTGCGACCGAAACCCGTGGTCAACAGTGCGTCGGACAATTCGCTGGTCGACATCGTGACCACGGTGATGTCGGTGGCCATCAGGCGCGCGGACGAAATGGGTGAGGCCATCACCGCACGCGGGGGCACCGGCATGATCACCGCCACCGAGGCACGTTTCAAGGGCTCGGACGCGGCGACACTGGTGGTGGTGACGCTGGCCTGCGCGGCCGCGATCACGATCAGCTTCCTGCTGCGGTGAGCTACTCCCCCGCGAGACGCTCGGTGCGCGAGTTCAACGCCTTGACGAACACGTCCGGGATATCGCGGGGATCCTCCGCGACATAGCTCGTACCACCGGTGGCCGCGGAGATCTGCTGCAGCGCAACCGGATCGGCATCACTGGTGACACCGACCGTGATGATCACGATGGGACGCACCGGATCCTGCTCCTTCTGCAGGGCAGCGAGAAGCTGATCCAGAGAAATGCTGCCGTTGTCCTCGTTCGCGCCGTCGGTGAGGATGATGACGCTGTTGACGTAATCGGGGTCGTAGCCCTCCTTGACACGTCGGAACGCCGCCAGCGTCGTGTCGTAAAGTCCGGTCCCGCCTCCGACCAGAGCCGGTAGCCCACGGACTGCATCGAGAATGGCCTGACGCTGCGGCTTACCGTCGAACGTGTTGCTCACCGGGCCGAGCGGCACCAGTTCTCGGTAATCCTGCTTTCCACCACCGAGTCCGATGGAGAAGGCCCACAGCCCCATCTGCGTCTGGTCGCTGAACAGATCGTTGGCACCGAGCGACGCATCGACGGTCAACGCGATGCGGGTGGAGTCGCCGGATTTCGCCGCCATCGAACCCGATACGTCCTCGACGACGAGGGTCCGGAGCGGCAACGCGAGCACCGCCCAGTCGCGCAGCGTCGTCTCGATCGACAGCGGATTCTTGATTTCCAACGCGGCGACCGAGCCGACGCCTCTGCCGTCGGCCAAGGGGGTTCCACTCGACGTTCGGAAGCCGGCTGCAACGAGTGTGTCCGTCGCCGACTGCGAGGCCAGCACCGACGCCAACGCGGCCCCGGCGGCCTTGACGCGGTCGTACTCCGACCCGGCCGGAGCCGTGACGGCGAGGGGGTAGTTGAGGAAGTAGCTGCCCGTCGACGGCACCGACTCGGTGAGCGACGATCCGGGGTTCGCTGCCTCGTAGGCCAGCACGGCCTGTTCGGTGGCGACGCTGGTTCCGCCCTCGGTCGCCACCTGGGCGACGAGGTCCGGGGTGTCGTGGGGCGTGTCGGCTATCCGGCCGAAGTCCTGTGCCATGGGCACCAGAGCGGCAGACACGGCTTTGGCGTCGGAGATCGCGACCTCGGACTCGGCCAGCGCACCGAGGATCGCAGCGTTGGACGCACTACTGGTGAGCGGATCGCCGATGCGTTGGCCCGGCATCTGCAGCACGCTGAGCCAGGTGTCGGTCACCGGGGCGGTATCGGAGGCCGACACCAGCACGGGCAGTGTGTTCGCCACCGACGTCTTGGCGAGTTCGGGCAGGGCTCCGGTCGAACGCAAAGTCTTGAGCAGCCACAACGTCGAGTCCGGGATCCACAGGTCGGGGCGGTTCTCGTCGGTACCTGCGATCTCGGTCGCCGTGTCGGTGGGGCGCTCGGCCCGCACCTCGAAGTCGACGCAGCCGCGGTCCACCTCGCCCGCCTGGGCCAGGATCTGCTGCACCGGTTCGGCGATCGAGGTGTCCACCGCGAGCGAGACCGTGTCCAGCGAATCGCACGAGTCCGAACCCGCTGCGCGTACGGCCTGGACGCCGAACCAGCCTCCGGCCGCGACCACGACTACTGCCAGCGCGGCCGCACCCCAGGTCACGACAGGACTGAACCTGCGACTACTGCCGCTGTGACGTCCTGACATCGCTGACTCCCCTACTTATACCCCCGACACGACTGTGTTGCGGGACTTCTCCGCACTACCCCACGTGACGGAGAGCACGCGGCGCACAGCATAGCCGCTCCCGTCAGCGACCGGAACGGCTTCTCAGTGCATTGACGAAGACGTTCGGTATTTCGGCGGGGTTTCGCGCTACGAAGCTGGTGCCCCCGGTGGCAGCAGAAATTTGTTGCAGCACACCCGCATCGGCGTCGTCGGTGATACCGATGGTGACGATGACGACCGGACGAGACGGGTCCTGTTCGGTACGCAGTGTGGCCAGCAGCTCGTCTAGCGAGATGCTGTTCGGGTCCTCGTTGGCACCGTCGGTGAGGATGATGACACTGTTCACCGCGTCGGGGTCGTAGCCCTGCTGCACGGTGCGGAACGCGGCCAACGTGGTGTCGTACAGTCCGGTTCCACCACCGACCAGGGACGGAAGGGTGCGAGTCTGCTGCAGCAGCACTTCCCGCTGGGTCGTGTTGCCGACCTTCTCGTCCATCCGCCGGATCGGAGCCAGCTCACGGTAATCCTGATCGCCGCCGCCGAGTCCGATGGAGAAGGCCCACAATCCCATCGACGCGTTGTCTGGAAACAGTCGATTCCCGGTCTCGCTGGCCTGCACCGTCATCGCGATCCGGGTGTTCGCCCCGGCGCTGTAGTTCATCGAGCCGGACACGTCTTCCATCACGAGCGTTCGCGACGGGAGCGCCAGCACCTGATATTGACGCAGCACCGATTCGGCAGCCTGCTGGTCGCCGATCGCCAGACTCTCGACGGCACCGATACCACGATCCGAATCGAGGGGCGCGTCGTCTTCCGACCGAAAACCGGCCTCGGACAACATCTCCCGACCTCGATCGGATTCGATGACCGCGGCCAGTGCGGTGCCGACCGACTTCGCGCTGTCGTGCCGCTCGCCTGCAGGCTCGGTGACGGCCAGCGGGAAGTTCAGAAAGATGCTGCCCGTCGGCGGCACCGTCGCACCGAGTTCGGCACCGGTGTCGTTTCGGTACTGCAACATGGTCTGCTCGGACACCACGGCCACGCCGCCGTCGGCCACCAGATCGTCCAACCGGGTGGTGGGATCGGCTTCGCCTCGGGTGGCGGCCTGAGCCTGAGCGATCGGCACGAGCGCCGTGGACACCGCATCGAGGGCCTTCTCGTCTCCACCCGCCTCGGCTACCGCCCCGAGGATCGCCGCGTCGGAGATGGTGTTGGCCAACGGATTACCGATGCGCAAACCTTCGAGCTTCAGTGCGGTGAGCCACGTGTCGAAGAACGGAACCTCGTCCTTGCGGGTTGCGAGGACGGCCGGGGTGCTCGCCACCGACTGGCTCGCCAGGTCGATCAGCGAGGCGGTCGATCGCACTGTCTTGCCGACCCACAGCGACGAATCGGGAATCCAGAGCGAGGGAACGTCGTCGCCTTTGGCCACTGCGGCCGACACCTGACCCGACTCCATCGCCGTCACCGCCACCTCGGCACAACCGAGATCCTCGGGCGCGGAGTCGTCGACGATCTTCTGCAGTACCGGCGCGATCGCGGGGTCGGCAGCCAACGTGTAGTTCGGCGGGTCACCGCAGTCGCTGCCGAAGACCTTCTGCGCCACGAACACTCCGCCTGCGACGATCAGAAGCAGGACGACGGCAACGACGACGTACTTGGCGAACCCTCTGTTGCCCGTCGCGGACGACGGCGCACTGTGCCTACCGGGCATGTATCTCCACTCCTACACCGTCAGGCGTAGATCTTGACGAACGTCTTCAGCGAGTTCTCGATGTCGCCCTTGAGCGCGCGAGCGACACCGGACCCGATGGGTCCGAACAACGGGGCACCGCCCAGGTTGACGTCGATCGTGATCTCGGACCCGTCACCCTTGGACTTCACAGACAGGTCGAGACCGATCTTCACTCCGCCCTTACCGTTGCCCTTGAGCTCGAGCTTCCGGGGCGGATCGTAGGACTCGATCTTCCACGAGACGCGGTTGCGCATGCCCTTCACGCTGGCGATGGAGTCCAGGGTGGTGCCGACGGCCAGCTGCTCGGGCAGCTCACCGCGCCACGCTTCGTGGATGGAGAGCCACTGCTCGTAGCCGGACAGATCGGACGCATGCGCCCACGTCTGCTCGGGAGTCAGCGGGACGTCGAGGGAAACCTTCAGCTTGGCCACAGCAGGGATGGTAACCGCTGGACGAAAAATGCCCGTGTGAGGCCTTGCTCACACGGGCACTTCGCGAACAGTTCTACAGGTGGATCAGTGGGCGCTGGCCTTCTCCGCACCGATGCCGGTGAGAGAGCGAACCTCCATCTCGGCCTGCTTGTCGGTGTTCTCGGTGTCCTTCGAGATCAGCGTTCCGACGATACCGAGGATGAATGCCAACGGAATCGACACGATGCCGGGGTTGGACAGCGGGAACCATGCGAAGTCCGAGCCGGGGATCATCGACGTCTTCGATCCCGACACGGCCGGGGAGAAGATGATCAGCACGATCGTCGAGATCAGGCCGCCGTACATGCTGAACAGTGCGCCCGTGGTGGTGAAGCGACGCCAGAACAGCGAGTACAGGATGGTCGGCAGGTTCGCTGCTGCCGCGACGGCGAACGCCAGCGCCACCAGGAAGGCGATGTTCTGCCCGTTCGCGAGGATGCCGAGGCCGATGGCCAGGATGCCGATGACGACGGCCGTGATCCGCGAGACCTTGACCTGCTTCTTGTCGTCGACCTTGCCCTTCTTGATGACGCTCGCATAGATGTCGTGAGCGAACGACGCCGACGCGGTGATCGTCAATCCGGCGACGACGGCGAGGATGGTCGCGAAGGCGACCGCAGAGATGACGCCGAGCAGAATGACGCCGCCGAGCTCGAAGGCCAGCAGCGGGGCTGCGGAGTTCTGACCGCCGGCGGAGGCCAGGATGCGGTCGGGTCCGACGATCGCTGCGGCGCCGTAGCCGAGCACGAGGGTGAACAGGTAGAACGCACCGATGAGCGCGATGGCCCACACGACACTGCGACGAGCTTCCTTGGCGGTGGGCACCGTGTAGAAGCGCATCAGCACGTGCGGCAGACCTGCCGTACCGAGGACGAGTGCGATGCCGAGCGACAGGAAGTTGATCTTCGAGGTGGCGCTGCCGCCGTACTGGGCACCGGGCTCGATGACGTCACGAGCACCGACGATCGGGTCGGCCGAGCTCGACACCATCGCCTGCGCGCTGCCGAGAAGCTCGGAGAAGTTCAGGCCGAACTTGGCGAGCACGAGCACGGTCATGAATGCGGCACCGGCGATGAGCAGAACGGCCTTGATGATCTGCACCCACGTGGTGCCCTTCATACCGCCGATGAGCACGTACGCGATCATCAGCACACCGACGATGGCGATCACGATGGACTGTCCGGTGCGGTCGGAGATGTCGAGCAGCAGTGCGACGAGTCCGCCTGCGCCTGCCATCTGAGCCAACAGGTAGAACAGCGACACCGTCAGCGTCGACAGTGCGGCCGCGGTACGAACCGGGCCTTGCTTGAGCCGGAAGCTCAGCACGTCCGCCATCGTGAACTTGCCGGTGTTCCTGAGCAATTCGGCAACGAGCAGGAGCGCGACGAGCCAGGCGACGAGGAACCCGATGGAGTACAGGAAGCCGTCGTAGCCGTAGACGGCGATGGCACCGGCGATACCGAGAAAGCTTGCGGCCGAGAGGTAGTCACCGGCAATGGCGACGCCGTTCTGCGGTCCGGAGAATCCGCCGCCCGCGGTGAAGAACTCCGCAGACGTCGCGTTCTTCTTGGAGGCGCGAATGACGACGGCCATCGTGATGAGGACGAACGCGCCGAAGATCGCGATATTGACGAGCGGTTCACCGACGGTGGTGTCGGCGGCCTGGGCTAGTACATTCACGACTTCGCTCCCTGGGAGGCTTCCATCTCGGCGCGCAGGGCTGCGGCGCGAGGATCGAGTTCACGGTTGGCGAACCGCACGTAGATGCCGGTGATGGCGAACGTGGTGACGAACTGGCCGAGGCCGAGCAGCAGACCGACGTTGATGTTGCCCCACACCTTGGTCGACATGAAGTCGACGGCGTAGGTGCTGAGCAGCACGTAGATGACGTACCAGACCAGGAAGAACCCGGCCATCGGGAACACGAAGCTACGCAGGCGGTGCCGGAGTTCCTGGAACTCGGGACTGGCCTGCATGTCGACGAACGCTTGCGCGTCCGGTGGCGAATTGGTTTCCGGTGCGGTCACCTTGGACTCCTGAAGTAGATGTGAGCTGTAGCTGACTCGGAACAGTAGTGAGAGTCAGGTCACAACATCAGGGGGTGGCGTCGATCACACGACGGGCTGCGGGAGTGTGCGACGAGCGGTAGCGCAGACCCGACGAACGGCCTCCTCTCGCTACAGCTCGCGCTCTCGGTCTTTGCCCATGTCGAGGCCTTCGGGCAGGTGCAATCGGGCGAAGATTCGGGAGATGTCCGACGGCACTGTTCGCCGGGTGGCGAGGCTGACGACGATCATCGCGGCGAAGGCCACGGGAACGCTGACCGCGGCCGGGTAGCCGAGTATCGCTGCCGCCCAGCCCCCGAGGACGCCGTCGGAGATGGGGGTGACGACGGAGATCGACGCGGCGACGAGGGAGAGTCCGCCGCCGAGGAACAGCCCGGCCGCGGCTCCTGCTGCGGTGAGTCCGCGCCACCAGATGCCGAGCACGAGCAGCGGACACAGCGTGGACGCGGCGACGGCGAACACGAGCCCGACGGTACGCGAGAGATCCAGTGAGACAACGCCGATCGACAGTGCAAGTGGCACTGCGCCGGCAAGGACGGCCGCGACACGAAAGTCTCGGACCTTGCCCGAGAGCACGTCGGTGCTCAGGACACCCGCGATGCTGACCAGCAGGCCGGACGACGTGGACAGGAAGGCGGCGATAGCACCGGCGGCGACGAGTGCGGCCAGCAGCTGGCCGGGTACCCCCGACAGCACGGAGCCGGGCAGCAGCAACACTGCGGCGTCGGAGGCACCGGTGATGAGCAGTTGCGGCACGTAGAGCCGGGCGAACACTCCGAGGACCGTCGGGAACAGATAGAACGTGCCGAGCAGCGCCAGCACGGTCAGCGAGGTCAATCGCGCGGCTCGGCCGTCGGGGTTGGTGTAGAACCGCACCAGCACGTGCGGCAGCCCGAGGGTGCCGAGGAACGTGGCCAGGATCAGTGAATACACCTGGTAGAGCGGGTGCTGACCGCCCAGTCCCCCGCCGGGCATCGCCCAGGCGCGGTCGGTGGTCGGCGCGCCGGCGACTACCGGAACCGGCGAGCCTGCGTCGAGGGTGAGCAGTGTCCCGGACCCGAGCCGGTGTTCGCCGGCATCGAGAGTCACACGTCCGTCGACGCTCTGCTCGTCCAGGGTTCCTGCCACGGACACCACGATCGGCGAGTCGACCTGCACGAGCACGTCGGTGGTGATGTCGACCCGGGTCTGCTCGGCGACGGTCGGCGGGGCCGCGGTACCGACGCTGCGGTCGTCGGCGACGAAGTGGACGGTCAACACCAGCGCAGGGATGGCGATCGCGGTGAGCTTGAGCCAGTACTGGAACGCCTGCACGAAGGTGATCGAGCGCATTCCGCCGCCGACGACGTTCGCGATGACGATCAGACCGACCGCGAGTGCTCCCACCCAGCCCGGCACCCCGAGGAGGATGTTCAGCGTCAGGCCTGCGCCCTGGAACTGCGGCACCAGATACAGCGCGCAGATCACCACCACCACGAGCATGGCCACGGTACGCAACCATGGTGCGCCGAGCCGGAATTCGACGAAGTCGGGCACCGTGTACGCACCGCTCCTGCGCAGTGGGGCGGCGACGAAGAGCAGTAGACCGAGATAGCCTGCCGTGAAGCCGACGGGATACCACAGCGCATCGGCACCGTACTTGGCGATGAGACCGGCAACACCGAGAAACGATGCGGCAGAAAGGTACTCGCCACTGATGGCCGCGGCGTTCCACCGCGGTCCGACGGTCCGCGAGGCCACCAGGAAGTCGGACGTGGTGCGGGCCAATCGAACTCCGTAGACACCGATGCCGACAGTTGCCACCGCGGCCACGATCAACGCAATCAGTGTCGCGACGGGTATCGATCCGTTCACCGGCGCCTAGTCCTCGACCAGGCCGACGAACTCGGCCTCGTTACGCTCGGCGCGGCGCACGTACGCGCGGCCGACGCCGAACAGCAACGGATAGATGGCCACCCCCAGCAGCAACCACGGCAACCCGATACCGAACGGCGCGACATCGGTGAAACGGGTGAGCAGCATGCCCAACAGGGGAATCGCGAACAGGATCGACAACGTCATCACTGCCAGGCGCAGCGACAGCAGGAGTTGCGCACGCACCAGGCTTCGCACCAGCGCGTCGCCCACCTCGGTTTGCTCCTGCACCTCGACGCGGGTGCGCACCAGGCGCGCGCCGCGGCGCTGCGAGAGCACCACCCGCTCCCGGTGCGGCTGACTCACCGCGCACCTCTCGTCACCGTGACGACCACGACTGCAGCGGACCGCGCACGAGCCGGTCCTTCAGTTCTCTGGTGTGCCGCCGGCTCACCGGGAGTTCACAGGCCGGCAGCGCGCCGGTGGCGCGCAGACACACCACCAAGCCCGAACCGACGCTTCTGATTCCGGTGACCAACGAAAGCGAAACCAGATACGAACGATGCACTCGCAGGAAACCGGCATCGGCCCAACGACTTTCGAGAGCCGAGATGGGAATTCGCACCAGGTGCGAACCGGTGGCGGTGTGCAGCCGCGCGTAGTCACCGTCGGCCTCCACCCATGCCACCGACGACCGGTGTACCAGCGTGGTGGTTCCACCGAGCTCGACCGGGATGACCTCGTCGGCAGCCGATTCGCCCGACTCGGCGGGCCGACGACGGGCAAGCAGAACCCGTCGGACGGCCTCGGCCAAGCGGTCGTCGCGCAACGGCTTGAGGAGGTAGTCCACCGCGCCCAGATCGAAGGCAGCCAATGCCCGATCGTCGTGCGCGGTGACGAACACGACCGCAGGTGGCCGAGCGAACGCCGACAGGATTCCGGCGAGCTCGAGGCCGTCGAGGCCGGGCATGTTGATGTCGAGGAACACTGCATCGACCACGGATTGACCGGAGGTCTGCTTGAGTTGGCGCAGGGCGGTGGTCGCGTCCTGCGCGGTGTGCACCTCGGCCACGGCCTCCTGCTCGCGCAGCAGGAAAGCCAGCTCGTCCAGGGCGGGCCGCTCGTCGTCGACCGCCAGCACGACCAGCCCGCGCGACGAACCGGAGTTCGCTGGATGCGTCATGCCCGCACCCCCGGCCTGAACTTGGGCACCCGCATGCTCACTTTCGTGCCTGCTCCCGGTGCGGTGTCCACGACGAGACCGTAGTCGTTTCCGAAGGCCGCCCGCAGCCGATCGTCCACGTTCGCCAGTCCGACGTGGGCCGCATCCTCGGTGTGCATGCTGCCCGATCGCAGTACCTCGGGGTCCATTCCCACTCCGTCGTCCTCGATGCTGATCACGGCGTCGGTGCCCTCGTCGGCGGCGATGATCGTGACGCGACCGCCGTCGGCCTTGCCCGACAACCCGTGCCGGACGGCGTTCTCCACCAGCGGCTGCAGTGCCAGAAAAGGCAGGGCCACCCCGAGCACCTCGGGAGCCACCTGCAGGGTGACCTGCAGCGAATCGCCGAACCGGGCCCGTTCGAGCGTCAGGTACCGATCGATGTTGCGTAGCTCGTCGGCGAGCACGGTGAATTCCCCGGCGTTGCGGAAGGAGTACCGGGTGAAATCGGCGAATTCGAGCACCAGTTCCCGTGCCCGATCCGGGTCGGTACGGACGAACGACGCGATGGTGCCCAGCGCGTTGTAGATGAAATGCGGGCTGATCTGGGCCCGGAGTGCACGCACCTCGGCTCGGTCCAACCGCGCCCGCGATGCGTCGAGTTCGGCGAGTTCGATCTGACCGAACGCGTAGCGCGCGACCTCGGCGATGGCCCCGAGCATCCCCGGCCCTGGTTCGGCCACCACCGCGGCACCGAGCACCCCCACCACCGGCGAATCCTCGTCGATCAACGGCTGCACCACCAGTGCTTTGACCTCGTGGATCGAGCCGAGCGGAAGCCGCACCAGCACTCGCCGCTGCCCGTCGACGGCGCGTCTGGCCGCCTCCACGAACGCCGGAGTCAACTCCGGCCACGGCCCGTCCCAGGCCAGCAGCGACGCACTCGGATCGCAGATACCCAATGCATCCGCCCCGGTCAGGACTCGAAGATGGGGAGCAGCGGCGGCAGCCGAGCGGGCATCGAGACCGTTCCGCAGCGGCTTCGCCGCCAACGACGCGGTATGCAGGGTGGCATGAACCGCGCGCTCCTCCGGGGTGGTCAGATCGCGTCGGCCACGCAGGCTGATCAGCGCGATGGCGGTGACGATCGCCGCCACGATCACCGCCATCCACGCCAGTGCCGCGGTCATCGTGCGCAGGTGGTCGAGTTGGGCACGTTCAGGAAACGCTCGACGAGCCAGTCGACGCCGATCGCGTTGGCGGCCAGATCCGCGTGCCCCTGCTCGGGTTCCGAACGCAGTTCCACGTCGTCGCCGAGTCCGCAGGCTTTCGCCACGGCGTCGCGAGTCCACTGCGGATCGATCAGGTCGTCGCGCTCGCCGACCAGAACGAACAGCGGAACATCGGTGCGGGACGTCGGCAGCGCCACCGATCGGAGCCAGTCCGTCATACGATTCGCGGCCCGGTCATCGGCCGGGACGGCATCGGCCGGATCGATGACGGCACCCGCGTCGGCCTTGGAGAAACCCAGCAGATCGCTGCAGGCCGTCAGCGCGGTCACGTTGTCGGCGAAGGAGCCGCGGATGTAGTCCGAGCGCTCGACGCTCGGATCCGTGACGTGCAGACCCTCGAAGAGAAACGGCACCAGCAACTGACGGGACAGGGTCTGTTCGGTGTCGGCTGCGAAGTATCGCGTGAGATCGGCTGCAGGCGACAGCGCGGCGACTCCGACCAGTTCCAAACCGTCGCCGTACTCCGCATTGCGCTCGGCAGCGGCCCAGACTGCTTGTCCCCCTTGAGAAGTGCCGATGGCACCCCATCGGGTTCCGACGTCGGGCACCACGGTACGCGCGGCGCGCACCGCATCGATGACGTCGTAGGCCGCAGCATCGATGTTCAGATACGCCGGATCTCCCGGAGTTCCCAGACCCTGGTAATCCGTCACCACCACGACGGTGCCGCGCTGGAGGAACGGCGTCACCAGGCCGATGGTGCCCAACAGGTTCGGATACAGCGAGGGCGCACACTCGTCGGTGACACCGGTGGTGCCGTGCCCGACCGAGACGATCGGCCAGCCACCGGCAGGCGCAGAACCCTTGGGCACGAACACCGTTGCCGATGCCTCGGTTCCGCCACCGGTGACGCCGTCGGTGGTGCGGTAGACGATCTTCGTGGCGGATCCACCCAGGAAGGCGACACCGATGTCGACCTGACCGAGCGGCATCGACGACACGATCGAACCGCGGTCGGAGCCCTCGGGTGCCGGATTCGACGTGGGTGCCGGAGCCACGAGAGGCACGGCAGGCGAACTGCACGCGGCGAGGGCGAACACGAGTGCCGCGGCGGCCACCAGTCCGGTCGACCTCACTGTCTCAGCGCTCCCACTGTGTTCGTCGTCTACGTCGTGCGTCGTTCGATGCGTGCCTCGGCCGCGATCTCTTCCACGTCCAGACCATTCAACACTGCGCGGAGGGCTTCGTCGTCCAACTCCCCCGAGTCGCGGGCGGCGATCAGTGCGGCCCGCTGCGCGACCAGGACATTGTGCCGCAGGGTGTCGAACAGCGCGCCGGCCGCCGCGATTCGCTTCTCCCGGTCCTCGGTCTCGTCCGCGTCCATCCGGGCCCGCACCGACCGTCGCACGCGCGCGATCACCTCGGCTACCCGATCACTGTCGACGCCGGAGATACCGTCCTTCGCGGCCCGCTCGAGGTACGTCTCGGCAGCCGTGCGGGCGATGGCCTGCGAGAGCAATCGTTGATTGTCGTTGCGTTGCTGCTCGAGTGGATCGGCGACGTCCAATCGTCGAATAAGGAGCGGAAGCGTCAGGCCCTGCAGCAGCAACGTTCCGACTGCGACGACGAACGCGACCGCTTGAATCACCGCCCGCCCGGGAAATTCGTCGCCGAGCACGGTGGTGAACGGAACACCCGCGGCTGCGGCGAGAGTCACCACCCCGCGCATCCCGGCCCACGACAGCACCAGGTTCTGCTGCCACGTCAGGCCGTCGGCCACCCCCTCGCGGCGAAACACCGTGCGAAAGAGCAGGTTTCTCCCCGAGTTGAAGAAGATCCAGGCCGGACGAACGACGATGACCACGAGCAGCACCAGCAGCGCGTACCCGAAGATGTGATGCACCGGAAGACCCTCGCGCTGCACCTCGGAGATGACGAACTTCAGCTGTAAACCCATGTACGCGAACACGAATGCTTCCAGCAGCAGGTCCACCGTCGGCCACACCTGGCGCTCCTGCACCCGGGTCGAGACCGACACGTCGGCCGTGACACGGCCCAGTACGAAACCTGCGGTGACGACGGCCAACACGCCGGACGCGTGAATCTCTTCCGCTGCCAGATAGGCCGCGAACGGCAGGACGAGTCCGAGCACCGTCTCGAGCGCCGAGTCGGCGATCCGGTTTCGCACGAAACGAACGATGCGCGAGAGGACGAATCCGACCAGCACGCCGCCGACGATCTCGTACAGAAAGAACAGGACCGGTGAGCCGAGTTCGATACGACTGCCCGTCACCGACGCAACGGTCAAGGTGAACAAGGTCAACGCAGCCGCGTCGTTCACCAGGCTCTCCCCGGTGAGGATGGCCATCATTCTCGCGGGCAGGCCGAGCTTGCGGCCGACGGCGATCGCAGAGACCGCGTCGGGTGGGGCCACGACGGCACCGAGCACGAGGGCCGCGCCCAGGGTCAGCTCGGGAACGAGCAGGTTGGCGAAGTACCCGACGGCCACGGTCGTCACGATCACCATCACCAGACCGAGGCGCAGGATCTGACCGATGTTGCGGCGAAAACTGACGAAGGAGTAGTTCAGCGCCGCGGAGTACAGCAACGGCGGCAGCACGACACCGAGGATGAGCTGGGGCGAGAGACTGATGTGCGGTACGCCGGGCACGAACGATGCGATGGATCCGACGGTCACCAGAACGAGCGGGACCTGCAGGTCCAGACGCTTGGCGAATCCCGCGACCGCGATCGCGAAGATGACTACGAGAAGAAGTACCGGTCCGTCCACCCGCCCGATTCTGCCGCCCGCAGCGCCCTACGGCACCACCGACGACCCGAACACCGGGTGGACGGTCCGAATCGACCTACTTGTCCGGAATTGCCTTCTTGGCTGCTTCCTGCACCTTGTCGATCTTGTCCGCGTACTTGCCGCCGGTCTTGTTGTCGATCAAGTCCCCGGCCTTCTCCACGACGTCGTCGATCTTGTCCGCGTTCTCTGCCGCAAGGTCCTTGCCCTTGTCGACCATGCCCTTCAAATTGTCTGCGAAGCCCATGAAACTCTCCTGCCAGTCGGGTGAAACGGAACACCTGCAGTTTACGTTCGCTCCTGCCGGTTGCGCAGTACCGATCCGAATCGGTGGGCGACCTCGACGAGTGCGATACCGACAGCGCCGATGATCAACGCGCTCGTGGTGGCACCGACGTTCGAGGGATCGAGCTTGAAGAAGGTGCGGCAGAACGGGATTGCGAACAACAACAGGTATCCGCCGACGGATCCCGCGAGCAGCACCACCTTCCACCAGGTGTACGGCCGCGCGACGACGGCCAGGACCCACAGCGCGATCATGATCAACGTGATCAGTGCGGTGGTGCTCGCCTGGGTCACCTGTGTCTCGGTGGCGTTCGGACCCGCGTAGGCCAGCAGATACGACACGAACGTGCACGAGCCGACGATCAACCCGGACGGAACGGCCAACCGCATCACCCGCGAGACGAACCCGCTGCGTGCCCGTTCGTTGTTCGGGGCCAGCGAGAGCACGAACGCCGGAATGCCGATGGTGAACCACGCGGCGATGGTCACGTGCCTCGGCAGGAAGGGATACGGGATCGGCTCGAAATGGAAGACCTGCGACAGCACTCCCGAGAGCCCGATCAGAAACGCCAGCAACACCGAGTACACGGTCTTGGTCAGGAACAGGTTGGACACGCGCTCGATGTTGCCGATGACGCGTCGCCCCTCCCCTACGACATAGGGCAGCGTGGCGAACTTGTTGTCCAACAACACGATCTGCGCGACGGCACGCGTGGCCGCACTACCCGAGCCCATCGAGACACCGATATCGGCGTCCTTCAATGCGAGCACATCGTTGACGCCGTCACCGGTCATCGCAACGGTATGACCTCGAGACTGCAACGCGCCCACCATCGCACGCTTCTGGTCCGGCCGAACGCGGCCGAACGTCGTCGAGTTCTGCACGGAGTCGGCCAGTTGCTCGGAATCCTCGGGCAGGTCACGTGCGTCGATCGGGGCGTCGCCACCGGGAAGTCCGAGCGAGCCGGCGACCGCGCCGACCGACACGGCGTTGTCCCCGGAAATGACCTTGACCTGAACGTGCTGACTTGCGAAGTACTCCAACGTGTCTCGGGCGTCCTCGCGCACCTTCTGCTCGAGAATCACCAGAGCCCGCGGGGTGACGACTCCCGGCGCCGCGGTGTCGTCGACGGCGAGGTCACTGCTGGCGAGCAGCAGTACCCGCAGACCCTTGGAGCCGGCATCTTCGGCCTGTCGAGCGGTCTCCGAGGTCGGGTCGAGCAACACGTCCGGGGCACCGAGCAGCCAGTTACCGTGCTCGCCGTACGACAGACCGCTCCACTTCTTGGCCGAGGAGAACGGGGCCACCGCGCTCTGCGTCCACCCCGGCGCGTCGGGGTACGCCTCGGCTACGGCCTGCACACTGGCATTGGGCCGCGGGTCGTCGTACGCCAGAGACGCCAATACTTTTGGCACCGAGTCGGAGTCGTGCTCGTCGATCAACACCAATTCCGAGAGCCGCATGCCGTTCTCGGTGAGAGTGCCGGTCTTGTCGGCGCACACCACGTCGACGCGCGCGAGCCCCTCGATGGCAGGCAATTCCTGCACCAGGCACTGCCGTTGCCCGAGCCTGATGACACCCACCGCGAACGCGATCGACGTCATCAGCACCAGACCCTCGGGGACCATCGGGACCAGCGCCGCGACCATACCGTTCAAGGCAGGCCGCAGAGCCTGCCCGCTGGAGAACAATTGGTTGTAGATGATCAGCGCCCCGGCCGGAATCATCAGGTAGGTGATGAATTTCAGGATCTTGTCGATACCGCTGCGCAGCTCGGACTTGACCAGGGTGAACTTGCTGGCCTCTTCGGCGAGCTTGGCAGCATAGGCGTCGCGTCCGACCTTCGTTGCCCGGTAGGCCCCACTGCCCGAGACGACGAAGCTGCCCGAAAGTACCTGCGCTGCTTCGAGTTTGTGCACCGTATCGGCCTCACCGGTGAGCAGCGACTCGTCGATCTCCAGGCTTGCCGTCTCGATGACCTCGCCGTCGACGACGATCTGATCACCCGGTCCAAGTTCGACGATGTCACCGAGGACGACCTCGTCGGGCGGAATCTGTTGCGAGACACCGTCGCGTCGCACCTGCGGCTTGTTCTGACCGACGATGGCCAACCGATCCAGCGTGCGCTTCGCGCGGATCTCCTGAATGATTCCGATGCCACTGTTCGCGACGATCAACAGGCCGAACATGCCATCGATCACCGAGCCCGTCGAGAGCACGATGATCAGCAGCACACCGAGAATCGCGTTGATTCGGGTGAACACATTGCCCCGGACGATGTCGCGAACCGAGCGTGAAGCGCGAGCGGGAACGTCGTTCGATTTCCCCTCGGCCCGCAGTGCGGCGACCTCCGCCTCGGTCAGCCCGGTGTCCCGCTGTGCATCGGCGTCGATAGACATGCGTGCAGCCTAGTTGGGTCGTTCCGGCAGGCTCCACTCCTTGCCTAGTGGGGCTCAGCCCAGACGGGTCCACCAGCGATCGTCGGGCACGGTCCTCGTACCGTCGACGCGTTGACCCGGCATCGGCACCGCCACCTGCACTCCGACGTCCTGCGCGGCGGCGTGCAGCCGCACGATCGGCTCGGACCACGGGTGGAACGCCAGGTTGAACGTCGCCCAGTGGATCGGCACGAAGACCCCCGACGGCGTCAGATCGACGTGCGCCGTGACAGCCTCCTCGGGATTCATGTGGATGTCCGGCCACCGCACGTCGTAGGCCCCGACCGGAAGAAGCGTCAGGTCGAAGGGTCCGTACTTGCTGCCGATCTCGGCGAACTTCGGTGTGTAACCGGTGTCGCCGCCGAAGAAGACGCGTCGTACCGGACCGGCGAACGCCCAGGACGCCCACTGCGTCGAATCGCGAGTCAGGCCGCGTCCGGAAAAGTGACGAGCCTCGGTGCACGTGACGGTAAGGCCACCGATCGCCGTCTGCTCGTCCCAATCGAGTTCGATGATGCGTTCCTCGGGCACCCGCCACTTGCGCAGGTGCGCGCCGATGCCCAGGGGCACGACGAAGGGAGCCGACTGCGTGCTCGCCAGCTTCTGCACCGTCGCCTTGTCCAGGTGGTCGTAATGATCGTGGGAGATCACGATGGCGTCGACCCGAGGTAGGTCCGTCAGGTCGACCGGCGTCGGATGCAGCCGTGCCGGGCCCACCACCGAGGACGGGGACACACGATTGCTCCACACCGGATCGGCCAGAATGCGATACCCGTCGACCTCGACGAGCACACTCGAATGTCCGTACCAGGTGACCGCCAGCTCGCCCGCGTCCACCGGCGCGATCGGCGGTGCCAGTGGGATCGGCCGCTGCGGCCTGCCCTTACCTCGCTCGGTGAACAGCGAGACGAGCATGTTCTTCTGCCCCTTCTCGCCGCGACCCGGGACGTAACTGGAGCTGGGGTCGGAGTTGTGGAATCGGCGGTCGCGGTAGCGCGGAGACCCGGCCGCGTACGGAGTGATGTGCGCTCTCCTGGCACCGATGGCCGACGGAAGCCCCCACAGCGCACGCGCCAACCATGCCCCGCCCAACGCTGCGGTTGCTCCTGCTGCCAACTTCGTCTTCGTCACGGGCACCACAGTAGGCGGCGCCGACGTCTTCGCAGCTCACCCGTAGCCTTGCCGTAGAATATTTGCGTCGGTTTTGCTGCTAGAAGGGGAGACATTGAGTACCGAACAGCTCGAATTCCAGGCGGAGACGCGTCAGCTCCTGGATCTGATGGTGCACTCCATCTACTCCAACAAGGACAGCTTTCTCCGTGAACTGATCTCGAACTCCTCGGACGCGCTGGACAAGCTGCGCCTGGAGTCGTACCGCAACAAGGATCTGGACGTCGACGTCTCGGATCTGCACATCGAGATCGACATCGACTCCTCCGCTCGTACCCTCACCATCCGGGACAACGGCATCGGCATGTCGCGCTCGGAGGTCATCGACCTCATCGGCACGCTCGCCAAGTCCGGCACCGCCGAGGTCCGCAAGAAGCTCAAGGAAGCCAAGGACGCAGCGGCTTCCGAGGAGCTGATCGGCCAGTTCGGCATCGGCTTCTACTCGACGTTCATGGTGGCCGAGAAGGTCACGCTCCTCACCCGCAAGGCCGGCGAGAGCACCGCCACCAAGTGGGAATCCACCGGCGAGGGCACCTACGAGATCACCGACGTCGACGACGCCCCGCAGGGTTCCTCGGTCACGCTGGCTCTCAAGGCCGCCGACGAGGAAGACCACCTCCACGACTACGCGTCCGAGCGCAAGATCAAGGAACTAATCAAGAAGTACTCGGACTTCATCGCCTGGCCCATTCGCATCGACGTCGAGAAGCGCGTCAAGAGCGAAGAGGAAGGCGGCGAGGACACCGTCACGATCGAGACGGAAACGATCAACTCACAGAAGGCGCTGTGGACCCGCTCCAAGGACGAGGTGTCCGAGGAGGAATACAAGGAGTTCTACAAGCACGTCAGCCACGCCTGGGACGAGCCGCTCGAGGTCATTCCGTTCAAGGCCGAGGGCACGTTCGAATACCAAGCGCTGCTGTTCATTCCGTCGCAGGCACCGTTCGACCTGTTCATGCGCGAGAGCAAGGCCGGCGTACACCTGTACGTCAAGCGCGTGTTCATCATGGACGATTCGCAGGAACTGCTGCCCGAGTACCTGCGCTTCGTCAAGGGTGTCGTCGACGCAGCGGACCTCTCGCTCAACGTTTCTCGCGAGATCCTGCAGCAGGACCGGCAGATCCGCGCGATCCGTCGTCGCCTGACCAAGAAGGTGCTCTCGACCGTCAAGGAGCTGCAGAGCGAGCAGCCCGACAAGTACAAGACGCTGTGGTCGCAGTTCGGCACGGTCCTCAAGGAAGGCCTGATCTCCGACTCCGACAACCGCGAAACCCTCTTGGGCATCTCGTCGTTCGCGTCCACCCACTCCGAAGAGGGTCTGACGACCCTCGCCGAGTACGTGGACCGGATGAAGGACGGCCAGCAGCAGATCTACTACATGACGGGCGAATCGCGTCAGCAGATCGAGAGCTCGCCGCACATGGAGGCGTTCAAGGCTCGCGGTCTCGAGGTGCTGCTGCTCACCGATTCGGTCGACGAGGTGTGGGTCGGCAACGTCACCGACTTCGACGGAAAGTCGTTCCAGTCCATCGCCAAGGGCGAGGTGGACCTCGACACCGAAGAGGAGAAGAAGGAGTCCGAGGCCAAGCGCGAGGAGCAGGACAAGGAATTCGCCGACCTGCTCACCTGGCTGACCGACACGCTCGGCGAGGACGTCAAGGAGGTACGTCTGTCGACGCGCCTGACGACGTCACCGGCCTGCGTCGTCGGTGACGAGTTCAGCTTCTCCCCGCAGCTCGAGAAGATGTACAAGGCCTCGGGCCAGTTCGTGCCGACCTCCAAGCGCATCCTCGAACTCAACCCGAACCACGACCTGGTGACGGGACTGAAGAAGGCCCGCGAGGATCGCAGCGACGATCCGCACCTCGCCGAGACCGCCGAATTGCTCTATGCGACGGCACTTCTCGCCGAGGGAACCGAGCTGAAGGATCCGGCGAAGTTCTCCAAGTTGCTCGCCGATCGGTTGACGCGCACCATCTGAGCGGCTTCGCCCCATGTGAGTGGAACTTCGTAGCCTGCTACGTGTTCAGTCTGGGGACATATGAGACACGAGATGTCCACGGACATGTGACACACGGGCTGTGATGATGCTGCGGGGCACTGTGACCGGCTA
>NZ_JBFBMD010000017.1:0-91113 GCF_040686915.1 Rhodococcus sp. NPDC077669 | reverse complement strand
CCCACATCTGTGGCTCTACCGGCCAGGACCCACTCCTGTCGGCAACCCACGCTTACATGCGGAGGGGCCCCAGCCAAGACCTCCATACCGTCTACTCGGGAACAGAGCTGACGGTGAACGGCTCGACCGGTTCTCCCCCACGCTTGTCGAACTGGCTGTTGACCACCAGTAGTCGATCATCCACTGCTGCAACGGTTGTGGGGTAGGCAAACGATGGGTCCGTAATTTCGCCGGTGACGGATCCGCGCCGGCCATCATCGTCGAGGTCGACCTTCGAGATCAGACCGTCGCGATTGCGGACGACATACACCGTGTCGTCGTCCATCTCCATGCCATCGCCGTTCATGAGCGTCGCCCCACCGAGGTCGACCTGGGTGACCTCTTTCGAGGTCTTGTCGATCCGATACAGATTTCCGGTGCTGGACTGCACAACGATCAGCGCCGATTCGTCGTCGTTCTCGACGATGCCGTTGGCATTGAAGCCCTCCCCGTAGACGAACGGGCTGCCGTCGAAGTTCACGAACGTCTCCATCGGAGCGTCCTGCGTCCCAGCCACGATTTGGTCGAACGGAATGCGGTACAGCGCCGGGCTGCGTGAATCCGTCACGAAGGCATCGCCGTTGTCGGCAATCGCAACGTCGTTGAGGAACGTCGCGTCGGTGCCGAGACCGTTGGTGAACGTGGCTACCAAATCACCGGAGTTGGCGTCGTACACCCACACCTTGCCTGTCGCCCCTCCGGCGATCACCAAGTAGTCGGGCCGATCGTCGTCATCGAGCACGTCGAGTCCGGCAGCACCCGTGCGTCCATCCGCGCCTCCGGGCAGAAACACCGACACGTCCGGCGATCCGACGGTTCCGCGGAACACGGCACCGTCGGAAGTGGAGGTGACGTAGAACGTGTCGTCGGCGGCGGTGATGCCTTCGGGGAAGACTCCTGTGCCCGGCAAGTTGTAGACGCCGGCGTTCGATGGGCCGGACGACGACGGAGCTGACGACGCCGGAGCTGACGATTCAGTGGCAGCGGAAGCGGGGGTCGGCTCCGGATCGGAGGACCCGCAGGCACCCAACAGGAGTGTGGCGGCGGCAACAACGGGCAGTACCTGGGGGGCTCGTTTCACCCTCGCAAGTGTTCCATATGTCTCAATTTCTTGGCATTTCTCCTGGTGAGCAGATTTTCGGTCGAGACGTTTCGTACAGTCGTAGTCATGAGTGAGCTCTCCACCCTTGCCGCGACCAGCACTGAACTCGGCGGAATCGCCGGGTGGGCGGTGAGTTTGATGGAGGCGATCGGCGGTCCCGGTGCCGGTATTGCCGTCGCTGCGGAGAACTTTTTCCCGCCGCTTCCCAGCGAGATCATCCTGCCGTTGGCGGGCTTCACCGCATCTCAGGGCGGGATGACGCTCTTCGGTGCGTTGTTCTGGACGACGGCCGGATCGGTGCTCGGCGCTCTGGTTCTCTACTGGCTGGGCATCAAACTCGGACGTGACCGGATGTACGCCATTGTCGAGAAGATGCCGTTCGTCGGAACCGAGGATCTGACGAAGGCCGAGGACTGGTTCACCAGACACGGTCGGTCGGCGGTGTTCTTCGGCCGCATGATCCCGGTGGTTCGCTCGGGCATCTCGATTCCGGCCGGTGTGTCACGGATGCCGGTACTGCAGTTCACGTTGTACACCACGCTCGGCAGCCTGATCTGGAACTCGATCTTCGTGCTGGCCGGATACTTCCTCGGCGAGAACTGGCACTATGTGGAGAACTACGCCTCCGTGTTCCAGTACATCGTCATCGGCATCGTTGTGGCGCTGATCGCGTGGTTCGTGGTGAAGAAAATGAAGTCGAGGCGCGTCGAGGTCGAGTGAACCTCACAGATCATCGATATCGATGAAGCCGTCCTGCAGAGCCCTCGCCAACAATGCCGCTTTGGTGGGTGCCGTGCGCCCCACCGCGGAGTACTTGGCTCGGATCCGGGACAAGTGGGTGTTCACAGTTCCCATCGACAGATAGAGCGCACGCGACGCCTCCGACTTGGAGTCGGACACCAGCCATGTGGTGAGCACTTCGATTTCACGAGCGCTGAGCCGCGGATCGGGACCTTCGTGGATGCGGATGTCGAGAACTGTCATGAAAATCCTTGATATCGGGCACCACCGCTGTCCCGGCGGCGCGAACACAGCACATAACACCGCACTCTTTCCGTTGGGTCACTCCGACTGATGACCGAGGTCGCTCTCACCCGAGAGTGAGTACTGTCACCGGCACCGTCACGGTCGGTCTCACCTCGGTAAAGTCCGTCCCCATGAACGAGCTCGACGCGACTGCCACCCATTTCGTCGAGGCGGCCGTCACATTGTTGGTCGCGGATCCTCGACGAATTCTCGACCGGGGTATGCGCATCGAGGACGTCGTCCACGCATCCGACTCGTCGACAGCGACGTTCTTCCGCAAGTTCAGCACCAAGGCCGACTTTCTCGACAAGGTGGTCGAGCAGCTGGCCCGGACCTCGCTGCCCACCGACGTCCACGAAACAGTTCGCAGCCAGGTGACGAACAGCGGTGCATCGATTCGCGCAACGGTGTCGGCGCTCGTTGCGCAGCACTTCCCGGCAATCGTCGACCGGAAGAGCATCACCGAGTCTCTTCTGGACCACGTTTTCGGCGGACCGTCGTCCCCGGCCCTGATAAGTGAGTACCGCGTCCGAGACGAAGCCGTACTGGGCGCGTTCGAGGCACTGTTCGACCCCGACGGTGGGGCCTTTCGCCGTCCCTTCACAGCCCGAACGTTCGCAGTGACGGTCAACGCAATCATCGATGGATTCCGCCTCCGCAGTCAGGCGGACGCCGCGTCCGTATCGGCCGAGGTGATGTCCGACGCGGTGCTTGCCTTCCTCGGGGCCGTCGTCGACACGTCCGGACGTCATCAGCACCTCGATGATGTGGGAGCAGTCGATTCACCGATCGAGGAACGCCCGCTTCCGCGTGATCCTCGCGCTGCGATCGTCACAGCTGCGCGCGACGAATTCGGAAAGCGTGGCTATTTCATGACGCGGATGGACGACGTCGCCGACATCGCAGGAGTGCCGAGGACGGCCTGCAAGACGCTGTTTCCGACCAAGCCGTCCGTCATCGTTGCAGCCCTGCAGAATCGAGTCGATCATCTTCGCGAGTCGGTAGCCGACGACCAGTTGCTGGGGCTCGACGAGCTCACGATTCTGCGACATCACATGCTGCGGTGCGCGCAGCTCGCCGCCGACGAACTCGAATTCATGGATGCACTCCTCGTCGCCGTCGCACACGACACGTACGGCGAGCCGGAGGGGTTGATCTCGATCAAGGAGAAACTCAACCTTCCGGCAATCATCGGGCCGGTCATCGCGCGGGGTCAGGACAGCGGGGTGTTCCGAAAGAGCTCGAGCCCAGTCGATCTCGCAGCAGGCATCACCAATACGCTGCTGATGCGATGCTTCACACGAAGACAGAACAGCCCGCAGGACAACGCGAACTTCGTCGCTGAACTCCTCCTCGACGGTCTCGGTGTGCACTGAGCATCGACCGAGTGCGTGTTATCGGACCCGCCGGATGCCGTCCGCGAAGTCGTCGAGAGCGGCAAGTATCTCCTCGGCCTGCCACACCCTGTTTCGTCGCCCCTTCGACGTCTGGTGCACAATTCCCACCTCGGTCAGCTTGTCGATTGCCCGCTGAGCCGCAATCTCGCTGACGGCGAATGTGTTTCGTACGTAGGCGTTGTCGACGACCGGTTGCGCTACCAGCGCGTCGAGTAGTTTCCACACAACCGAGTCGCTGCGTGCGACGACGCGATCGGTGTACTCGGTTCTGACGTCGGACAGCTCGTCTACCAATCGCCGCCCACCTTCGACGGCGTGGAACGTGGCAGCGGTGAGGCTTCGCACGATCGCCTCGACATCCCCGGCGCGGTAGGCATCCAGACTTCGGAAGTAGCCTGCGGTGTCCGTGAGGAGCCCAGCAGACAGTGGAACCGTCACTCGCTCCGTCACTTCTGCCCTCCGCAGCATCGCGTGGACTATGGCTCGGCCCGTTCGCCCGTTTCCGTCCGTGAACGGGTGAAGCGTTTCGAATTGCGCATGCGTGACGGCGATATGCGGGATGACGGGCAAGTCCGAACGAGCTGCGAACTCGAACAGGTCGGCAAGTGCACCCGGAAGCCGGTCGTGGTGCGGTGGAACGAAAGCGGCACGGTGCGGGCCTATGTCCGATCCCCCGATCCAGACTTGCTGAGTTCGCCATTGCCCCGGGAACGGATCGCCGTTGGACTCCATCAGCGATCGGTGCATCTGAAGCACGCTTGCTTCTCCGATCGATGATCCGACCTCGAGTGCTGCTTCCATCGCACGGACGTTTGCCGACACGATCGAGGCGTTCCGCGTTGTGGGCGCACCCAATTCGGCGAGTGCAAGTGCCCTGGCTCCCACGGTCAGATTCTCGATCTGAGAGGACGCCGAGCTTTCCGTCCGCAACAGAATCGAACTCATGGGTGCAAGTTCCACCGATGAACCGAGCCGCTCAGAGGCATAGTGGTCGAATCGAACGATCTCACGGAGGGCGTCCTCCGACTCCGCGATCAGCTGCGCAGGCAGGTTCAGCTCTACCTCTGCAATACGCGGCGGTACAGCTGCTCGATAGTCACCCTGATGCAGCCGCCTCTGGGCGCGCGACATGCACGAATCGGCGACACGCCACGGCCGGCTCTCGAACTCCACCGCAGGCCAGGATGCACCGGCCTCACCGTCTGCCATTATGTGACCATACCAAACCTTATTTGTATATGGTTTGGTATGGCCTGCTCAACCGTACGATCGGTGCGTTCGGACAATGTCGAGATGCAGGTCGACCTCGCCGATGGCAGCTACCTTTTACAGTCAGGCTCGAAATTGGCCATGTTGCAACCACTCCCCTGACTCAGTCCTTCGGAATACGGTATCGACTGCCGATGAACGCGAAGGCCGCATATCCCAGAATCACCACCACATAAAGCACAGTCGGCACCACGAACACCCACGCGCTCACCGACGCACCTGTAGTCGTGCCCGCAACGACGCAGATCCAGGCGAACAGCAGTGCGGAGGCGACTCCGATCCAGTCGAGGTCCTCGGAAATCTTGCGGTTCAGTTCGGGCCGATTCTCGGGGGCAGTCCAGTACTCGTGCAGTCGTCGACTCGGCAGGTTCACCAGCTGGGCCGGGACCTTCGGCAGCCACCACCCGACGCTGACGAACAACCCGATCATGACGAACCCGGTACCACCCATCGTGAGGAGGAAAGAGAGCTTCGAGTCCATCCGATCCACCTGACCGGATCCGTCGAAATGAGCGGGTATCTCGTCGCCCGCGGTGACGGCGACCCACACGAGGCTACCGACGAAGACGAGACTGGACAGCAGTAAGGCAGCGCGCGAAAGCTTCATCCCAGTCAACATTAGCGCCTGCGGCAGTGGTGCGGTGCTGAGCCTCTGGGTCGCTCCGCAGGCTATGCTCCTGTGCCACAGACGGCACCTATCCGCACCACTGCCGGAGGCATCGATGCCCAACAACGAGTTCGGAGACTTTCAGACTCCGATCGAGTTGGCGCGCGCCTTGGTCAACGCCCTGCCTGGTCGCGACTGGACCCGCGTCCTCGAACCCACCTGCGGTGTCGGGAACTTCCTGTCGGTGATGGCCCAGAGTCACCCCGAAGCAGAGCGCGTCGGGATCGAGGTGCAGCCCGAGTATGCTTCGTCAGCAGCACAATTCGGCAGGATCATCACAGCGTCGATCTTCGACTTCGATCTGGCCCGAGATATCGAGTGGAGTTCGGGGCCCGGCGCGACCCTCGTGATCGGCAACCCACCGTGGGTCACCAACTCGCAACTGTCGGTGCTCGATTCCGCCAATCGACCCGCCCGCACGAACACGAAGAACGCCCGCGGCATCGACGCCATCACCGGCAGCTCCAACTTCGATATCGCAGAGTTCATTTGGATCAAGTTGCTCACCGAATTCGCGGATCGACCCGCAACCATCGCGATGATCTGCAAGACCCAGGTAGCTCGAAACGTTCTGCTGCACTGTGCTCGGCATCAGCTTCCGGTGACCGGTTCGAGCCTACGAATGATCGATGCGAAAAAGTGGTTCGACGCAGGGGTCGATGCCTGCTGCTTCCTTGTCGAACTCGGGCCGGGCCAGACCGACTACACCGCAGAGACATTTCCGAGCATCGATGCGTCGCAGCCGGACAACAGAATCGGAGTCGTCGACGGCCGACTGGTCGCGAACGTCGATGCATATCAGCGCAGCAAGCACTTCGACGGCACCAGCCCTCTGGTGTGGCGGCAAGGCATCAAGCACGACGCCACCGCGGTGATGGAGTTGGCCGAGAATGGCGGCCCGCGAACCAAACTGGGAACCGGCGTGGACATCGAAGCCGACTACCTGTTCCCACTCTTCAAGTGCACCGATGTCTACCGCGACAAGCTGGACTCGGTGTCCAAGTGGATGATCGTGCCGCAGTCGCATACCGGCGACGACACCGAGCAGTTGACGCACACCGCACCGAAGTTGTGGGCATACCTCAACGCCAACGCCGCGGCACTCGACGGGCGGAAGTCGTCGATCTATCGCAACAGAGCCCGGTTCTGCATCTTCGGTGTAGGCCCGTACACGTTCGCGCCCTACAAGATTGCGATCTCCGGGTTCCACAAGATTCCACAATTCAGGATGGTCGGTCCCTACGACGGCAAACCAGCCGTGTTCGACGATGCCACCTATCTGCTCCCTTTCGAGGACCCCGCAACCTGCTCCGTCGCCCACGCGTTACTGACCGGGCCCGAAGCTACCGATCTCATTGCTGCTCTGGCATTCTGGGACAGCAAGCGGCCCGTGACGAAGAAGCTCTTGCAACGCATCGACCTCGCGGCGATCGCCCGGGCGACCGACCCCGTCGTACTGAGTGAGCGTTCCGCAGCGGCGGCAGCTGCGCACGGTCTGGTATTCGAGGCAGCATTGCTCACTCGCGCGGTGGATCTCGCGAGAGGCAAAAAGCTATGACTGTCGATCCTCCTCAGCGACAACCCGTTCCAGAGCTGGTCCTCCTCCTCATAGGTGGAGTCATGTTCGTGGTGGCTACCGCGGCGAAGTGGAGCGCGTTGATCTTCGTGTCTATCTTCCTCTGCGTATTTACCGGTTTCGCAGCCCTCATTTCGACATGGCTGGCCCGTCAGAGTCGGCGCATCATCGCACTGCTCACCATCCTCGGATTCGTCCTGACCGGCATCGGTGTCGCCTACATGGTCAGGGACGCATCGGAACCCGTCATCTTTTCTCCCGGGCTCGTCCTCTATCCAGGAGGCAGCCTCGCACTGTCCGGCATCATCAATCTACTGTCGGGCCACATACAGAGGTCGCACCGACGCAGTGGAGACGTCACAGATCGGTCTTGATCGTTTCGGCCAATCGGTCCAGGTACTTGGCGTTGCGTTTGTAGTGCACCCAGGGTCCGATTTTGGTGCTGGTCACCAGGTGGGCGCGTTGTAGCACCGCCATGTATTGCGAGGCAGTCGACTGCGAGACGCCCGCTCTGGATTGAATGTGTTTGAGGCACACCCCTACCTGTTCGGCCGGTTCGAGCTGCGGCGGAAAATCGCTCGGGTCCTTGAGCCATTGCATGATCGCCAATCGCGCCGGGTTGCTGAGAGCACCGAACACTGCCGCAAGCTCCGCAGGATTCAGTTCGTCAGCCACCCTCGAAGCGTACTCCAATATCGCAATATCGCGATCTGTGGTCTACTTACTCGGACATCGCAATATCGCGATATTCAGATAAGGAGAAGCTGATGAAGACAGCAGTAGTCGTGGGGGCCAACGGCGTGATCGGCGGAAATTTGGTCGAACACCTGCAGCGGACCGGGGATTGGAACATCATCGGCCTGTCCCGCCGCGGCGGTATCGACAGCGAACGCGTCCAGCACATTGCGGTGGACCTGCTCGACGGCGACGAGACTCGACGCCGACTCTCGCACCTGACAGACGTCACGCACATCTTCTACGCCGCGTACCAGGAACGCCCCACGTGGGCCGAGCTGGTGCCTCCCAATCTGGCGATGCTCGTCAACGTGGTCACCGTGATCGAGGACAGTTCTCCGAACCTGGAACATGTCAGCCTGATGCAGGGTTACAAGGTCTACGGCGCGCATCTCGGACCGTTCAAAACCCCTGCGCGCGAAACCGATCCACCGCACATGCCGCCCGAGTTCAACATCGACCAACAACAGTTTCTCGAAAGCCGTCAGGTCGGAAAGAGGTGGTCCTGGTCGGCTATCCGGCCATCGGTGGTGTGCGGTGTAGCGCTGGGGAATCCGATGAATCTGGCCACCGTCATCGCTGTCTACGCCACCATGTGCAAGAAGCTGGGCGTGCCCATGCGATTCCCGGGCAAGCCCGGTGCTTTCGGATCTCTGCTGGAAATGACCGATGCATCGTTGCTCGCCGAAGCGACCGTGTGGGCCGCAACCACTCCCGCGTGCGCGAATCAGGCGTTCAACATCACCAACGGAGACATGTTCCGCTGGAACGACATGTGGCCGCGCATCGCGAACATCTTCGGGTTGGACACCGCCACCCCACTGCCGATGTCGCTGGCCGACGTCATGGCCGACAAAGAGCCACTGTGGAATTCGATCGTTGCCGAGCACGAGCTGAAGCCCACTCCCTACCGCGATGTGTCGTCCTGGGCGTTCGGTGACTTCGTGTTCTCCTGGGACTACGACGTCATATCCGACGGCTCCAAGGCCCGCCGTATGGGTTTTCATCGTTTCGTGGACACCGAGGCGATGTTCGCCGGCATCGTCACAGATCTCCGGCGGCAACGAATCATTCCCTGAGCGAATCGGGCTCGGTGGTTCCGCACCCGAGAGCTGTGGAGGCATAGGCTTTTCGACGCACGCCCCCGACAAGGAGATCGCCATGTCAGTGAAGTCCGAATCGACGTCCACTCGGCACGTGATGCCAAAGAAGCAACTACTCGCAGTCAGTATCGGCAACGCCGTGGAGTGGTACGACTGGACGGTCTACGCGACATTCTCGATCTACTTCGCCACCCAGATCTTCTCCGGTGACAACCCGGCTGTGGCTCTGTTGAGCACATTGGCGACGTACTCGGTGGCGTTCTTCTTCAGGCCGCTCGGGGGCTTGCTGATCGGACGGTTCTCCGATCTGCGGGGGCGACGCCAGGCAATGATCTTGACGATCGCGATGATGTCGGGTGGGTCGTTCGCGATCGCGGTCCTCCCCACGTTTTCCGTAGCAGGGTGGATCGCTCCGATTCTGCTGTTGCTGGCCCGGATCGTCCAGGGCATGTCGATGGGCGGTGAAGTCTCCAATGCGTCGGCCTACCTCGCCGAGATCGCCCCGAACGATCGGCGGGGGCGATACTCGTCCTTCTATTACATCTCCACCGGCACGGCCATTCTCCTTGCGTCACTGCTCGGCGCGTACCTGACGTTCGTGCTCGACGACGACCAACTGAGCTCGTGGGGCTGGCGCGTACCGTTCGTCATCGGCGGGCTGCTCGGAGTAGTGGGACTCTGGATGCGACGCGGCATGGCCGAAGCCGACAACCAGGAGCGCAACGCGGTGAAGGCGAAGGCCGTGCGAAACCCGTTGTGGATGACCATGAAGCACCATCCCCGCGCCGTTCTGCAGGTCATCGGATTCGTTCTCCTCGCCACACTCGCCTACTACACGTTCTTCTCCGCGATGACGCCCTACGCCGTCAAGCAGCGCGGAGCAGACGCCAACGACGTGTTCGTAGCGTTGTCGATCGCGACAGCAATGTTCGTCGCGCTGCAGTACCCCATGGGCGCTCTCGCGGACCGTATCGGCCGCAAACCGCAATTGCTCACCTACGCTGCGCTGTTCGCGATTCTGATCATCCCGCTCTCCAAGCTGATCGGGCCGTCGTTCGTCAAACTGCTCATCGTCTTCTGCGTCGGCCTGCTGCTGTTCGCGATGTGCTCGGCCATCATTCCTGCCGTTCTGGCCGAAGCCTTCCCGGCAGAGCTTCGAGGTGTAGGTATCGGGGCCTGGTACAACCTCACGGTTGCGTTGTTCGGTGGCACCGCTCCCTTACTGGTCAATGCCTTGTCCGACGCAGGCCACGCCGACTGGTTCTTCTATTATCTCGCTGCAGCAGCTGTGATCTCGTTCTTGACGATGGTGTGGATGCCGGAGAAGCGTGGCCAGGACCTGGACTGATTCTCGGCGACACTACGATCGGATGGCACACCGTCCGAGGCCGTAGGAGATTCAATGCACCCGTTCGACGCAGCAGTCGCACTCGAGAGTGTCGGCGACGGCACGTACGCCGGACGTACGTCGCCGTCGTACAACAACATGGTCGGCCCGTTCGGCGGAATCACTGCTGCATCGTTCGTCCGGGCCATCGAGCTCCATCCCGACTGCCAGGGAACACCGGTCTCGTTGACGGTGAACTTCGCCGGTCCTGTCGCCGAGGGTGATTTCGAGATCTCGGCTCGCCCTGTGCGGACCAACCGAAGCAACCAGCACTGGTATCTCGAACTGACTCAGAACGGTGCGGTGGCGACGACCGCGACCGCGGTGTTCGGTTCGCGTCGTGAGACCTGGGACAACATCGAGGCGACGGCCCCTGACGTTCCCTCCCCCGCCGACACGAAGCAGGGCGGTCTTCCCGACGCCATCGCGTGGGCACAGAACTACGAGATGCGTTTCGTGCACGGCGCACTGAGCGATCAGGAGTCCGCTGACTCGACCGAGACTCTGTGGATCCGCGACACACCACCGCGGCCGATGGACTTCGCGGCCCTGACCTCGCTGAGCGATGTGTTCTATCCGCGGATCTTCCAGCGGCTCGGCACGTATGTTCCGGCTGGGACGATCTCGTTGACTACCCATTACTTCGCTACGCCCGAGGATCTCGAGCAGCATTCCGACGGATACGTCCTCGGCACCGCGCGGGCACGCCGATTTCACCAGGGCTACTTCGACCAGACTGCCGAATTGTGGACCGAGGGCGGGATTTTGCTGGCCACCAGTCACCAGATGGTCTACTACAAGGTGTGACTCACCGACGACTGTTCGACCAGTCGTCGTACCGCGCCCCTCGCACCGTTGTCCTGCAGCGAACGCTTGGCTCGCTGGTACGCGCCTCGTAGTCGCGGGCTACCCGCGAGGTCCCCGAACACTGCGCGATTGGTCAGGAACGCTCCGGGATTGTCGTGGTCTTCCCACGACAGTCGCTGCAGACGCTCCGCATCGGCGTCGATCATGGGAACGTCCCCACGCTCGTACACCCCACACCATCCGGCGAGTATCAACGCGCAATGATCGACGGTCCGATCGTGCGCCAACCGATCTCGCAGTACCGGCAGCACGAATTTCGGGATTCGCGCGGAGGCGTCGACGATCTGACGTTCGAGGGTGTCTCGAACGGCCAGACTCGAAAATCGTTGCAGCAGTTGCTCTATGTAGGTGTCGAGGTCGATCCCCGGCACCGGCGCGAGCGTCGGGGCAGCCTCCGCACGCATGTACGATCCGACGAATTCACGCATGTCCGGATCCGCCATCACCTCGTGAACGTGGGTGTATCCGGCGAGGATGCCGAGGTAGCTCATGGCCTGGTGGGATCCATTGAGCAGCCGAAGTTTCATGTGCTCGTACGGTGCGACATCGGAGACGAGTTGCACTCCTACTTCGTCGAACGGTGGCCGCCCGAACGAGAAGGTGTCTTCGAGTACCCACTGCGAGAACGATTCCGACTGAACGGGCCAGCGGTCGTCGATGCCGAAATCACGTCGCAGGTCGTCGACGACGGTGGGCGTCGTGGCCGGGGTGATGCGGTCGACCATCGAATTGGGGAACGCGGTCGTGGCATCGATCCAGTCGGCCAAGTCGCTGTCGTGGTGGCGCGCGAAGGACGTCAGCGCGGTGCGGGTGACCGCGCCGTTGTGGACGATGTTGTCGCACGACATCACGGTGAACGGCGGGACTCCATGGAATCGACGGGTGGCGAGAGCCACGGTCAGAAAACCGAAGACGCTCTTCGGTATGGAGAGATCCTCGAGATCCGCCAGCACCGACGGGTCGGTGGGCTCAAACGCGCCCGTCAGATCGTCGACGCCGTAACCGCCTTCGGTGATGGTCAGGGACACGATCATCGTGGACGGTGAACTGAGCACATCGATGACGGACTGAGGATCGTCGGGTGCGAAGACGAAATCGGCGACGGAGCCGACGATTCGGGCGTCACGTATGCCGTCGGGGTCGACGGTCACGAGTGTGTAGAGGTAGTCCTGGGCGTCGAGGACCTCTCCGATTCTCTTGTCCTGGGGCAGTACTCCTACCCCGCACAGCGCCCAGTCCAGGTGCCCGGCCGCGAGCAATCGGTCGAAGTAGACCGCCTGATGTGCGCGGTGAAACGCACCGACACCGAAATGAACCACACCGCAGTGCAGTTCGTCCGCGTCGCACTCGGGCCTCGCGACGGTCGCCGGTAGGTGTTCCAACGTGGTGCGACGAAGCTCGGTCATGACTTCGGTCCTCGAGTCGGCTGAAGATGAAACGGACGTGGTGAGCGGTGGCGCTCCCGGGCAGGTTCTGCCACCAGGAGCACCACCGCAGTTCAGGGGTGAATCAGCAGGACGACTTGTAGACGTACTGTGCGCCTTCGCCGTCGATGTTGTCGGCGGTGATGACGTGGAAGCCGATGGAGATCTCGGCGGTGACCGGCTTGTCGTCGATGGCTGCCATGGCCTGTTCGACGCCATCGGTGCCGATGGTGCCGGGCTGCTGAGCGATCAGGGCCTGCACCGTTCCCTCACGAAGCTGCTTGACCTGAGCCGGGCCCGCATCGAAGCCGACGATCTTGACCTGATCCTGCTTGCCTGCCTGCCGAACTCCGGTTGCGGTGCCTTCGGCCGCAAAGGTGTTGGCAGCGAAGATGCCGACGATGTCGGGGTCCTTGGCCAGTGCGGCCGAGACCAGACGGGCTGCTTCGGCCGGATCGTTGTGGCTGTACTGCACGCCCAGGTAATCGAAGGCCGAGTTCTCTCCGACGGCTTCCTCGAAGCCTTCCACTCGGGCGTCGGCGGTGGAGACTCCCGGATCGGTCGAGATCACCAGTACCTTGCCGCCTGCCGGGCTGAGCCGCTCGATAGCGCTGAATGCCTCTGCGCCACCGCCCTTGTTGTCGGACGAGATGGAGGACACCGCGATGGACGGATCTTCGAGAGTGGTGTCGACGAGGACGACCTTGATGCCGGCCTTCGAGGCTGCCTCGAGGGGTGCCTGCATGGCGGCGACGTCGGTGGGCGCGATGAGAATGGCCGACGGCCGTGATGCCACAACCGAATCCACGATCGGCTTCTGCAGCGTCGGGTCGAACTTCACCGGACCCTGGGTGTCGACGGTGACGCCTGCGTCCTTGGCCGCGGCCTCGATTCCGCACTGCATGCTGATGTAGAACTCGTCGCCGCTGACGCCCTGGATGAAGGCGATCTTGCCGCTGCCGCCACCGCTTCCGGAGTCGGACGAACAACCCGCCAGGAACATGGCGGAGACCGAAGCGACACTCAGTGCAACGACGGCGGTGCGTGATGTGATCATGGTCGACTTTCTTGTAAGGGGTTGCGAGTGAGGGAGTTCAGGGCCGGTCCGAAGCTAGGGACTTCGAGACCAGAGTCTCTTGAGGGAGCTGGGCGATTGGCCTCGACTTGCAGCATCGCGTCGACGTTGGTCGAAGTACACCGCGGCGATGAGAACGGCACCGACGGCGACCTGCTGCCAGAAGGGCTGTACTCCGACGATGACGAAGCCGTTCTGCAGTACGGCCGGAATGAACAATCCGACGACGGTGCCGAACATGGTGCCGATGCCGCCGAAGAGGCTTGTTCCACCGATGACCACTGCCGCAATGACATTGAGGTTGGTCTGGGACTGGCCGGCGATCGCGGTGGTGCCGTACTGGGACAGCGACAGTATGCCCGCCAATCCGGCGAGGGTGCCGGAGAGTGCGTAGATCTTGACCAGATGCATGTCCACTTTGATGCCGACGCGGCGAGCGGACTGCTCTTTGGAGCCGACGGCGAAGGTGTAGAGGCCGAACTTGGTGCGGTGCAGAACGATTCCGAAGATGACGACCAGCACCAAGGCGATGCTCGAGATCAACGGGATGGTGGTGGCAGGCAGGTTTCCGTAGCCGATCGTGTCGACGAGAACCGGTGGTACGTCGCGGATGTCGACGCCGCCGGTGATGACCTGCGACAGACCGAGCGCCCCGCCCAGTGTGCCGAGTGTGACGATCAGCGGAGGCACTTTCGCCTTACCGATCAGAAATCCGTTCAGCAGGCCCCAGCACAGGCCGCATCCCAGCGCCACCACGATGCCGACGGCCGCCACTCCCCAGCCGTCGCCGCCGATCGCGGCCATCGTCTTCGCCGACACCACGCCGGAGAAAACCAGCACCGAGCCGACCGAGAGGTCGATGCCGCTGGTGACGATCACGAACGTCATGCCGATCCCGAGGACGGCCAGGATGGAGACGTTCTGGATGATCTGCCGGATGTTGCCCCATTCGGGGAAGCTGCCGGGGGCCATGACCGAGAACACCAGGCAGATCGCCGCCAGCACCAGCACGATCTGAAAGACCTGGACTCGCGCCAACTTTCCGAGCGACTCGACGAGATCGAACGTGTGCCGTGACGGCCTGTCGCCGGGAGGCAACGGTTCGAGCGATGGGGAGATGGTCTGGTTGCTCATCGTGTTGCTCCGGTGGTTGCGCCGGTCATCGCACCGACGAGTTCTTCCATGGTCGTGTTCTTGGCGTCGAGGGTGGCCACGCGCTTGCCCATCCGCAGCACCTGGACCCGGTCCGCTACCTCCATCACGTGGGGCATGGAGTGGCTGATGAACACCACGGCCACTCCCCTGTCCGCGACCCGGCGGATGGTGTCGAGAACGTTGCGCGTCTGCACCACACCGAGGGCGGCGGTCGGTTCGTCGAGAAAGACGACGCCCTTGGCCCAGGCGACGGCACGCGCGATGGCGATGGCCTGTTGCTGGCCGCCGGACATCGATCCCACCGGGACGGTGAGGCTGCGGACGGTGGCACCGAGTTCGTCGAGCGCATCCTGTGATTGCTTGCGCATCGTGGAGACGTCGAGGAAACCGAGACGGCCGAGCGGCCCCTTGGCCGGCAGTTCGCGTCCGAGAAACATGTTCTGTTGCGCGTTGAGATGCGGAGCGAGCGCGAGATCCTGGAACACCGTCTCGATTCCGAGCTCTGCCGCCACCGTCGGACTGTCGAGATCGACTGCTGTGCCGTCGAACAGGATCTCTCCGGTGTCGACGGCCAGGCTGCCCGAAAGAGCCTTGACCATCGTGGACTTGCCTGCGCCGTTGTCGCCGATGAGGGCGACGACCTCACCCGGGTAGATGTCGAAGTCGGCGTCGTCGAGGGCGCGCACGTTTCCGAAGCTCCTCGACAATCCCCTCGCTTCGAGGATCGGTGTCGCAGCAGGTGCAACGGTGGCCATGGGTACTCCTCGGTCGAATGGAAACGTTCGGGTGTGGGACAGGACGCCCCCGCCGACGCCGGTGCAGCACGGTTCGAAAACTGGGCCTGCGCGGCATGTCGAGCTCCCTGCGGGGCTCGCTGTGTTAACGAGTGTGACCCACACAACTCGCATTGTCACGTGTTTCGCGAAAATTCATGTCACCGGTGACATGGCCTATCGGCCCGGCAGTCGTTCCGCCGCAGCACGAGGCCGATATCCGACCACGGAGTACCGTCTCTGAACTGGACAAATGGACGATCTACACCGTTTTCGCGACGGGAACGACGCGCTGCGGTACCGTCCATGACACCGATGACATACGGGTCCACTCCGGGACCGATGACATCGATGACATGACCACTCGGAACAGTGAAGGTAGACCCCCATGGCGAAGTTCGACGGCCGCAAGATCTTGGTGACAGGTGCCAGCGGAGGCATCGGCTCGGCAACCGTTCGACGATTGGTGGCCGACGGTGCCGACGTCGTCGCGGCGGGCCAGTCGGTGGACGCGCTGGACAAATTGGCCGACGAAACCGGCGCAACGCCCCTGGCGTTCGATCTGACGTCCGAGGACAGTGTTCGCGACGCCGTCGCCGGCCTCGAGCTGTACGGCGTCGTCAACTGCGCCGGATTCGGCGGCGAGATCGCCACGCCTCAGGACACCGACATCTCGATCTTCGACAAGGTCATCGCCATCAATGCGCGCGGCGCACTGTTGGTCATCAAGTACACCGTCCCCGCCATGATCGCCGCGGGCACCGGAGCCATCGTCAACGTCTCGAGCCAGGCCAGTCTCGTCGCTCTGACCGGACACATCTCTTACGGATCCTCGAAAGCAGCCTTGGACAACATCACTCGGGTCTCCGCACTCGAACTCGGCCGCCACGGCATCCGCGTGAACGGTGTGAACCCGACGGTCGTCATGACGGAGATGTCCGCGTTCTACTGGGGTCGCCCGGAGATCGAGGAGCCGTTCCTGGCGCAGATGCCGCTGGGACGCTGGGCCACCGAAGACGAGATTGCCGCGCCGATTGCCTTCTTGCTGAGCGATGATGCTTCCATGGTGACCGGAGTGTCGTTGCCGGTGGACGGCGGCTACACCAGTCGCTGACGGGACGAGGACGAGCAGACGGGGTAGATCATGACCACCATGCAAGACGTCGCGGCGCTGGCCAAGGTCAGTGCCAAGACCGTCTCACGGGTGTACAACAACGACCCGCACGTCGATCCCGATACTCGTGCCCGCGTTGCCGAAGCGCTCGAGTCGCTCAACTATGTGCCGAACACGATGGCGACATCCTTTCGAAACGGCCAGACGGCGGCCATCGGTGTCGCCGTACCGGACATCGACGACCCCTTCTTCTCCTCCATCGCACGCGCAGTGGAGGAACGGGCCCGCCAGGACGACATGGCAGTTCTCGTCACCAGCCTCGGTCACGACGGAGATCAGGAACAGGCTTTGGTGGAGTCGCTGCTGCGTAGGCAGTTGAGCGGCTTGATCATCGCGCCGACGGGTGCGGACCACGCATATCTGGAGCGCTGGATCGACAAGACTCCGACGGTGTTCGTCGACCGCGCACCCGACGGCCTCAAAGCCGACAGCTTCGTCGACGACGATCACGGCGGGGCGGTGTTGGCCACCGATCATCTTCTCGATCTGGGCCATACCCGCATCGCCGTGATCGGCGACAGTGCAGGGATCCCAACCAGCCGCAATCGCTTGGCCGGATATCGAGAGTCGTTGCAGGCAAGCGGAATCGAATTCGACGAGGCCCTCGTCGCTCTGGGTGTGCTGGACCGCGAGGACGCCCGTGTGGCACTGACCGACTTGACCGCACTCGACAGTCCGCCTACCGCACTGTTCCTGTCGAACGCGCGAGTGGCAATGGCCTGCGTACCTGTTCTACAGCAGATGAATTTGCTGCATCTGGCGTTCGTCGGATTCGGCGACTTTCCTCTCGCCGACGCGGTGATGCCACCGGTGACGGTGATCGATCAGAACCCGGCTCGACTCGGCCATCTGGCCATCGAACGACTGTTGGGTCGGATCGAGAATCCGGGGCGTCGTTACAAACGACGCAACATCCTCGGCGTCGAGTTGATCGAGCGCGAATCCTGCACTCCTGGAACCACTCACACCATCAGCTGAGCCCGAGTTCTCGGGCGACGAGATCGGCTTGCTGCGCGGTCGTCAGTTCGGCGGCGACGCGTAGGTGCGGGATGCGCGGCGTCCGAGCCGGCGGATCCACCGGCCGATGAGCATCGCGATCCGCGCCACGAGCGGCCCGGCGTCGCGCCAGGAGCTCCGGCGATCCGTCGACGTGGATCACCTTCGTTGCGGCTGGGGACAATTCGTTCACCAGTAGCGTCCATTCGGGCGCGCCCGTCAATTCGCGGGTGAAGGGCGCAACGAGGACGGGCCGCTGACCGAGCTGTACGAGATCCCGGGCAGCGGCGCGCACCACGGCGTAGCGCCCGGCGCGAATCCGCTCCGAATGGGGACCGGCATTGTTCCAGTGCGGGCCTTCGATCAGCGAATCCAGTTCGTCCAGTAGCGGATTGGTGAGGGTGTCCAGGTCCAGCAGAGCGGTACCGAGACGTCGTGCCAGCTCTCTGCCCAGCGTGGTCTTGCCACTGCCGGCCGCGCCGGCAACCACCAGGATCGGTAGAGATTCCCGTTCGATTGCGAGGACGTCTTGACAGACACGAGGCATAGCGGGAATCATACAAGACAACGTTGTCTCGCATACGTGCTACAGCGAACACACTTCCTCCGATCGAGAGTTCACGTGACCGAGCGCGCCAGCATCAAAGACGTCGCCGCACTGGCAGGCGTCAGCTTCAAGACCGTCTCACGCGTCGTCAACGGCGTGGATACAGTCCTGCCGGAGCTGCGCGAGCGGGTCGAGGCTGCGGTGCAGACACTGAACTACGTTCCGAACTCCGCCGCCAGGTCCCTCAAATCGGGGTCGGGCAACACCATCGGGATCGTCGTCGACTCCATCGACGACGTCTTCTTCGCATCACTGGTCAGTGCCGTCGAAGATCGCGCACTCGAACACGGGCTCGCCGTCATCGTCGGCAGCACCGGCTTCGATGCCCAGCGCGAACGGGATCAGCTGGCTCTCCTGGCCGGGCAACACGTGCGGGGCATCATTCTCGCGCCGGTCGGCGACCACAGCGACTTCCTCGTACCTCGGCGTCGCACACTGCCCACGGTCACCATCGACCGCTCGATCGCCGGTTTCGATTCTGTCATCGTCGACGATTACGGTGCCGCCAAGCGAGCCGTCGAGAAGTTGGTGGCAAGCGGGCACACGCGAATTGCCCTGCTCGGCTTCGACGATCGCCTGCAGACCGCGCAGCTGCGCAGGCAGGCGTATATCGACGTTCTCGCCGATCTCGGCCAAGAGCCGGAAGCCGCGCTCGCCCCTCCGGTATCCCACGCCGCAGATTCGGTGCGGCCTGTAGTGAAGACGCTGCTGGCGCAGCGCAATCCACCGACTGCGTTCTTCGTCGCCAACGCACGACACGCGACCGCCGTGGTGTCGGTTCTGCACGAGATCGGTCGCACCGACGTAGCCATGGTGTCGTTCGGCAATTTCTCGCTCGCCGATGCCGTCAGCCCGTCGGTGACCTGCATCGACCAAGATCCGTATCGCATCGGCACCCTCGCATTCGACCGCCTGGTGCTGAGGTTCGACGATCCCTATCTCGAACCCGAGCAGCAGATTGCGCCGACCACTCTCGTGGAACGACTTTCACATGCACTCCCCCTACCCGTAGAGAAATGAGAACTACTCCGTGAACCCCAGACTTGTTGCGGGACTGGACCTCGGGAGCACCGGCGTCAAAGTACTCGTCACCGACGATGCAGGCACCGAGCTGCTCATCGAGCAGAGTCCCACACCGTGGCGGCACGGACCGGGCGGAACCACCGACCTGGCCGCCGAGGATCTGTTGTCCACCATCGGGCACCTACTCGATGCGGTCGCTCGCCGACTGCCCGAGGCAACCGGTGACCCAGCCGCCCGGATCGACGCCATCGCGGTGTCCGGGATGGGCGAGACGGGCTTTCTTCTCGATGAAGACAACGTTGTCCGGGCACCGGCCTTCGCGTGGTTCGATCCGCGTGGTCAGCAGCAGGTCGACAACCTGCCGGCCGAATTGCGCGATCAGTTCGCCGGCAAGACCGGGCTTCCCGTCGGCGTTCAGGTCTCCGTCGTCAAGATTGCTCATTTACGTGACAACGGACTGAGCCTCGACGGGCTGCGATGGTTCAACCTGCCGGAGTTCGTCGTCCTGTCCCTCGGCGGTCGTGCCGTGGCCGACTACTCGCTGAGTTCGCGCACCGGACTACTCGATCAGGACAGCGGCGAACCCTGGTCGGAGATGTTGGCGCACTTGGGTGTCGGAACCGACTTCATGCCACCGTTGGTCGACGCCGGAACCGATCTCGGAACTGCCGACGCATCAACACTTCCCGAATCCATCGCCGGCGCTCGTCTGACTGTGGCCGGTCACGATCATCTCGTGTCCGCGGTGTCCGGCGGAGCTATCCCGCCCGACCGATACCACGTGTCGATGGGCACTGCCGAGGTTTTGCTGCGGGTGCTCGACACTCCGTTGACCACCGACGCGCGGAGCAGGCTGGCCGAACACCTCATCAACTCGGTGCGCCACGTGGTTCCGGGCCAACATGTGCTCGTCGCGGGAGTGAAGACCGGCTTGCTGATGCGACGAGCGTTGCAGCTGTGCGACATCAGCGATCGTGCCGGTCGCGACCTACTGGACCAGCGAGTGTGCGCACTGCCTACAGGCGGACCGTTCACCGACGGCGGTATCGACATCGCCGGTGCGCGCAACGACGACGGCGTGCTGTCCATCACGGTCCGTACAGACGGGATCGATTCGGCCGAGCTGTTCCGTTCGATTCTGTTGCACGGCAACAACGAAGTGGCTCGCCTTATCGAGGCACTCGACGCCGAGGTGCCGCCCGCCAGGACGACATTGCTCACCGGCGGCTGGGCCGGCATGGCCAGCGTGCGAGACGCGCGAGCTCAGGTGTTGCCCGGCGTCTCAGTCTCGACCAGAGCCCAGGACACTGCCTACGGCGCAGCACTGTGCGCGGCCCGACTACTGACGCTCATAGAAATCTGAGCCCACATTTCCGCAGTGAGACAACGTTGTCTCTGCTGCGCTCGACCCCAACACACACCAGGAGAAGAAGATGAACGAACTCACCACCCTCGAACGTCGCGGAATGGCTGCTATCTCCACCGAAGGCGGCAACATGCTCATCGTCGCCGGAGATCAGCGCAACGGCATGAAGGCCGTCATGAAGGACGCCGTCGACGGGCCTGGCTCGATCACCGTCGAGCAGCTCGCCGAGGCCAAAGCTGACCTGGTTCGCTACCTCGGCAACCACGCGCCGGCCATCCTCCTGGACCCGGAGGTGGCACTGCCGAAGATCGTCGACGACGGTGTGCTCTCGCGGGGCACCGCTTTGGTGGTCGGCATGGATGCGTCGGGCTTCGAGGAGACCGACGGTCTGCGCTACACCCGTTTCGTCGACGGCGTGACCCCGCGCGTCGTGCGTGACCTCGGCGGCGACGTCGCCAAGATGCTGTTCTACATGCGCCCCGAGCAGCAGGGCGTCGATTCCCGTGTTGCCGAGGAGATCCGCGACCTCGTCAAGGCCTGCTCGGCCGAGGGTCTGCTCCTCATCGTCGAGATCTTGACGTACCAGCTCGAAGGCGAGTCGGACGAGGACTACAAAGCCGGCTTCGGCAAGATCATCGCCGACTCCACGCGCATGTCGGTCGAGTGCGGTGCCAAGGTGCTCAAACTCCCCTACCCCGGTTCCGCCGAGGCCTGCGCTGCCGTTACCGAAGCGGCACAGGGCGTTCCGTGGGCCGTGCTGTCGGCGGGCGTCGATCACGAGACGTTCATCGAGCAGGTCCGCATCGCCGTCGCCAACGGTGCGCGTGGAGCGATGGCAGGCCGGTCACTGTGGAAGGACAGCATGGCTGTCTCTGCCGAGACCCGCGAGGATCTGCTCACCAACCGCGCACTCCCCCGGCTGCGTGAGCTGAACGAGGCCGTCGACGCCTGATCCGCGTCTTTCGACCGAGCCCGTGCGCCAACGCGGGCTCGGTCGACGCCCTCTGGGTAGCGTGAACCCATGACGGAAGACTCGAAGCACATCGATATCGTCGCCGCGCCCGGAGTGTTCGCCGATCTGCAGACCGCACAGGAGCTGGTCGCACGGGCCCTGTCCGTCCGCGGTCTGTCGGGCGGAATTATCGACGCTGCAACCGGTTCCGATGAGGTTGTCGTCGTTCCCGGCGATGGAGCGCAGGTCGATACGTCGTTGTACAGCAGCGTCGTTCGCGTCGACTTCGGTCAGTGCGCGCCGGATCGGTCCGAAAATATTCGCGCCCACATCCGGGGCCGCGGTCTCGACGGTCTCCGGTTCGCGATCGACAGTGTGTACTTTCATCGCTTCCACCCCGGCACGATCGTGACGTACGGAGATCACCCCGAGCAACGCGTCGAACTGCGGGTGCCCGAAGGCGATGGCCCGTTCCCCGTCGCCGTACTGATTCACGGCGGATACTGGCGTTCGAGGTGGGAATTCGACCTGATGGATGCGATGGCGGTCGATCTGACCGCACGCGGCTACGCCACCTGGAATGTCGAATACCGCCGACCCGACGAACACGGGTGGGATGCGACTACCGAAGATGTCGCGGCTGCTCTCGCCGCGCTGGAGACGGCACCCGCCTCGCTGGATCTGTCTCGAATCGTCCTGATGGGTCATTCCGCGGGAGGCCAACTGGCCCTGCGACTTGCGGCCGATTCTGTCGGCGAACGAGTGGCCCCTGCCCTGGCGGTGAGTCTGGCCGGGGTGCTCGACCTGAAAGTCGGCGACGAGCGGTGGCTCGGGGAAGGTGCGGTATCGAACGCCATCGGTGCCCGCTATGGCGAGGCCCAGCGCATCTACGAGGAGTCGTCACCGATGTCTCGACTGCCCCTCGGCGTTCCACAGCTGGTGGTGTCCGCAGTGGCCGACGATCCCAATCTCCTCGAAATCAGCCGCGCGTACTACGCTGCCGCATCCGCGAGTTCCGATTCCGTTGCTTCGGTCGAAGGACCGGGCGGGCACTTCGCCGTCGTCGATCCCACGTCAGAGATCTGGGTCGACATCGTTGCGGCGGTGGAGGCTGCCTTGAAGTAGCTCGACCTCAGTCGGTGGTGATCGACAGAATCACCCGCGGCTTGCGGCGTCGAGCAATGATCAGTTCGACGAGCATGACGATGCGGTATTCGATGCCGTATTTCTTCTTCAGTACCGATGTCGGTCTCGAGGCGGCGTCTCCGGTGACGATGGTTGCCGAGCCGGTCACCGCCACGGCGTCATCGGGCACCGATCCGCGCCGACTGCACGGGCGGAGCTCCACGCGATCGGAGTTCCTGATGCGTTTGACCTTGCCGCTGTCCGCGGGAGTGATGACGACAAGGTTGTCGCCGTCTCGGGCGATCCACACCGGCGTCGATACCGGCGCACCGGATCGACGGAAGGTGGTGAGCGAAACGAATGCCTCGTCGCCGAGGGCACGAGCGTCATCCGAAGTAGTGGCCATGAGTACCAAGTTACGCACCCTCCTCGCGTCGAGTCCGTAGTGTGCATGTTGTGACGCGGAGCACAACGACGTGCAGCCGCGCCGGGACATCGAAAGCGAGATCGTCGTGAAGAGCACCATGCAGGACACCCCACTGTCCATCGGCCAGCTGGTTCGATTCGGGACGTCCATCCACTCCTCGGCCGAGATCACCACGTGGACCGACACCGGCCCCACCACGGTGACATTCGGGGAGTTGGGCAGGCGGGCAGCACAATTGGCTCACGGCCTGAGGTCGATAGGGATCGACGATGATCAGCGAGTCGCGACATTGATGTGGAACAACGCCCCGCACATGGAGGCCTACATGGCGATTCCGGCGATGGGCGCAGTGCTGCACACCCTGAACATCCGACTCTTCCCCGAGCAGCTCACTTACATCGTCAATCATGCCGAGGATCAGGTGATCATCGCCGACGCGAGTCTGCTCCCCCTGCTGACGCCGTTGCTGCCGACGTTCGAGACCGTGCGACACCTCGTGGTCGTTGGGGTCGGCCCGGCGCAGGTCACTGCACCCGACGGTATCGAGGTGCTCGGCTACGAGGACCTGCTGGCGGGCAACCCGGAGGAGTTCGATTGGCCCGAACTCGACGAACGGTCAGCTGCCGCAATGTGTTACACCTCGGGCACCACCGGTGATCCCAAGGGGGTCGTGTACTCGCATCGTTCGATCTACCTGCATTCCATGCAGGCGTGCATGACCGACGCAATGGCAATTGCGCAGTCCGACAAGGTGTTGGCCATCGTGCCGATGTTCCACGCGATGTCGTGGGGGCTCCCGTATGCGGCGCTGATGGTCGGTGCGTCCCTGATCATGCCCGACAGGTTTCTGCAGCCGGCTCCGTTGGCAGAGATGATGTCGACGCTTCGTCCGACGGCGGCGGCTGCTGTCCCGACGATCTGGCAGGCCCTGCTCGCTCATCTGGACGAGCATCCGGCGGATCTGTCGAGTCTGCGTGATGTGGTGGTCGGCGGTGCCGCATGCCCACCGAGTCTGATGAAGGCATTCCACGAGAAGTACGGCGTCCACATCTCGCAGGCATGGGGCATGACCGAGACGTCACCGCTCGGCACCTCCGGTAGGCCCGACGCAGGACTGTCGCCGGAGGACGAGTTCGACTTACGTTGCACACAAGGCAGATTCGTTGCCGGAGTTTGGGCACGACTCGTCGACGACGCCGGAACGGTCCTGCCGTGGGACGGGAAGACCGTCGGCGAGCTCGAGGTCCGTGGCCCGTGGATCACCGGCAGCTACTACCGCGCCGACGCGGACGACAAGTTCGACGACGGTTGGCTGCGAACCGGTGACGTGGGCACCATCTCCGAGAACGGCTACCTCCGCCTGACCGATCGCTCCAAGGACATCATCAAGTCCGGCGGTGAATGGATCTCCTCGGTGGAACTAGAGAACCAGGTGATGGGACACCCGGCCGTTCGCGAGGCCGCGGTCATCGGTGTGCCCGATCCGAAGTGGGACGAGCGGCCACTGGTCGCTGTCGTCGTGCACGAGGGTGCGTCGGTGACGGCCGAAGAATTGAAAGAGTTCCTCGACAGCCGCGTCGCGCATTGGCAGTTGCCGGAACGATGGACCTTCATCGACGAGGTCCCGAAAACGAGCGTCGGCAAGTACGACAAGAAAAGGCTGCGGAGTTCCCACGCCGACGGTGCGTTGGAGGTCATCGAGTTGGTCTAGCTCCAGCCGATACGCCTCTCACGATTGGTGCCGTCAGTGCGTTGTCGGCGGGCCCATTCCCAACGAGGCGAGAGTCATGTCCGCAACTCGTTCGAGTTGATCCCGAGTCGACCCGTCTCGGGCACGTTGCGACATGCCCTGGATGACGACGCCGATGAATTCCGCTGTGTCGAGAGGTGCCGACGACTGCGGCAGGATTCCGTCGGCGGCGTTCTCCGAAATGCGTTGTGCCAACAGTGAGACGTTGGCATTGCGTATGTCGCGCAGCCGATCTGCGATGCTCTGGTTGGCCTCGGTGACCCCGACGGCCGAACTGATGATCAGACAGCCCCCCGGACAGGACTCATCGGTGTAGTGCGATGCTGCCTCGTACAGCAGTCTGGAAATGAGTTCGGCAGCGTTGGGCTCCTCGGCAAATGCCCGGCCCATGAAGTCACCGCGGGTCGCGAGGTAACGGTCGATAGCAGCGTAGAACAGCTCTTCCTTGCCACCGAATGCGCTGTAAAGACTTGGCGGGTTGATGCCCATTGCACTGGTGAGCACGGAGACGGAAGTGCCCTCGTACCCGTGCCGCCAGAAGGCCAACATCGCTTTGTCGAGCGCGGCGTCGACGTCGAACTTCCGGCCCTGCCCGCGAACCCCGGCCATTGTTCCCCCTCCCTCTCGCGCATTGCACTGCTCGGTGTGGCCGAGCTTACTCGTATAGCGATCGATACACGAATAGCCTAGCCTCGGACAGGTCGCGCTACGTGAACGAGAGGAAGTCGAATGAAAGCTGTTGTCATCACCGGCAAGGGTGGACCCGAGGTACTCACAGTCGCGGAGATCGACGAGCCCGACGCCGGCCCGGGCGACGTCACCGTGTCGGTGGCTGCGGCAGCCGTCAATCCGGTCGACATCAAGACCCGCTCGGGATTCCTGCCTATCGAACTGACGTACCCCGCGGTCCTCGGTTGGGATGTGTCCGGCACCGTCGTCGCCGTCGGACCATCGGTCACCCGATTTGCACCAGGCGACAACGTGATCGGAATGATCGCGCAACCAGCGCACCGCTTCGGCACCTATGCCGAGCGAGTCGTCGCCGACGAATCACTGTTCGCGCACGCACCTATCGGCATCAGCCTCCAGCACGCCGCAGCAATCCCACTCGCCGCCCTCACCGCCATGCAACTCATCGACAAGATCACCCTCCCTGCGCATTCGACGGTCTTGGTGACGGGTGCGGCCGGTGCGGTGGGCGGCATAGCGTCGGCGCTTCTGTCGATCCGCGGCCACACCGTCGACGCTGTCGCGCGGAAGTCCGATACCGAAAACCTCCTCGCACACGGTATGCGCAGGGTGTTCACGAGTCCCGTCGACCTGCCTGCGGGCGCTTACGACGCCGTCGTCGATACGGCCGGCATCGTCGACGCCATCGACAGCGTGCGCGACGGCGGAGCGTACGTCTCGATCGAGGACGGAAATCAGCCCGAGCCACAGCGCAACATCACGCCGAGTAAGAGCTACGTGAACGAGGACGGGCTGGGGCTCGAGAAATTCGTCTCGCTCGTCTCCGCGGGGACGATCACTGTTCCGGTCGCTCGCCAATGGGAATTCGACCAAGCCCCACGGGCACATTCGCTGCTGGCCGCCGGTGGAACACGAGGAAAGGTGTTGTTGATCCCATGATCGGTGTTGCTCGACCCGTCCCCGGTGCGCTATGAAATACGGAATCAATCTTCCCAACTTCGGGCCGCAGATCGACCCGGACGGAATTCTCGCGTGGGCGCGCACTGCCGAATCCGCTGGTTTCGACAACGTGCTGCTTTCCGATCACGTCGTACTGACCGAAGACGCTCACGGCCGCTCGCCGTCACCCTTCTACGAATGCCTGGCGACGCTGTCGTGGCTCGCGGGTCAGACCGAGTCCATTCGCCTCGGCAGCGGGGTACTGATCGGAAGCCATCGCCATCCGGCGCATCTGGCTCACGCGACCGCCACAATCGACCGGCTCAGCGGTGGACGACTCATCGTAGGAGTGGGCGTCGGTTGGACGACCCAGGCATTCGATGTGCTGGGTATTCCCTTCGACCGGCGAGGTCGAATGACCGATTCGACGCTCGAAACTCTACGTGCAGCATGGTCTTCCGAAACGTACGGGGCCATGGGAGCAAGCGGCACACCCCACCGAGTTCACACTGGCCCGCTACCGCTGCAGACACCGCATCCGCCACTGTGGATCGGTGGCAACGGTGCAGCCGCACTCGACCGGACGAATGCGTTGGGCACCGGCTGGCATCCCCTACACCCCACCCGGCAACGATGCATCGATGGCTCCCGCGCGCTGAACGATGGTAAGGAGTTCGTCCCGCGGATCTTCTTCCTACCCTCTGACGCTTCGGTGCAATCACCGAACCGCCCGCTCGGCTACGGGTCCATCGAACAAATTCTCGAAGACGTTCAGTTCCTCGCCGAACTAGGCACCGAGACAATCGTTCTCGACACCGACCCTGGAGACCAGAAGCTTCGACGTTCTACTGCCCACGATCTCGAACTGGTTCGATACGCAGGCGACGTGTTGGGGATGTAAGTCACACGCTCGACAGTGCGAACTACCCGCTCCAACCCCAGTTGTAGGGGTTCACCACAATTCGGTACCAGGTATCGGTGTTCTCGACGTTGGTGCACGGCACCACGATGTACGACTGCGATGCCTTCTCGAGTGACTGCGCCTTATTGCAGAAGTACTGTCCACCCTCACCGGACTGCTCGGCGCGATAAACGGGGCCGTAGTGCCATTCGTCGGCACTGGCGGTTGCAACTCCCATCGTGGCTCCGGCGGCGAGCGGAAGCGCCAGAAGTCCGGTCAATACGGCAATACGTCGGCTGATGCGGTTCATTCGAGGGCCTTTCGTGGCGGCACGTCCTGCACAACGTCGCCGGCCGTGGTCCGGCCACCGACTCGATCCGTTCATTGGTGACGTCGCTCGACGGCCGAGTCGCGTTACCGGTCGACGCGACGCAGCGCGGCTACCCATCGACCTCCACGCCGAACCGCACCGTCAATTCCGCCAATCCGTCGTGGTAGCCCTGACCGATCGGTCCGCTTGCCAACGCACGCACAGCGAGCCCTTCTGCGAGACGACGTTTCCACACTTTCTGCCTGCTAGAGCAGGCATAAAGGCCCATTGTCGGCGGGACCTTCGGATAAGTTCCAATATGCATGCCAGGGCAAGCACAAGAAGCGATGATGGCGGAACCGCGACGACGAGCCCGTAAGCACTCGTGAGAACTGGCCGAAACGTTCGTCGCGCGTCGCCATCAGTTGCGCATGACCCAAGCCGAGTTGGCGTTGCTCGCCGGGGTGGGTCGTTCCACCGTTCAAGCACTCGAAGGAGGAAAGAACACAGTGCAGCTCGACAGCGTGGTCGCGGTCGCGGATGCTCTGGGGTGCGATATCGCACTGCTCACGCGCGCCGGATCGTTTGTGCCACTGCTGGATCCGACATGATTCAAGCACTCGAGCTACGAAAGGTCGATGCAGCCGATGCCTACCAGGGAAGACCCCTTCTTCGCGATCAACCGACCCGCTCGGGAAACGACAGGGTGTTTCGATACGACAGTACTTACCTCGACGACTCCTCTGCGTCGAATCGTCACCGAGGCCCGAATTGACGGTCTCCCGCATCCCCCAGTCCGGGCACGATGATGCCCTGATCGTTGAGCTCATCATCGACGGCGGCACAGACCACGCGGACAGGGTGTCCTGACTTCTCCAGCGCTGCAAGGCCTTCGGGTGTGACGACGACGCACACGACGACCACGTCGGTTGCTCCGCGTGCCACGAGCAAGTCGATCGTCGCGGTCATGGACCCGCCTGTGGCCAACATCGGGTCGAGAACGAACACCGGCGTGCCGGCGAGATCTGCGGGGAGAGACTCGAGGTACGGCACCGGCTGCAGTGTCTTCTCGTCTCGTGCCATGCCGATGAATCCCACACCGGATCGCGGAATGAGCGCACTCGCCTGCTCCACCATGCCCAGCCCTGCCCGGAGAACAGGAACCAGCAGAGGTGGGTTCGCCAACCGCACACCCGTGGTGCGGGCAACCGGGGTGTCGACCTCGAAAGTGTCCACCGGGGCATCACGCAAAGCCTCGTACACCAACGTGTGTGTCAGCTGCCGCAGCGCCGAACGGAAGGTCGCGTTGTCACTGTGGACGTCGCGCATCGTCGTCAAAAGCGCTGCGGTCAAGGGATGGTCGACTACGTGGGTATCCATGGTCGCAGATTATGGGCCCCTCGTCGGCCATTCGTCCACACGGCTCGCACTCGCTCGAACTGTCCGAAAGCGACCCCTCAGCGTCGGCAACTTTTGCCCACGACGGGGCCGCGACCGGCACGTTGACTCGGACACATGACGCTTCGCAACGATCGATTCGAGTTCGACACCGACATCGCTCCCCTGTCTCGGAACGCAATCCGATGACGGTCGGACCGCTCTCCGACTGCCTCGTCGTCGATCTCTCGCGTGCACTTGCCGGACCACATGCGGCGATGATGCTCGGCGACCTCGGCGCGCGAGTGATCAAGGTCGAATCGCCCAGCGGCGGTGACGACACCCGAAGTTGGGGCCCACCCTTCGTCGCCGACGACGAGGGCGATCGACACTCGACGTACTTCCTCTCGTGCAATCGCAACAAGGAATCCATCGCACTCGACCTGAAAGCTGTCGACGGCCGAGACACGCTCACCGCCTTGATCCGCCGCGCCGACGTGCTCGTCGAGAACTTTCGTCCCGGCGTTCTCGCTCGCCTCGGCTACAGCATGGAGGCATTGCACGAGCTGAATCCGCGTCTGGTGATCCTGTCCATCACCGGTTTCGGCCACGACGGCCCAGAAGGCACGCGCCCCGGTTACGACCAGATCGCTCAGGGCGAAGCAGGATTGATGTCCCTGACTGGGCCGTCGAAGGACGAACCCACTCGAGTCGGCGTTCCCATCGGTGATCTGCTCGCCGGAATGAACGGCGCATACGGCGTCGTGGCCGCACTGCACGAGCGCAACACCACCGGACGCGGCCGCGTCGTGCGAACCAGCTTGTTGGCCTCCATCGTCGGGGTGCACGCATTTCAAGGCACTCGCTACACCGTGGCCGGCGAGGTGCCCCGCCCCACCGGCGGACATCACCCGTCGATCTGCCCGTACGGTCTGTTCCACTCGTCCGAGGGTCTGGTTCAGATTGCCGTGGGCAGCGAGGGATTGTGGCAACGCTTCGCTCCCGCATTCGGATTGGACCGTCCGGAGTGGGCCACCAACCCCCAACGCGTCGACGACAGAGAGGCCGTCATCGCCGCTGTCGATGCCGTTTTCGCGGACTGGCCGACCGACAAACTTCTCGGACTACTCGGTGAGCTCGGCATACCGGCCGGACGCGTCCGTGATCTGGCCGAGGTCTACACCTGGGAACAGACACGGTCGCAGGGACTGATGATCGACGTCGATCATTCGGCCCTGGGCACCATCACGTTGCCCGGCCCACCGCTGCGCATGGACGAGGATTGCGAGGGTGCCGCGATGCGCACGACACACGCGGCCCCGCCGACCCTCGACCAGCACGGCGACTCGATCCGCGCCTGGCTCGAGACGACACCATGACCCGCACCGGCGCGCCGGCACGGCTCGGCGCACTCGAACTCGTCGAGATGGTCGTCGACGCCGGCAGTTTCGTCCGGTGGGACACCGACCCGCTTCCCCCGATCGGGGTGCACGGACCGGCGGATCAGGGCTATCTCGACGAGCTCGCCGCGGCCCGTGAAACGAGCGGCTGCGACGAGTCGGTGTTGACCGGCGAAGCCACCCTTGCAGGGCGCCGGGTGGCACTCGTCCTGTGCGAGTTCGGGTTTCTCGCCGGCTCCATCGGAACGGCGGCCGCCGAACGATTGGTACAGGCCGTCGAAAAGGCGACAGCAGAACAGCTTCCGCTGCTCGCCTCGCCGACCTCCGGCGGAACACGGATGCAGGAGGGCACGGTCGCCTTCTTGCAGATGGTCAAGATCTCGGCGGCCATCGCTGCGCACAAGTCGGCGGGTCTCGCCTACGCCGTCTACCTTCGCCATCCCACGACCGGTGGAGCACTTGCCTCGTGGGGCTCTCTCGGCCACGTCACTGCGGCCGAACCGGGTGCGCTCCTGGGCTTTCTCGGTCCGCGCGTGTACCAGGCGCTGTACGGCGAAAAGTTTCCCGAGGGAGTGCAGACAGCCGAAAACCTCGCCGCCCGTGGCCTGGTCGACGCGGTGGTCCCTCCCGAGCAACTCCGTGAGGTTGCCATTTCGGCGCTCGCCGTCCTGTGTGCGCCACACGAGCCACCTCCGCCGGTTCCGAACATCCCGTTGGAACACCTCGACGATGTGCCGGCATGGGAATCCATCCGTCGTTCTCGACGGCCGGAACGGCCGGGAGTACGCCACCTCGTGCGATCGGCCGCGAACACGGTGACGACGTTGCAGGGCACCGGAGCCGGTGAGATCGAACCCGGATTGTTTCTGGCCCTTGCCAAGTTCGGGGCCTCGGCGTGTGTACTTCTCGGCCAGGACCGCACTTTCGCCGATCAGCCGTTGGGTCCCGCCGGCCTCCGGGAGGCACGACGCGGAATGCGGCTGGCGGAAGAGCTGCAACTACCCCTCGTCACAGTCATCGACACTGCCGGTGCCGCGTTGAGCAAGGAGGCCGAAGAAGGTGGCCTCGCGGGCGAGATCGCACGCTGTTTGGTCGAACTCACGACACTGAAGGCACCGACGATCTGCCTGCTGCTCGGCCAGGGAGCCGGCGGCGGCGCACTCGCACTGCTCCCCGCCGATCGGGTGCTGTGTGCTCAGCACGGTTGGCTGTCGCCACTGCCGCCGGAGGGCGCATCGGCGATCAAGTTCCACACCACCGACCGCGCAGCCGAGATGGCAGAGGAGCAGGGCGTGCGCAGCCTGGACCTGCTCCGTAACGGCGTCATCGACCGGATCGTGGCTGAACGGCCGGATGCCTCCGACGAACCTGCGGCGTTCCTGTCTCGCCTCGGTACCGTGCTCGAACACGAGTTGGCCGTACTCCTCGCCGCCGACCCGGCCGCCCTGGCGACCTCCAGGCTGCAGCGCTACCGCTACCTGGGGATGTCCGAAAACCAAAAAAGTGCGCTGATTGGGCAAAGCTTGCCAGTGCACCCCCGGTCCAACGGTCGATAACGTTCGTGGGGCGAGCCCCCGCCGCGCGAACGCCGGCCGACTCTGCAGTACCCACAGATCCCGATGAAGGAGATTTCAGTGCCCGACGCAATCGAGGTCCGCAAGGTCCCGCTCCACAACGTGTCCGATGCCAGCGAGCTGGCGAAGCTCATCGACGACGGGGTGCTCGACGCCGACCGGGTCATTGCAGTCATCGGTAAGACCGAAGGCAACGGCGGAGTCAACGACTACACCCGCATCATCGCCGACCGAGCTTTCCGCGAAGTGTTGTCCGCGAAAGGAACTCGCAGCGCACACGATGTCGGCGAGGTTCCGATCGTCTGGTCCGGTGGCACCGACGGAGTCATCAGCCCCCACGCCACCATCTTCGCGACCGTACCGTCGGACAAGGCAGTGCAGACCGAGGAGCCGCGCCTGACGGTCGGCGTCGCGATGAGCGAGCAGTTGATGCCCGAGGACATCGGCCGCACCGCGATGATCACCAAAGTGGCTGCGGCAGTCAAGGATGCGATGGCCAACGCCGGCATCACCGATCCCGCAGACGTGCACTACGTGCAGACCAAGACCCCGCTGCTGACGATCCACACCATCCGTGACGCCAAGAGCCGCGGCAAGACCGTCTGGACCGAACAGACGCACGAGTCGATGGATCTGTCCAACGGCGGCACCGCTCTCGGTATCGCTGTCGCGCTCGGTGAGATCGATATGCCGACCGACGAGGACGTCATGCACAGTCGTGAGCTGTACTCCTCGGTGGCCTCGTGCTCCTCGGGCGTCGAGTTGGAACGTGCGCAGATCGTCGTCGTGGGTAACACTCGCGGAATCGGCGGCCGGTACCGCATCGGACACAGCGTGATGAACGACGCGCTCGATCAGGACGGCATCTGGAACGCGATCAAGGATGCCGGTCTCGAACTTCCCGAGCGGCCGCACACGAAGGATCTGGGCGGCAAGCTCGTCAACGTCTTCCTCAAATGCGAAGCAAGCCAGGACGGTACGGTCCGTGGACGACGCAACGCCATGCTCGACGATTCCGACGTCCACTGGCACCGCCAGATCAAGGCGTGCGTCGGTGGAGTCACCGCGGCAGTGACCGGCGACCCAGCGGTCTTCGTGTCGGTCTCGGCAGCGCACCAGGGCCCCGAAGGTGGCGGCCCCGTCGCCGCGATCGTCGACCTCGGATAGCGCCGGTTCCGATATCGAACAGCGCCGCGCGAACCCGACAGTCTCGGGTTCGCGCGGCGTCCGGCCCTCCCTGCTTCTGCGTCTCTCTCGAACGAAGGAACCACCATGGCAACCACCGTCGGACCCGCTGCCGAACTTCTGATGTCCGACGCGGTCGAGCTCAGCGGCAAGATCAAGCGCCGCGAGGTCTCGTGCGTCGAGACAATGACGGCGTACCTCGACCACATCGAGGCACACAATCCGACGGTCAACGCCATTGTCGCCCTTCGTGATCGCGACGAGCTGATGGACGAGGCACGCGAGCGAGATCAGCAGCTTTCGGACGGACAGTATCTCGGGTGGATGCACGGATTTCCCCATGCGGTGAAGGACCTGTCCGCAGCCCGAGGCCTACCGTTCACATCGGGGTCACCGATCTTCGCGGATCGCATCGCCGACGCGGACGATCTGTTCGTCGCCCGCGTGAAAGCGGCCGGTGCCATCGTGATCGGCAAGACCAACACACCGGAATTCGGGTTCGGATCTCAGACGTACAACCCGGTGTACGGAACCACGGTCTCGCCCTACGACACCTCGCGCACTGCAGGCGGAAGCAGCGGAGGTGCGGCGGCAGCATTGGCCCTGCGCATGCTGCCCGTCGCCGACGGCACCGACTACATGGGATCGCTGCGCAACCCCGCAGCCTTCAACAATGTGGTCGGCTTTCGCCCGTCGTGGGGACGCATTCCCGAGCCCGGCTTCATCGCCCAGGGCGCGGTCGCCGGACCGATGGGCCGATCGGTCACCGACGTCGCACATCTGCTGTCGACGATGGCGGGCCCGGATGCCAACGCGCCCCTCGGCATCGACGAGGACCCGGAGATCTTCACCCGCACTCTCGAACGCAGCTTCCGCGGTGCCCGCATCGCGTGGGTCGGAGACTGGAACGGTCACCTGGCTACCGAACCCGGTGTCCTCGATCTGTGCGAGTCGTCGTTCACCGTCTTCGAGGACCTCGGCTGCGCAGTGGAGAGCACCGTGCCGTCGTACGACCCGGCGAAAATCTGGGACTCGTTCCTGACGTGGCGGTGGTGGGCGCAGCTCGGGATGGCCGATCTGTACGAGGACCCGCGCACGAGGGAGCTGATGAAGCCCGAAATGCTGTGGGAGATGGAGCATGCCGTCGCATTGACCGCACTCGACGTCACCAAGGCAGCGCAGGCTCGCAACGACTGGCAGAGCGCACTGACGACATTGTTCGAGACCTACGACTTCGTTCTCGCGCCCACCGCTCAGGTGTTCCCGTTCGACAAGGACCAACACTGGCCGCAGTCCATCGCGGGTCGACCCATGGACACCTATCACCGGTGGATGGAAACGGTGGTGCCCTGGACGATGACCGGCGTTCCTGCCGCCGCCGTCCCGGTCGGGTTCGACGATCGCGGTCTGCCGATGGGGGTCCAGATCATCGGCAGGCACGGTGCCGACCGGGCGGTTCTGCAGCTCGCCTACGCCTACGAGCAGGCCTCGCGGTGGGTCGAACGCGTACTCCCGCCGGCACTGCACGTCGGCTGATCCCCCGCCGTCGCGACATGCGCAACACAGTATTGTTGAACAATGGATGACATGGTCGGTGCGCTTCGGCCACGAGTACGAGACTTCCCGGCGTCGGCGAGTTACGCGCTCACCGTCGCAGAATTGCTTGCACTCCCCAGCCTCTCCGGGTCCACTCTTGTTGCGGGCGAGCAGGGACTCGAGAATGTGGTTCGACGCGTCAACGTCATCGAAGTACCCGACATCCTGCCGTGGGTGAAACCGAACGAACTGCTGCTGACAACGGGTTTCCCACTGCGGCATGCAGATTCGGGCCGCCCGTTCGATGCCGGTGCCCTGGTGGAGTTGGTCGAGGGACTCGCCGAACGCGGCGCGGCAGCGCTCGGAGTCAAAGAAGGACGCTACTTCGGAGACGTCCCCGCCGCGATGATCGAGGCAGCGGATCGACTCGGCCTGCCGCTCTTCCTCATTCGCCGGGATGTCGGCTTCGACGAGGTCATCTCCGAGGTGTTCACCCACCTCGTCGACCGGCAGGCGTGGGCGTTGGATATCGCCGATCGCATGCATCGAGCACTGACCTCGATCGTGCTCGAAGGCGGCGATCTACCGCAGATCGCCGACGAGGTCGCCACACTGTTCGAGGCGACGGTGCTCATCTGCACTCCGGACGGTCGAGTCCAGGCCACAGCAGGAGCAGACGCAGATCTCGCGGCTTTGGAAGAGATGCCACTGTTCGACCCGTCCGGTCGCCTGCTCACCGAACGACTCCACGAAGGCCTGCAACCGGTCCCGGGCGACAGCGGGCACCGCATTGCCGTCGCACCGATCATCGCGGGCGGCACCGACCATGGACTGATCGTGGCTGTGGCGGCCGCCGAGCGACTCGGTCCCGTCACGATGCAGTCCCTCGAACGCGCGGCCACCGTCGTGGCGTTGGCGGTCATCAAGAAGCTCGCGGTCTCTGCCGTCGAGTCCAAGTTTCGCGGCGACTTCCTTCGGGACGTCCTCAACGGCGCAACCGAATCCCCCGAACAGATCATCGAGTACTGCGCCCAGCTCGACTGGGACGTGGATCGAAGCATGGTGGTCATCGTGGCCCAATTGGACGAGATCGTCGAAGTTGCCGTGAGCAATTCGGTGAAGCCGGCCGTGTCCGGCCGCCTGCCGCAGGAGCGGCTGACCGCGGCATGGCAGCAGGTGGTTCGCCGGCGCGATCGTCGGGCTCCCGTCGTCGGGTTCAGCAACGAGGTCGTCACGCTGATGCCGGCCGAACCCGGCACCGAACGGGACGTCGTCGAGGATCTGATCGCGTCCGTCGCCGGAGACAAGGGCGGCGGACGAAACTCGTTCGGCGCAGGCGTGAGTCGCGTTATCGACTCCGTTGCCGACATTCCGCGCGCCTACGATCAGGCCCGCAAGGCAGTCGTCGTAGGACGCCGCATGCGCGGAAACGGCTCGGTAGCGCATTTCGACGGCCTCGGCGTGCATCGACTGCTGTCATTGGTCACCGACGGAGCCGAGCTGCAGGCCTTCGCTACCGAGGTGTTGGGCTCACTCGCCGGCGACGACGCCGATGCCGTCGACCTGCGCCAGACGTTGCAGGCGCTGCTGGACACCAACTGCAACGTCGCAGAGACCGCCCGCGTCTTGCATTTCCACTACAACACGCTCCGCTACCGCATCGGCAAGCTGGAGTCCATCGTCGGCCCGTTCACCACCGATCCGATTCTGCGCCTGGATGTAGCGCTGGCGCTGCGGGTCGCGGAGATGAAGGGGCTGTGACACCACCCGAGGAGACACTCAGTGCCTGAGGGCAATTCGATCGGAACCGACGCCGTCGCACTCGCGGCAGCAGTGCGCGCCGGCACCGTGTCCGCACGCGAGGTGACCGAGCAGCACCTCGAACACATCGACCGAATCAATACCGAGCTGAATGCGATCGTCACCGTCGCTGCCGAATCGGCACTGCTGACAGCCGACGGAATCGATGCCCGCATCGCCCGCGGCGAGCGGGTCGGCGACCTCGCCGGAGTGCCGTTCACGGTCAAGGACCTGATCGCCACCGCCGGAGTTCGCACCACGGCGGGTTCACATGCGCTCGCGGACAACGTCCCTCGCGTCGACGCTCCCGCCGTTGCTCGGATGCGCGCCGAGGGCGCAATCCTGATCGGTAAGACCAACACACCCGAGTTCGGTGCCAGCGGACTGACGCACAACGACCTGTTCGGCTACACCGTCAACCCGCTCTCTCCCGCCGGCACGAAGCTGTCACCGGGCGGGAGCAGTGGCGGTGAGTCGGCGGCCATCGCGTCGGGCATGAGTGTGGTGGGACTGGGCACCGATTTCGGTGGCTCGGTGCGGTGGCCCGTGCACTGCACCGGTCTGTGCTCGATCAGGCCGACACCGGGTCGAATCGACTCCGAGGGGCAGTATCCCGGTGTCATGAGCGACAACCGAGTGCTGACGAATCCGGCGACCATGCACGGCACCGTGCAGACCATCGGACCCATGGCCCGCACTCTCGACGACGTGATCCTGTTGCTGCGCGTGCTGTCGTCGCCTCAATACGCCTGGACCGACCCTTCGAGCGTGAACCTCCGCGAGCTCGATATTCGTTGGGCCACAGGAGAAGGCACGATTCCGGTCGATGCGGAGATCCGCGCTGCCGTCGAGGCCGCAGCACTGCGCACAGAGCCGATCGTCGGATCGGTGACGCCGTACGAGGGCACCGCACTACGCGAAGCTCATGAGCTGTTCACTCGGATGCGGGCCTGCGAAACCCAAACGGACATCGAGCAATACGGCCCCGCCGAGTTCAGCGCCAACATTCGGGCCATTCTGGCTGCCGTCGGAACCACCACGGCCGCAGACGTCGAGGCACTGTGGGCTCGACGCGCCGAGATGCAGCACCAGCTGGTGTCCACGATGGGCGACGTCCTGATACTTCCCGTTGCATCGATTCTCGCCCCTCCGCTCGGTGAGACGAGCTTCGAGGTCGACGGTGCCTCTCTGTCGTGGTCGCAGGCGCTGGCGAGTAGCCGAGCGATCAGCATCCTCGGGGTGCCCTCGGTGGTGATTCCCGTTGCCACCTCCAGCAGCGGTCTGCCGATCGGAGTGCAGATCATCGCCAAGCCGTGGCACGAGCATCACGCTCTCGCCGTCGCCGCCGCTCTGACGTAGTCCGCGCGGTCCGTCCATCCGTACCGCGACGGCAGGTTCTTACAACGACCCGCTGTCGATTTGGTCGAAATGTGTTTCATGGTCGGCCCGCGCCAGCAACTAGCGTGATGGGCATCACTCATCCGGTCGAAAGGCGGCGGCATGCGCGACATTCTCGACGACGTGGCCCCGTGGCTGCGCGAACGTGAGCCGTTCGCCCTGGCCACGGTGGTACGTACGTGGCAGTCGTCACCGCGCCCTGCGGGTGCGGCAATGGCGGTCGCCGCATCCGGTCAGGTTGTCGGCAGCGTTTCCGGGGGCTGCATCGAAGGTGCCCTGTACGAGCTGGCGAACGACGTCCTCACCGACGGCATGGCCAGGAGCGAGACCTACCGGGTAGCGGACGACGACGCGATCGGCGTCGGCCTCACGTGCGGCGGCACCATCGAGGTGTTCGTTCGTCTCATCGACAGCGACGCGTGCGCCGCACTCGAAGACGTCGCTCGTCTGGTCTCGAGCGGCGAGCCGGTGGCCGTGCTCACCGACCTCACCACCGGGGCCCCGACGCGACAGGCGGTTCTGGGAGCGGAAGCAACCGTCGATCCCGACGGACTCACCGACATCGAGTCCGACGGTTCGAGCGTGAGTCTCGCCGTTCTCGACCGACTACACCGCGGCGAGTCCGGCCTGGACATTCACTTCGTCGACGACGGCGCGCGGTCCGTCCTGGTCGAGTTGTTCGGGCCACCGCCCCGGATGTACGTGTTCGGTGCCATCGATTTCGCCGCCGCGATGTGCCGCCTGGGCACGTTCGCCGGCTTCGCCGTCACCGTCGTCGACGCCCGCCCGGTGTTCGCCACCCGGGCACGATTCCCCGACGCGCACGACGTCGTGGTGGCGTGGCCGCACACGTTCCTCGCTACTGCGCCGGTGGACGAGCGCACCGTCATCACCGTTCTCACCCACGACGAGAAGTTCGACATTCCGTTGCTCGAGGTTGCGCTGCGCAGTGGTGCCGCCTACGTGGGCGCGCTGGGCAGTCGATCTACCCACCGCCGCCGGGTGGAACTGCTCGGCGAGCGCGGCGTGACCGAAAGCGAGCTGGCGCGGTTGCACTCCCCCATCGGGCTGGATCTGGGTGCCTCCACGCCACCGGAAACGGCGATCTCCATCGTGGCCGAGATCCTCAAGGTCTCACGGCAGACGACCGGGCTCGAATTGCGAAGTCTCAGTGGGCCGATCCACCGCGATGCCGCTGCCGAGATCGACGCGACATCACCCGTTCGATCGGCCGTCAGGTGCTGACACTGCACGACGAGCGACGCTCGCCCACCACGGAGGTACCGCATACCGTCGAGACCGTGCTGGGCTCGAACCTGCTGGCGCACGCCACGTTGCTCGCCGGTCGCGCCGGCCTCGGCCGGCCGGTACGCAGAATCAATCATGTCGACGACCCCGCCGGCATTCGGTTCTGGATTCGGCCGGGTGACCTGTTGTCCACGACGAGCGAGGCCCTCACGCACCTGACGGAGCCGACGGCAGCGCTGCTGTCCCAAGCGCATTCCCTCGGCGTTGCCGGGATTCTGGTGCGGGTGGACGACGACCTCGCCGTTCCGGACAGCGTCGGCGTGAGTGCCGAGACACTGGGCCTGCCGCTGGTTCAGGTCTGCGGCGAACTCGACCCCGGGCACGATCTCACCGCGGGCCTACGCGACAACGCAAAGACGCAGGCACGAGCGATGTTTCGGTCCGAACGTCTGCGCCGGGCATTGACCGACATCACGCTCGCCGGCGGCGGGGTGGCACAACTGGCATTCGCAACCTCGGTCGAATGCGATGTGGCAGTGTCGATCACCACGGTGGACGGACGCGAACTTGCCTCGGCAGGCAGTGACGACGAACTGTCCGCCCTCCGCACCAGCACCGCCCTCGATCCCACCGGAAGACTGCGCACCGACTCCGTCGACGGCGGCCTCGGTCTTCGTTCGCAACAGGGCAATGCGATCGCGGTATGCGCCATCACTGCCAACGGAATCGACCACGGACGCATCGTCCTGTTCTCCTCACGTCGGCCTTTGACGGAATCGGACCTGCACACTGCCGACGCGGCCGCAGGCGTGTTGGCGATGGTCGTGACTCGCGATCTCGCGCTGTCGGCAGTCGAGGAGAAACACCGATCGAATTTTCTGCGCGATCTTCTCCTGGGCCGAGGCGGCGAGCACGCACACGCGGTGGCGCATGCTCGACGCTTCGGCTGGGATCTCGGCAGGCCGGTGGTGATCGTCGCGATCGAACCGATCCCACACCTCGACGACGAACCGACGCCCGGCCGCAGGCCACTCGTCGATCGGCAGATGTCGGCTTTCGCAGGGGCTCTGGCACAACGAGATCCGCAGGCCGCCATCGCCGCCCTCGGCACCGAGACCGTCATCATCATGGGCGAACGTCCGACGACGGTCGCGGACGTGCACGAGATCGTCGAACGAGTGCACGGAGACGGCGGCGGTGGTCGGCAACCGTTCACGGTCGGGATTTCGCGTCCGTGCACCACGGTGGCCGACATCCCCAGCAGGTACGGCCAGGCGCGTACCGCGTTGAAGGTCGGCCGGCAGGTATCCGGGGACTGGGCCGTCACCACGTTCGACGAACTCGGCGTGTTTCGACTACTGAGCCTGGTGGACAACGTCGACGAGCTCGAATCGTTCACCCGGGAAACCCTGCACGACCTCGCCGGACACGACGACGAGGCACGCGATATGCGCAGAACGCTGGAGACGTTGCTGGCCACCAACATCAACATCGCCGAAACCGCTCGGGCACTGCACTTTCACTACAACACCTTGCGATACCGAATAACGAAACTCGAAAAGATACTGGGCCCCTTCACCGATCGCGCCGATCTACGCCTGGATCTTTCCCTTGCGCTGAAAATCATGGCCATGCGCGGAACCGACCACCACATGTGACGGACCCGCCATCGAGCGCTTGGCAGATTGCGCTCGTAGCGATTTGGAAATGCGTCAGTAACGTTGCAGGACAATGCTTTACCCATCCCGCGAACCACCCCGGTTCGATACGTTGGAGAAAGGCTCGACATGCCTATCTGGAAGATTCACGGAGACGGAAAGAATGTTCGACCGGGTGACGTCGTCGCGCCGAACGAACGGTTGAACTGGGGCCGCACCATCAGTCTCGGCGGCCAGCATGTGGTGTCGATGTTCGGGGCCACGTTCGTCTTCCCCATCATCATGGGGCTCAATCCTCAACTCGCCATTCTGATGTCGGGCTTCTGCACCATCTTCTTCCTGCTCATGGTCAAGGGCCGCATCCCCAGCTACCTCGGTACGTCCGCGGTGTTCGTCGGCGGCGTCGCCGCCATCCGAGCGCAGGGTGGAACGTCGGCCGAGGTCACCGGCGCCATCCTCGTATCGGGTCTCGTCCTGGCTCTCGCCGGGCTCGCCATCCACTTCATGGGCGGCGGCGTCGTGGTGCGGGTGCTGCCCCCGGTCGTCACCGGTGCGGTGGTCATGTTGATCGGCTTCAATCTCGCGCCCGTCGTGGCCAGCACCTACTGGCCACAGGATCAATGGGTCGCTCTCGCAGTGATGTTCGTGCTCATCGTCATGAGCGTGGCGTTGCGCGGGTTCCTCGGACGGATCGCGATTCTGCTGTCGCTGGTGTTCGGGTACGCGCTGTCCTGGATCCTCGACCTCGTATCCGGGCCCATCACGTCCTACGACGCCACGGCCGGCGAGGTCACCGAGCACTTCCGCGTCAACTGGTCGGGTGTCGAGGCGTCGCAATGGTTCGGACTCCCGCCGTTCAGCGACGAGGCCAACGGCATCGTCGGCATTCACGCACCGTCGTTCAGTCTCGCCTTCATTGTTCTCGTCCTCCCGGGTGTCATCGCTCTGATCGCCGAGAATGCGGGCCACGTCAAGGCTGTCGCGGAGATGACCGGTGACGATCTCGACCCGATGATGGGCCGGGCACTCGCTGCCGACGGCATCGCAACGGTCATGGCCAGCTCGGTCGGTGGCTCACCGACGACGACCTACGCCGAGAACATCGGCGTCATGGCGGCGACCAAGGTCTATTCGACGGCGGCATACACGGCGGCCGGAATCATCGCCATGATCCTCGGATTCTCGCCGAAGTTCGGCGCGCTGATCTCGGCCACCCCCGGCGGCGTACTCGGCGGTATCACCGTCGTCCTCTACGGCATGATCGGTCTGCTGGGTGCCAAGATCTGGCGCGAGAACGGTGTCGACTTCGGCAACCCGCTCAACATGATGCCGGTTGCCGCGGGTCTGATCATCGCGATCGGCGACACCTCGCTCGTCTTCAGCGATTCGTTCTCGTTGAGCGGTATATCCCTCGGCACGATCGTCGTCATAGGGCTCTACCACCTGTGCGCTCGCATTGCCCCGGCCCACATGAAGACACCGGTCGACGCGTCGCCTCGGCATCGATCCTCCTCTACCACAGCACGTTCCGACGGTAACGACGGAGACGGGGTTGCCGGCGAGGTCGGCACCCTGAAGCCGTTGCGGTAACGAGCGATTGCAACACTGGGGCGTGACGTTTGTCACCTCTTGACGAAACACTTCCAGGCACAGGCAGGCAGGATCGGGATATGAAACCTTCTCCATTGAAATACCATCGGCCGCGGTCGATCGAGGAGGCGTGCCGGATCCTGGCCGAGGTCGACGGCAAGGTACTCGCCGGCGGGCAGTCTCTGATTCCGATGCTGTCGATGCGCCTGGCCGCTCCTGGGAACCTGATCGACATCACCGGTATCGACGGTCTCGACGACATCACCGGGTCGACCGACTCGGGCGTCACGTTCGCGGCTCTGGCCACGCACGCGTCGCTCGCGTCGAACCGGGCTGCCGCCCGGACGCAGCCGTTGCTCGGACGGGCACTGCAGCTGGTGGCCCACGCGACCATCCGGAACCGTGGGACCACCGTCGGATCCATCGTCCATGCCGACCCGTCGGCCGAGATGCCTGCCGTCATCCGGTTGCTCGACGGTTCGGTGACGGTGCAGTCCGTCCGCGGACGCCGACAGATCGCGGCGAAGGATCTGTTCCTCGGGCCGTTGGAGTCCTCGCTCGAGACGGACGAGATCGCCATCGCCGCAACAGTTCCCGCTGCCCGGGTCGGAGAAGGAACGGCCATCGACGAGGTTGCGCGCCGCCACGGCGACTACGCGCTCGTCGGAGTGGCGGCCCGCGTCACCGTTGCCGAGAACGCGGTGCGCACCGCGCACGTCACCTATGTCTCCGCCGGAGAATTCGGCGAGGTCGTCGACTACACCGATGTCATCGGTGGGGCCGCCGTGTCCGACGCACGTGATCCGAAGTGGAACGCGTTGTCGGAGTACGCACGTCGACGCGTCGAGACCGAGTCCGATATTCATGCCACCGCGGCGTACCGATCCCAACTCGTCGCCGCACTGACCGCACGGGTGGTGATGGCCGCCGCAGTCGACGGCGCGTCGTCGAAGTCCGCTCACCCGCAGCACGCCGATTCCGGAGTGAACCACTGATGAAGACAACAGATATCGAACAGCAGTTGGACGATCTGATGGCGGAGACCGGTGAACAACACGTACAGGTGACGTTCACCCTCAACGCAACCAAGCAGACGATCGTCGTCCCGGCCCGCACTCTCGCGTCGGACGCCATCCGCCACGACCTTCGTCAGACCGGCACCCACGTCGGATGTGAGCACGGCGTGTGCGGCGCGTGCACCGTGCTTCTCGACGGCAAGCCCGTCCGGGCCTGCCTGATGCTCGCCGCCAGCCTCGAAGGCCAGACCGTCACCACGGTGGAGGGTCTCGTCGAGCCGGACGGCACTCTGCATCCCGTGCAGCAGGCCTTCAAGGACTGCCACGGTCTGCAGTGCGGTTTCTGCACACCGGGATTCGTCACGACGATCGCCGCGTTCCTCGAAGAGAACGACTCGCCGACGCAGGCGGAGGCCACCGAGGCCATCGCCGGCAACATCTGTCGGTGTACGGGCTATCAGAACATCAAGGCCTCGGTGCTGCGCGCTGCCGAGATCAAACGTGAGCGGGCGGGCGAGTTTCCGCTCGGTCCCGACGACGAGTCGAGTCGTGCCGCACTCGACCGCAAGGTACGCGGATCCACCAGTCCCGTCGGCGGACGGATGGGCCGAGCATGAGCACCACGCGCACGGCCCCGCCGCACACCCCCACCAACACCGCTCCCCTGTTCGGCCAGCCGCTGTCGCGGTCGGAGGACGAGCGCCTGCTCAGCGGCAAGGGCAAGTATCTCGACGATCTCGGTCACGGCGCGCTGATCGCCGCCTTCGTTCGCTCCCCACACGCCCATGCCCGCATCACCGCCATCGACATCGACGACGCCCTGGCCATGCCGGGTGTGCACGCGGTGTACACCTACGACGATCTCGAAGCGGACTCGGCCGAGATGGCCGAAGGGCTGCCGCTGCTGATCCCCCATCCGGCAATCGTGGCTCCACGCAACGGATTCCCGCTCGCCAAGGACGAGGTCAATCACGTCGGTGAGGCCATCGTCATGGTCATCGCAACGAACCGCTACGTGGCCGAAGACGCCTGCGCGGTCATCGACGTCCGCTACGACATCCTCGAACCGGTGGTCGGCATCGACACCGCGCGCGTCGCGGCTCGACGAGTACACGACGACGTTCCGGACAACGTGGCCGCGCACCTGCAGCACGGTTTCGGAGACATCGACGCCGAACTGGCCGCCGCACCACACCGCATCACCCTCGACCTGAATATCGAGCGTTCGGCGGCGATGCCGATGGAGGGCAAAGGCGTCTACGCGCGCTGGGACAGCGACGAAGAGACGCTGACCTTCTGGTCGTCCACGCAGACCTCCACGTCGGTGCGCGCGGCCGTCGCGGCGCGACTCGGCATGGCGATGAGCAAGATTCACTGCATCGCCCCGGATGTCGGTGGCGGCTTCGGCGTCAAGATCATGCACCCGTGGCCGGAGGAGGTGATGGTGACGTGGGCAGCCCGACAGCTCGGTCGAGCCGGTATCTCCAACGAGGTCAAGTGGGTCGAGGACCGCCGCGAGCACTTCATCTCGAGTGCGCACGAACGTGCACAGGTCCAAGAGGTCACGCTCGGTTTCGACGACGAGGGACGGCTGCTGGCGTTCGACTTCACCGTCTGGCACGACAACGGCGCATACCTGCCGTACGGCATCATCGTGCTGATCAACACTGCGACGCAGGTGCTCGGGCCCTACAAGCCGGTCTCGTTCCGCTGCAACGGTTATTCGCTGTACACCAACACCGTCATCGTCATTCCGTATCGAGGAGCAGGCCGCCCGCAGGGTGTGTTCGCGATGGAACGCTCGATGGACGCCATCGCCGCGTACCTCGGCAAGGACCGGCTCGAGGTCCGCGAGAAGAATCTGATCAGGCCCGAGGAGATGCCCTACGACTTCGGATTGATGTTCCAGGACGGTCGACCGTTGATCTACGACACCGGCGATTACCAGGCCGGCATCGACAAGCTCAAGGCCCTGATCGACTGGGACGGATTCCCCGAATACAAGAAGCAGGCAGCCGCGCAGGGCCGCACCGTCGGTATCGGTGTCGGTGCCTACGTCGAGGGCACCGGCCCCGGACCGTACGAGGGCGCGCACGTGCTCATCGAGAACTCGGGAAAGATCAAGGGCGCAACGGGGTTGACGACGCAGGGCCAGGGCCATCAGACGACGTTCGCGCAGATCGTCGCCGATGACCTGGGTGTCTCCATCGCGGACGTCGAGATCACCACCGGCGACACTCGTCGATTCGGTTATGCCGTCGGCACATTCGCCTCCCGTGGAGCGGTGATGTCCGGTTCGGCGTTCCACGTGGCCGCGCAGATGGTCGCCGAGAAAGCGAAGGTCATCGCCGGGCGTGCACTCGATCTCGACCCCGTCGAGCTCGAATTGCGCGGGGGCTACGTCTGCAAGATCGGCACCGAACCCGGAGCAGAGGGCACGTCAATCTCCCTCGGTGTTGTTGCCGTACTGTCCAATCCGCTGCGTTATGCCTTCGACAAAGAGTCGAGGCAGGCCACCGGATTCGCCAAGATGGACACCGACATGACGATCCCGCCGGTGCCGGAGGGCGAGCAGCCGGGCCTGGAAGCCACCGGTTACTACTCTCCCCCGCGCTCGACGTTCGCGTCGGGCATCCACGCGGCGATCGTCGAGACCGATCCGGTGACGGCCGAGATCCACGTCGAGCGCTACGCGGTGGTGCACGACTGCGGCAACGTCATCAACCCCCGCATTGTCGAGGGCCAGATTCACGGCGGCGTCGCCCAGGGAATCGGCGGCGCGTTGTACGAGAAGATCGCCTACGACGAGCACGGGCAACTCCTGAACGCCTCGTTCATGGACTTCCTGATGCCGTTCGTCACCGAAGTTCCCGAGACGATCGAGATGGACCACACCGTCACCCCGTCCGGGCTCAATCCGTTGGGCATGAAGGGTGCCGGCGAAGCCGGTGTCATCCCCACCAGCGCCGTCATCGCGGCCGCCGTCGAAGACGCCGAGGGCTTTTCGATCACCTCGATGCCTATTTCACCGTCCGACCTGTACGAGCTGCGGCTGACCCACGCGGTCGCTCAGACAACCGAGGAGATTTCATGAGAATCGCAGGAACCGCAACGCTGGCCGCACCTCCCGCCGAGGTGTACGACAGCATGCAGGACGGCCGGGTACTAGCCGCGACAATCCCCGGAGTGCAGTCGCTCGAGCAGTTGAGCGACGATCACTACAAGCTCTCGATCACCGCAGGCGTCGCAGCCATCAAAGGCACCTACGACGGTGAAGTTGTCCTCTCGCAACAGAATCGGCCCGAGTCGTTCGTCATGACCGCCTCCGGTGCCGGCGCACCGGGCACGGTGCGCGCCGATGTCACCATCAAGCTCGAGCCCACCGAGGGCGGCGGCACGATGCTCAGCTACGACGCCGACGCCGTGGTCGGCGGCATGGTCGGCGGGGTTGGTCAGCGCATGATCACCGGCGTCGCAAAGAAGATGGCCGGAGTGTTCTTCAACGGCCTCGACGGCGTCATCGCCAACGGGGTGCCGGAGGCCGCTGCTGCGCCCGCGGAGGTATCAGCCAGCGATTCCGGCACCACCCCCACTGCCCTGCCTGTCGCGGCCGGACGCGCTGTGAGTGCCGGTGCACCCGTCGCCGCGCAGTCCGTCCGCGGCACTCTGCTGGCCGCCGCAGCCGGCGCAGGCTTCGCACTGGCCGGAGTCGTGTTGGGCGGACTGCTCACTCGCTCGTCCTGTCACCGGTAGCTCCGCGCCGTCACGGCTCACGACAAAGGCCGCTCATCCCAACCATCGGGGGTGAGCGGCCTTTGTCGTTGCAAGTACTGCCAATTCGACGCCGGTGCAGGGCGCGCGAAGCTCAAATGCTCGGCCGGAGTTTGGCACCTTGTGCCAAAGATACTGAGACGCAGAACGGGTCGAATGTGAGTACACGTCAGGTACCCGCCGATCCGATCAACGGACGCGTGGCCTACGAACCATATCGAGGAGGAAGCGTGGAACCACGAAAGATTCGGGTCGGTATCGACACCGGTGGCACATTCACCGACGTCGTGGCAGTGGACGAGGAGTCGGGAGCCATGGTGACCACCAAGACTCCGTCGACTCCCAGTGATCCGGCCGAGGGATTCCTGACCGGCATCGACAAGGTACTCCGCCAGCTCGGGGTATCCGGCGATTCGCTCAGCGCCGTCAGCCATGGCACCACCGTCGCTACCAACAAGCTGCTCGAAGGCAAGGTGGAGAACCTGGGGTTCATCACCACCGAGGGCTACGAGCACGTACTCGAGATCGCGCGCCAGTCGGTACCCGACGGCTACGGCAACTCCTACTTCTGGGTCAAGCCCGATCGCATCGTGCCCGCACACCGCGTGCGCACCATCCGCGGCCGGCTCTCGTTCGACGGCAACGAGATCCGCCCCCTCAACGACGACGATGTGCGCGCGGCAGCAGCATTCTTCAAGGCCGAGGGCGTCAAGACGCTCGGCGTGTGCCTGGTGCACTCCTATGCCAACCCCGATCACGAGCAGCGCGTCCGCGACATCCTCCTCGAGGAATACCCCGAGGCGACAGTCTCCATCTCCACCGAGGTGCTGCGCGAGTACCGCGAATTCGAGCGCGCCATCACCACATTGGTCGACGCGGCCGTGAAGCCGAACATTCGCAGCTACGTCAACAACATCGCGAACCGGTTGCGGGAGTTCGCCACCGAATCCGGTGATGCACGCGACGTGCCGTTCTACGTCATGAAGTCCAACGGCGGCGTCCTCTCCGCCAAAGAGGTTGTGCACCAGCCCATCACCACCGTGCTGTCGGGACCAGCAGCCGGCGCGCTGGGTGCGGCCCTCGTGGCCAGCGCGGCAGGCGTCGAACAAGTGTTGACCTGCGACGGCGGCGGCACCTCCACCGACGTGACCGTCGTGGTCCGAGGCGAGCCCGCGCTGACCACCGAGGGACGCGTCGGCAACTACCCGTCGAAGATCCCGATGATCGACGTCGTCACCGTCGGCGCGGGCGGCGGCTCGATCGCCTGGATGACACCCGAGGGAACGCTGCGCGTCGGGCCACATTCGGCCGGTGCCGATCCCGGGCCCATGTGTTACGGAAACGGCGGCTCCGCTCCGACGATCACCGATGCCCACGTCCTGCTCGGCCGCATTCCTCCCCACCTGCTCGGCGGCGAGATCCCCCTCGATACCGACCTGGCACGCAAGGGGATCGAAGACCTCGCGCACCAGCTCTCGCTGGAGGTCGAAGCCTGCGGCACCGGCATCCTCGAGGTGTCGGCCTGGAACCAGGCCAATGCGCTGCGGCAGATCTCGGTCAAGCGTGGCCTCGACGTCCGCGACTTCACCCTCGTCACGTTCGGCGGCTCGGGCTCGTTGCTCGCCTGCCGCCTGGTGGACATCCTGGGTCTGAAAGATGTTCTGGTACCGCTCAATCCGGGCAACGTCTCGGCGTTCGGTCTGCTCACCGTCGATGTGCGCAACGACTACGTGCAGACGCATGTCAGCCGGCACGACCGTCTGCGCGTCGAGGATCTGGAATCGGAGCTGGCCGTACTGGCGTCGCGGGCCGACGAGGCCCTCGCCGGTGAGGGTTTCGCGGCCGAGGATCGTCGCTACGCACGCTCGGCCGATCTGCGCTACTTCGGTCAGGCCTTCGAGGTTCGGGTGCCGATCGCCGACGGCGAGATCACTCAGGCCACCATCGATCAGGCCGCCGAAGCGTTCCACGAAGCACACCGCGAGCTGTACGGCTATGACTTCCGCGGAGATCAGAGCCAATTCGTCGAGTGGGTGAACCTGCGCGTCAGCGGCATCGGACCCATCAAGCGCCCGGTGCTGTCCGAGATCGCCGAGGGCAGCGGAGCCGAGAGTGCCCGCACCGGAACGCGTCAGGCCTACTTCGACGGCTGGCACGAAACCGCGATCTACAGCCGCGCCGATCTCGGTGCCGGTGACACGATCACCGGCCCGGCCGTCATCGAAGAATTCAGCTCCACCGTGCCGATCGATCCGGGCTTCTCCGCTCGCATCGACACGTTCGGCAACGTCCGCATCACCCGCACTCTCGACTCGAACGGAGCGAACTGATGACCGTCATCGACATGGTGAACAACAAGCCCTACCGGCTCTCTCCGGTCGACGCGCCTGCGCCTGATCCCGTTCTCGTCGAGATCGTGGCCGGCTACCTCGCAAGCGTCGAAATGGAGGTGGAGACGGCCATTTCGCGAACGTCGCGGTCACCGATGATCCGCGATGCCCACGATTTCCGCGCCGGAATCCACGACCGGAACCTGCGCAAGCTGACGGGCCGCTCCTACTCCGCGCTGGTACATCCGGTAGCTCGCGACTTCCCGCTCGAGACGATGAAGCCGGGTGACGTCTACTTCCACAACGACGTCTATCTCTCCGAGGGTGGCATCGGCCACCTCCCCGATCTCTGCGTCACGGTGCCGGTGTTCGCGACCAAGCCCGGCGACACCGAGCCGTCGGTCGTTGCCTTCGTGCAGGCGTTCGGCCACCACGACGACATCGGCGGCTGCTGCCCCGGTTCCATGCCGTCCGGTGCCACCACCGTGTACGAAGAGGGCCTGATGGTTCCGCCGATCAAGCTGTGGGATCAGGGTGTACCCAACCAGGCTGCGTTGACGATCATGACGCGCAATTCCCGCATGCCCGACGCGTTGGCCGCCGATCTCGACGCCGAATGCTCCGCGTGCCTGATGGGTGCTCGGCGGATGACGGAGCTGTACGAGCGCTACGGCGTCGACACCGTCGAGGCGTGCTTCGACTCGATGATGGATGCCACCACCGAAATCTACCGCCGCGAGATCCTCAGCAAGATCCCCAAGGGCGAGTACACCTGGGAGGACTACGCCGAGCACGATGGCGTCGACGAGCCCATGTTGCACGTTCAGCGCATCACGTTGACCAAGACCGGCCCAGAGGACGAGCGCGGCGAGCGGCTCATCCTCGACTTCACCGGCACCGGGCCACAGGCCAAGGGCCCGATCAACCACTGCGGTGATTATGCCGACGGCAACTTCCTGGCCAAATGGCTTGCGCCGGTGCTCCGCAACCTCGCGGACTCCCCCGAGCGCATGGCCGAGCTCGACGTCAACGAGGGCGTCATCCCGCTGATCGAGATGAAGTTCCCGGAGAAGGGCACGCTCATCACCCCGATCTTCCCGGCCCCGACCAACGCTCGTACGTTCGTCATCCTGCGCCTGCTCGGTGTGCTCGCCGGTGTCGTGGCAAAGGCCGTGGACGGGAACATGCCTGCCGATCAGGAAACCATTCGCTACACGGGCGTGTACGGCGACGACTTCGACGGCAACTCGTACCTCATGCGTGAGGTGCTCGGCGGCGGCTCCGGTGGTCGGCATTACGCGGACGGTGAGGACACTATTCACGTTGTGCCCGATTCGCGGAACCTGCCCACCGAGTTCACCGAGAGCCGTTTCCCGTTCATCGTCGAAAAGCTGGGCCTGGCCAAGGATTCGGGCGGTGCCGGACGCTACCGCGGCGGCCTCGGTTACGAGAAGCACATCCGGATGCTCAAGGATGCGCACTTCATGTCCATCGCCGACCGTTCGATTCTCGCGTGCTGGGGAGTCAAGGGCGGCAAGGCCGGCGGATCGTTCTCGGTGACGCTGAATCCGGGTCAGCCCAACGAGCGTGAGTTCGACGCGTTGACCGATGCCGAGCCGATCCTGGCGGGCGACACCATCCGTATCCGCACGACGGGTGGCGGCGGCTGGGGCGATCCCCTGGAACGTCCTATCGAGTCGGTGGAGCAGGACGTGCTGTGGGGCAAAGTCTCTCGCGAGTTTGCGGCCAAGGACTACGGCGTCGTCATTGCCGAGGACACGGCGACCGCGGATGTGGAGGCATCGGAGAAGCTGCGTGCAGAGATGCGCAATGCGCGCGGCCTCGATGAGCCGTTCTTCGATCGTGGACCGGGATACGAGCAGCTTTCCGGTGGTGCGAAGTTCGCCGAGTACGACTTCATCGATCGCTGAGATCACCTGATGAATCTCGACGTTTCCCGTGGCACCGATATCGCGATCGTCGGTGCCACGGGTAAGACCGGACGAGCCGTCGCAGCTGCACTCGACGGTGTGGCGGTGGTACGGCGGCTGAGTCGTTCTGCGCCGGACTTTCCGGTGGACCTGGAGACCGGCGATGGACTGGTCGAGGCATTCACCGGGTGCCGCGGAGTGTATTTCATTGCCCCCAATGTGCATCCGGACGAGCCGGCTCTACTCGTGCGGGCGCTGGACGCGGCGGCGTCGGCAGGGGTCGACCACGTCGTGTATCACTCGGTGGCCTGGCCTTACAGCCCGCGGATGCCGCACCACATGGACAAGGCACGCTGCGAGGAAGAGCTACGTGCTTTCAGTTCGGAGCGGGGCTTGCACTGGACCATCCTGCAGCCCTGCGCCTATGCACAGAACTTCGAGGCGGTTCTGGACGGGACTGCTGCCGATCTTGCGGTGCCCTACAGCCTGGACACCACGTTCTCGTTCATCAGCCTCGACGATGTGGCCGAGATAGCAGCTCGGGTCCTCATCGAGGGACCCGAACTGCACCATGGGGCGGCGTACGAGCTCGGTGGGCCGGAAGCGCTGAGCGTCCGGGACGTGGTTCGTCTGGTCGAGGTGGCCACCGGTCGTGTGGTCGCCTCGAAGTCCTCGAGTGTCGACGAATGGATGAGGCTGCACAGCGACTCGATGTCCGCCGATGAGCAGCATCGACTCGGGGCAATGTTCGAGTTCTACGACGACCGAGACTTTCTGGCCGGGAGTGCCGTCACCGCAACCCTGTTGGGCCGGGAGCCGACGCCGGTGCGTGCGTTGATCGGATAACGGTCGGGCTTGAAGAGATCCGCCCAGGAGGGTACCCCTGCCTTCAACTACGCACCGTGTACCCGATGACGAGGTCGGTCAACATCTTTCGCAGTCGTTCCTTGTTCTTAGGTGCGACGGGATCGAATTGAAACAACCACTCGAATGTGTACTGGTTCGATATGCGAAAAAAACTGAAGCTCGTGATCGTGAAGTGAAGGTCGACAGCGTCGATACCTTCCTTGAACACTTTAAGATCACGGCCGCGCTGCAGAATCCCGGCTAAAAGCTCCAGCGCGGGGCCTGCCAGCTCGCTTCGCTCCCCTGATTGCCCTAAATACGCGGCCTTGTGCGTGTTCTCGCTAGCCATCAAGCGAACAAAATCCGGGTTCTTCTCGTGGTAGTCGAAGGTCAACTCGACTACCCGCCGCAGTGCATCCACCGGCTCGAGCTCATCGACGTGGACCCGCTGTTCCTCGGCGCGAATGTTGACAATCGCTCCTTCGAGCACCGATCGGTACAACCCTTGCTTGTCTCCGAAGTAGTAATAGATCATCTTCTTCGTCGTCTTCGTACGCAGAGCGATGTCATCCATCCTGGCACCGGTGAATCCCTTGGCTGCAAATTCAGCCGTTGCCACGGTGAGAATGTTGCCGCGCACATCACCGCCGCGGGCTCCTCGGCGGCTTCCGATTTCGGACGCTGTCGACATCTGGCCAATCCCCTCATGCTCGAAAACACTTGTTATACCGCACAGTGAATCACAGCTGGACCCACATCGATGCAGTTTGGATTCCAATGGTCACCTCGCCCTCCCGCCGCGCGTCCCACTTGGCATCGAGCAATTCAGTTTCGGCATAGGTCCAGCTGAGAGAGGCGCTAACGTTGGCGTTCGATGTGTCTATCGACTTTGGACACGTTTGACCCCTGGACGTGTCCTCGATCACGTTGTACGGTTCGGCAAGTTCACCAAACAGTGAAATGGTGTTCGACCCAACGCGTCGAGACTTGACCGCTCGGTCGTTGCCTACCGAGCCCGACCGACAACAGACTTCGATACCCCACAGGATGGATGGCCATGACAGCATCTGAGATGCAGACCAGTCCCGTCGCCACCGAGCCGCCGGAAAAGCCACCGATGCCCGACGGCACCGTCAGACGAAAGAAATGGCCACGTCGCGACTCGCTTCTGACCGGCACCAAGGCCATCGTGGGCATTCTCGGCCTACTGGGCCTATGGGAGTTGGCCGTGGTGATCACTCGGCCACCCGAGTACATTCTCGTGGGCCCACTTGCGGCCTTCGCCGAACTGTTCGACCGCTTCGACTACTTCACCACCAACGCCTGGGTCACGGTTGGAGAAGCATTGGCCGGCTTCGTCGGCGGAACCCTCCTGGGCGTCATCTGTGGCGCGCTTCTCCACTACTCGCCGACCATCCGAACGTTTCTGTATCCAGCGCTGGTCACGATCGATACGATCCCCAAAGTTGCTCTCGCCCCGCTGTTCATCGTGTGGTTCGGTTTCGGTTTCGAGTCGAAGGCGTTCGTTGCCATGGCAATTGCCTTCTTCCCACTAGTAATCAATACCTTCGACGGCCTCAGCACGGTTCCACACGAGTTGAAGGAGTTGGCCCGTATCAACAGGGCGTCGACGTGGAAGCGACTGACCAAGATCGAATTCATCTACGCCCTGCCATCTATCTTCTCCGGGGCCAAGATTTCCATCTCGCTGGCGGTAGGCGGTGCCGTCGTCGGAGAGTTCATTGCCGGGTCGAAGGGACTCGGCTACGTCATCATGCTTGCCAACAGTCAGGTCGATCTGGCCGCGATGTTCGCTGCGTTCTTCGTGCTGGCCGCTATTGCCCTGGTGCTCTTCTTCATCGTCGATTTCACAGGCAAGAAGCTCATGCCATGGAAGTCCCACGCGAAATGATCTGTCGACTTGGAGATGACCATGCGTAAGACACATGCAGCACGAGTTCTGATTGCGACAGTCTTTCTTCTTCCCCTCGCCGCCTGCGGCGGAACGAACTCCGAGAATTCGATGTCGCTTATGGTTGATGTGGGCTACCTACCCAAACACGCACCTTTTTTCGCCGCTGTCGACCGTGGCTTCTTCGCCGAGGAAGGCCTCAATGTCACCGTCATGCCCGGCTCCGGTTCAGGCAACACCGTCGCCGCCGTGGACACCGGCAAGGTGGACGCAGGGTGGGCCGACTTCGGTGTCACAGTACTGAACCAGGGGCGCGGCGCTCAGGTCACGCAAGTAGACCTGCTTCAGGCTCGCTCTGCCTACGCGGTAGTAGCCATGTCGGACGGCGATATTCACGACTGGAGTGACCTGCCGGGCAAGACCATCGCCACCGAGGGTGCCGGGGCCATGACCGCAATGTGGCCCTACGCGCTGAGCAAGTTGGGCCTTGCCGATCAGGACGTGGACGTCATTCACGCCGCCAGCAGCGCCAAGATTCCCGGATTGCTCTCGGGCCAGTGGGATGCCAACTTGGCGCTGTCTGTATCCGACGGACCGGCGATCGACGCCCTCGGCAAAACACCGGTGGTACTGAAGTGGTCGGATCTTGGGATCGATCTGTACGGAAACGGCATCATCTTCTCGAACGAGCAGCTGAAGACCAACCCCGACAAGGTCGTGAAATTCAACCGAGCAATGCAGCGGGCGTATCTATGGTCGTGCGACAACCCCGAAGATGCCGCGGAGTCGTTCCACAAAGAAGTCCAAGGATACGAAACCAGCACCGTGGTGCTCGCGCTCGACGAGCAGTGCGCGCTCAACAATCGCGTCGGGGAGGAGTCCGAACCGTTCGGACTCATGACCGACGAGGGCGTCCAACAAATGATCGACGTATCGCGTGATTTCCTCGGGCTCGACCCGAACTCGACTCTCACACCCGATCAGGTTTACAGCAACGACTACATCGACCCGATCTCCGCCGAGATTATCTCCGCGCCATGATCGTCTACTCGCCTGGGAGCGAATCATGAACAGCCGCAATGCAGTAGAAGTCAACAACGTCGGAGTCTCCTTCAAATCTCGCGACGGTGAAACGAACGACGTCCTAAGGGGGGTCGATTTCGACGTCGAGAGCGGTCAGTTCGTATCCATCGTCGGACAGTCCGGCAGTGGGAAGACGACGCTACTCAAGACCATTTCGGGTTTGCAGGCAACCACCGAGGGCGATGTCCTGATCAAAGGTGCGCCGATTGCCGCGGGCATCGAGGAGATCGGCATGGTGTTCCAAAGTCCTGTGCTTTTGCCGTGGCGCAACAATCTCGATAACGTCCTGCTACCGCTCGAGTTTCGTGGCACCCGTGACAACAAATCGAAGGCTCGCGCACTCGAGCTGTTGGATATGGTCGGTTTGAAGGACAAGGCCAAACGGTACTCATACGAACTTTCGGGCGGCATGCAACAGCGCGTCGCGATCTGTAGGGCCTTGGTCTCCGATCCGGAATTGCTACTCATGGACGAGCCGTTCGGAGCGCTCGATGCGATGACTCGCGACACCATGAACTTCGAGATTCAACGCATCTGGCAGAAGGCTCAGTGCAGTGTCGTGTTCGTTACACACAGTATTTCCGAGGCCGTCTGGCTGGGTGATCGAGTGGTCGTGGTGGGTGATCGTCCGGGACGGATCATCGCCGACATCACCATCGATATCCCTCGACCACGCGGCAAGGAACACCGCTACTCCCCCACCTTCGCCGACTACGTCAGCGAAGTCGAATCGCACATCGGGGTCACCGCTGGAATTAGCTGACCCTGCACATCCGCTCTACGACTGGAGTTCTCATGCTGCGGCTATCCGCAAATCTCGACACACTGGCCAGTGATTTCGATCTGTATCCGCACCGAAGCCTGCTGTTCACCGCTATACGTCTGGACTCGCACCCCCTCGTGCGGCCCTTGATCGCAACTGGCGAGCGCACCGAACCGACCCTGCTGGTACGCCAACAAGAACAGGGCAACGTTCTGTCCGCCGGGGTGGACCCCGAGCGTATACGGTTCTATGCCCCGTGGGTCACGATCGACCCACGCCCCATCGCCGGGGTCGACGTGGCCGAAACCTTGACATCCCTGATCGACGAACTGAGCGAGGGTGAGCCGGTACTGCTCGACGCAGACGTCGTCTACAGCCACCAACTGACGCTCGCAGACAAGCTCACGGTCGTAACCGAACCCACCGCACCGAATCGTGTTTCTGTGCAGGCAATTCCGGCGTCGACGGTCATGACACAATTCGCGCGGTGGCGCGTACGCGGTGCACAGAGCGCCGCTGAGCTGATTGCAGACGTACCCCATCTTCAAGGGTTGACGGACGAGTTCGTCACCTCCGATGCCCGCTTCACCGGTCTCGAAGCTGTTGCTGCCGAACGCGACATCGATGCGCTGGTATTACTCGCACCGCCGAACTTCTCCGAGGTCACCGGTAAACCCGGCAACGGCGACATTGCAGTGTGGATGCCAGGTGACGAGCAGGTCTACGTCATTAGACTCGCCGTTGCCGACGCAGGTTCCTATGGCGACACGGTCGGTGACTACTCATCGCTCGGCGAAGCTGTTTCGACGCTAGTTCCCGGCAAACGGATCGGTATCGAAGAGGAATTCATGTCCGTCGGTATCGCCGGTCAACTGATCGATGCGGGCCTCGACCTCGTTCCGACGTCGAACGATCTCGCACATTGGCGCGACATTCGCGATCACGAGGATCTACCCTTTCAGATAATTGCGGCCAGAACGAGCGTATACGCGATCGAGGAAGCGCTGAACTGGGCTAAGGGGGCGATCGACGCTGGTGTCGAGTTCACCGAACTGGACATCCACCGCCGCTATCTCGAATACATCGACAAGTTCAAGAAAGACAATGACATCGAGTTCGAGGTGAAACCGTACTTCACCAACCTGCATTCATCGAACCGCATGCTTTTCCCGGGTCCGCCCGTCGATTTCCCGATCGACTCCGACACCAGATGCATTCAACTCGACGCAGGAGTGCAGGTGACCATCGACGGCGTTGTGGTCGCGACATCCGACATGGCTCGTTCGCTCCCCCGCACACCCGCGGCCAAGGAAGCATACGAATTCTTCTTCACCGTCGTCAGGCAAGGAATCATCGGCCAGTTGCGCCCCGGCGTCGTCTGCGAAGACGTACACGAGGAGGCACTTCGGTTCCTCGCTCCTCACCTGCCCCGGATGATCGAAATTGGGATGCTCGGAGAGGACACGGATTTCGATGCCATCTATCGAGGCCGTAACGTCGGGCATCTGATGGGCAAGCAAGAGTCGTTCGCCAACGAACTTCGTCCGGGATACAAGCACGCACTCGATGTCGGCTCGTACGGAGCCGCCGAAATACCCTGGCGCTACGGGGGCGTCGCAATCGGCACCGAGGATCTGTGGTTCATCGGACGGAACCGAACGTACATTCTCACCCAGCGCGACCTGGTTGCATCATGACCTATACCACTACCGAAAACGCGAAGTCGCGTTTGGCGACGCGCAACTTGACGCTCCCGGACCTCGGTGCTCCGGCGTACTCCTACGACGCGTGGACCCGGCACGACGACGTTCTCTACATGTCCGGACAGATCTCACGCACGCCGAACGGGGAAGTTCTCGATGGGCGAGCCGGTGTGGACGCCACCACGGCGGACGCTGCTGCTGCAGCAGAAGTCGCAGCGCTGAATCTGCTTGCCAGGATCGAACAGGCCGTCGGCCTCGACAATGTCGAGCAGATCCTGAAGCTGAACGTGTGGATCGCAAGCGGACCCGACTACACCGATCAACCAGTCGTCGCGGAAACCGCATCGCAGTTGCTGATCGACGTATTGGGCAGAGCTGGACGCCATGCGAGAACAACTTTGCCGACACACGTATTGCCCAAGAACGCGCTGGTCGAACTCGAAGCCGTTGTTGCAGTAAAGAAGTAGCGACTAGTTCCAGGCGATGTCGAGAACGGTCACTGTGCTTTCGGCACCGGAGGGGAGCGAGTACGTGCGTACGTCACGCACTCGACTCCCGTCCAAGGCAGCGCCCAAAGGTGAAGCGGTCGAGCAGCTTCGGTCGCTGCTCTCCATCGCGTGTTCGACCAGCACGAAGGTGTCCACGTCCTTCTCGTCACCATCGAACATGACGGTGACAGCAGATCCGGGGCCGGCGATATCGCGGTCGATGGTTATCGATGCGTCCGATTCTGCGATGCGGCTCTTCACTTCTGCGATCGTGCGATCGATGCGCTGCAGCTCGGCGCGAGCGCGGTGGTACGCGTCGTTGTTGTCGAGGTCACCCGAAGCACGTTGCACCAGAACGTTGTTGAAAGCCATCACTCGGCTCTCCAGTAGCTCCGGCAGTTGTTGCTCACGGGGTGCGGGTGTGTCGAACGGCAGGTGATCGATAGTGGTCACGGTTTCTCCTGTGTGACTGGGGTTGTGAGAGTGCTCGAGCAGCACGTCATTGCGCGATGCACGGACGCAGAACTGCGCCCGCCGATTCGAGATGACTATTCGATGACCGCTGTTTCTCGATGCGCCGACGGAGGGGCTTTACCGAGCGCGATCAGAACGGCCGGTGGTCGAAAGAGGTGGCGCTGCAATCGGGTCCAGGACGGAGTCGAGGGACCGAGGATCGAACGAGGTGACGAAAGCGCGAACGCTACCGCACCTCTGCTCCATCGGGGATCACAGCGACACACCTTCTTTCGGTTCGAGCTCGTGCAGCCGACTGTAGCCGAAAGAAAATAAAAAGCCAGTCGGTGATGAGGCCGGTGCTTCAGACGATGCCGAGAGCGATCATCGCGTCGGCGACTTTGATGAAACCGGCGATATTCGCGCCGTGGACGTAGTCGCCCGGCTTGCCGTACTCCTCGGCGGTCGCGATGGTTCGGTGATGGATTCCGTGCATGATCGCGGCGAGGCGTTCGTCGGTGTACTCGAAACTCCACGAGTCACGAGATGCGTTCTGCTGCATCTCGAGAGCGGAGGTAGCCACTCCTCCGGCATTGGCCGCCTTGCCAGGTGCGAACGCGACTGAGGCGTCGCGGAAGATCTGGACGGCCTCCGGTGTGGTCGGCATGTTGGCCCCTTCGGCCACCACCTTCACGCCGTTGGAGACGAGGACTTTCGCCGCGTCGGCATCGAGTTCGTTCTGCGTGGCCGAGGGCATTGCTACCTGGCACGGCACATCCCAGATCGAGCCGTTCTCGATGAACGATGCTCCGTCGACGGTCTCGCAATACGCGCTGATGCGTTCGCGTCGCACCTCTTTGATGTCTTTGAGCAGTTCGAGGTCGATGCCGTTGGGGTCGACGATGTAGCCCGAGGAATCCGAGCATGCGATCACCGTGCCGCCGAGTTGATGCACCTTCTCGATCGCGTAGATGGCGACGTTTCCGGACCCGGACACGACGACGGTCTTGCCATCCAGTGAGGTGCCGAGCGTCTCGAGCATGTCTGCGACGAAATAGGCGACGCCGTAGCCGGTGGCTTCCCGGCGTACCTGCGAACCACCCCACGAGGTGCCTTTGCCGGTCAGCACGCCGGATTCGTAGGAGTTGGTCAGACGCTTGTATTGCCCGAAGAGATAACCGATTTCGCGGCCACCGACGCCGATGTCGCCGGCGGGCACATCGGTGTACTCGCCGATGTGGCGGTGCAGCTCGGTCATGAAGGACTGGCAGAACCGCATGACCTCGGCTTCGGATCGGCCCTTGGGGTCGAAGTCGGAGCCGCCCTTGCCGCCGCCGATGGGGAGCCCGGTCAGTGCGTTCTTGAAGATCTGCTCGAAACCCAGGAACTTGACGATGCCCAGGTTGACGCTGGAGTGGAACCGCAATCCACCCTTGTACGGCCCCAGGGCGCTGTTGTACTGCACTCGGAAGCCACGGTTGACGTGCACTGCGCCGGCGTCGTCCATCCACGGAACACGGAAGATGATCTGACGCTCCGGCTCACACAAACGCTCGATCAACCCGCCGTCGGCGTAACCCGGACTGCGATCGACCACCACTCGAAGCGAGTCGAACACCTCGGTCACCGCTTGATGGAACTCGGGCTCCCCCGCGTTCCGCGCGCGAACTTGCTGGTAGATCGTCTCGATCTGGTCTCGCGTCGACACTCGTGCGTCTCCTATGTGAGGAATGTGAAATAAGACCGTAACAATGACGGACGCGAGATGGGCACACAGGTTGGGGACTCACAGGACCGGATCCACGACGTTCCCGATCGAGTGGGGTCAGCTTCCGCAGCGCGATGTACGCGCGAATGCGGCCTGCGGGTCAACACCTGTCTGCATACGCCACGCCGTCAGAGCGAGTCCCAGACCGGCCAGGTGCGTCGGATCATCGAGCGAGGTGCCCAGGAGCGTGTCGAGTCGCGACAACCGGGCGTAGAGAGACTGTCGCCTGATGCCCAGTCCGATCGCGGTCTGGGCTTTACTACCGCCGTTCGCCACGAAGGCATCGAGGGTTCGCACGAGATCGGCAGAGTGTTCGGTGTCGAAGGCGATCACGTCACCGAGCTGTTCGGTGACGAACTCCGTGATCATGGCCGGTACGCACGCGCCCAGCAACCGTTGAACACCGACATCGCGAGCGCACAGAACACCGGTGCGAGTTCCGAAGCGCCGCGCGATCTGGACCACCTCACGCGCTCGGCCGATCGCATCGGAGATGTGAGACAACCCGAGGACCGGAGCCGACGCACCGATCGTGCGCAATGCTGAACCATGAGATCCGCCGCGGAGCAGAGCCTCGATCTCGTTGAACGCGGAGCGAACTCGCGCAGGCGACGGCTGCACCCAGCCCTGCGCGAGCACGACGACGTGGTTCGCAGCCACCCCGACCAAACACCGCCCGAGGACGGACTCGACCGCCTCTCGAACCGGAATCAACAGCTCGCGCGCCGGAGTTCGTTGATCGACGTCGACGGCGGCCACCAGAACATGGTGGCCTTCGGTGGGTGCCCAACCGGCTGCGCCGAGGCGCTCGACCAGGTCACCGTGTGAGGTCGACGTGCCTCCCACGAGATCGGTGATCACGGCCTGTGCACGGGACTGCCGGGGACCGAGGCCTGGATGTCGACCGAGTTCCAGAGCTACCGCCACGGCCGCACAGTGACCGATGGCCGAGCGCCGTGCAGTGGTCCGTCCGGCCAGCACGAGCCGACCGAGCGAGCCCGCGGGTCCGCGCACGTCGAGGACCGTGTTTTCATCGGCCGATCGCGGCGCAGCGGTAGCGTTGTGTTCGACGACGCGGCCCTCCGCGTCGATCAGATCGACGCCACAGCCGGCCAGCCGTGCGATCGCGTCGAGTAGGGCAGTCATACCCTGCCCCGCCACGACGAGGTCCATGAGCTGATGCCAGACCGGCTCGCCGGTGCGCTGCATTCCGAGCCGGCGCCTCATCACGAGGTCGTGGAAGTCCTCGACCATCCGCTCGAAGGGGACGATCGTGTGCAGCGTCAGGAATGCCACCCCTCGGCGACGCGCGGCCTCGACCAATTCCGGCGGTGCCACGAGAAATGAGCGCCCGACTTCCATTGCGAGAGCGGCACATCCCGCGTCGGCCAGTTGGTCGACGTAGGCGGTCAGCTGCTGGGCCGATCGTCCCTGGAGGCCGAGTCCGGTGGTCAACAACAGCTCTCCGCCCGACAGCAAGCCGCCCATCTCGTAGACCTCGGACGAATGCACCCAGCGGACGACCACGGTGTCGGGTGAGCCCGTGAGTACCTCGACAGCAGCCGCTTCGAAGGACGGCAGCGCCAGAACGTTTCGCAGAGTCGGCAGCATTCGTTCATGCTCCGCCGACGGGACACAGTGCTCCAGATCGACTATTGCTCGAGTGACACGTTGTCCCTTGGCAATCTGTGCGAGGCCTGGTCGACTGATGGCACGCATCACCCTCACCGTTCGTAGACGATTCAGGAGGACCCCTTGACCGATCCCGCGCACACCGACGAGTACTTCCTCGGACTTGCAATCGAACAGGCACAGATCGGCTGGGAGGAAGGCGGCGTTCCCATCGGCGCGGCACTCGTGCACGACGGCGAAGTACTTGCGGTGGGACGGAACCGGCGCGTGCAGATGGACAGCGCAATTCGTCATGGCGAAACCGACTGCATCGAGCGAGCGGGGCGGCTGCCGGCTTCGGTGTACCGCAAGTCCGTCCTCTACACCACCCTGTCCCCGTGTTTCATGTGTGCGGGAACCGCATTGCTGTACGAAATTCCGCGAATCGTGATCGGCGAGAACCGCTCCTTCGAGATGTCGGAGAGTCTGTTGCGCGAGCATGGGGTACAGCTCGACGTCGTCGACGACCCCGCCTGTCTGCAGCTCATGGAACGCATGTTGGCGGAGCGCCCGGGCCTGTGGCTCGAAGACATCGGCGAGGAGGCATGAGCAACCGAGCCGATCACGAGTCCACCGGACAGAAGGCCGACGAACCGGTAGACCTGGACTACCCCGTCACGCCCGTGCCCCGCAGTGCCCGCAAGCCGTTCTTCTCGTTGGCCATCGTGCTGCTGGGCTTCACCATCTTCACTCCGACAATGCTGGCCGGCGCTGCACTCGGCACGGCGTTCAGTTTCTGGACCCTCATCCTGGTGATCGTCGCCGGCTCGGCGATTCTGGGCGCGTACGTGGCCATGATGGGATTTGCCGGTGCACGTACGGGTTTGACGACCGTGCTCATGGCGCGTTACAGCTTCGGCACCCGTGGATCCAAGCTCGCGTCGTTGCTCCTCGGTGGTACGCAAATCGGTTGGTATGGCGTCATCATCGGCACCATCGGTGAGCTCACCTCGCAGGCTTTGGGCTGGGAGTCCTATGCCGCGCGGGCGGCCGTCATGATCGGTGCGAGCATCCTCATGTGCATCACCGCGTGCTACGGATACCGCGGGATGTACTGGGTCTCGGTCGTGTCGACGCCGTTGATCATCGCGCTGGCATGTTGGGTGGTCTCCCGCTCTCTCGACGAGGTCGGTGGGTTCGCCGGTCTGACGTCGATCGCACCCACGACGACCATGACGGTCACGCTCGCCATCACGACGGTCGTCGGCACTTTCGTCTCCGCGGGGACCCAGGCACCCAACTGGACTCGGTTCGCGCGATCCGGGTCGCAAGCGGCGTGGGCGTGCATCATCGGGTTCCTTCTCGGCAACGGAATGATGATTCTGTTCGGGGCGATCGGAGCGATCACCTTCGGTGAGGGCGACTTCGTTCTGGTTCTTTACAACCTGGGACTCGTCGGCTGGGGCCTGATCCTGCTGTTCGGCAACCTGTGGAAAAGCAACGCCGACACCGCATATGCCTTCGGAGTTGCGGGCGCAGAGATGTTCCGGCATCCGCGCAAGGCACCGTTCATCATCGGCGGCTGCGTCATCGGGACCCTGCTCGCGCTCGTCGGCGTGCACAACCATCTCGTCGACTACCTGAGCCTGCTCGGCACTTTCATTCCCCCGTTGGGCGGTGTACTCATCGGGGACTTCCTGTGCCGCTGGCGTCAGGGCATCCCTGAAGGACACACTCCCCCGCTCGTGCATTGCCGACATCTCGCGGTCTACGCCTTTGCCGCATTCCTCGCATGGTTGTCCGGGGAACTTGAATTCGGAATTCCGCCCTTGATCGGCATCATCGTCGCCATCGCACTGACGATGGTTCTGCATCGACGCGGCGCTGCGTCAGCAGATGGCTCCCTGGCCGCTTAGGGTTGTCGACACGACTGTCAACCCCGACGCCAGTGTTGGTCGAAAGAGGTGGCCGAAGCCGATGATCATCACCGGGCTGTTCTTCGCGGAGTACGCGCGAGTCAGCGAAGACATGCTCGACATCCTCGGCGGCGTCTGGGATACCTGCACCGTCCCTCGCGACACCCGCATGCTTGAATGCCGTCTGGTCGCGCTGCTACAGACAGGACCGGACGACATCGGTAAGGACTTTCCCGCGACGCTCGAAGTGCTCGACGCCACGGGCGAACACATCGTGAATCAGCGGGGCCTGCAGATCCCCGGTGCCGGCTTCACCGGCGAGAATCGATTCTGGTTCCTGCCGATGCAGATGGTCTTCCGCAACGAAGGACGACACAATTTCATCCTCAGCGCCGGTGGGGCCACAGCGAGCGTCGGGCTTCGCATCGCTTTCGGATGACACCCAGAGCCACCGGATACATACCCGCCGACAACAGTTGATGTACTCGATGGCGTTGACCGTCCGTTTTCCGATTTCGGAATCGACACTGTTTCGGTTGCCGGGTCGGCGCATGTCCGCGCTTTCGCCTGCAAGCACTCTGCGTAACTGACTTTCACCCAGGAAAGTTCTGAGTCTTAGAAAAGTAAGCACCCCTTCCAACGTCGAGCGGTAAGCTTCAACGGCTGACTGAGCCCCACACGGCCCGCACTAGACTTACACACCAACGACAGATTTGCCCTTACATAGATGGAGCACGGAAGTTGACTCTAATTGCGATATGGATCCGACGAAATTCGACATTGGAAGAATTAGTGATTGCGGCCGATTCACGCATTAGCGGCGGCGAAAGCTGGGACAGTTGCCCGAAAATTGTTCCACTGCCGCATCCGGGAACCGCAATGATCATGTCAGGAGACGCGGAGGAGGCCTACGCCTTTTTGATCCACGCCATCAATACGTGCCACTTGCTCGATGGACACATCGCCGGGCGGACGGACATACGATATTTAGCGAGGGAACTGAAGCGGGTCTATAACGACAATAGGGAACATGTAACCGATCTTCCGATCGGCGACAGAAAACACACTCCCCAAATTAAGGTAGCGCTTGCCGGCTGGTCCTGGCGCAGAAGCAGGTTTGAGCTCTACACTTTTCAATATAGTCCAGAGGGATCCCTGTCCATGACAGAAGTAAAGGCTATTTCGACTGAATCTGGATTCCGCTGCACCTTCGTGGGTGACGCTGAGAAAGAAGCCAAGGCAGAACTGAGAATTCTTCTGAGCCGCGGGCAAAGCGCGGGCCTGCTGCCGCTACCGATGCGAGGACACCCTTTCGAAGAATCTATGCAACGTCGGATGTACTTCGATTGGGAACCCCTTGAAGTTCTACTCAAACTAATTGCGTCGAAGACAGCAAGGACGGTCGGAGGTGCGCCGCAAGTTGCACGAATATATCAGAATATCCAAGTCGAACAGTTTATCTGGAGAGACGACGCCGGCCGGCTATCCTTCGGCGGACGGCCACTACTTAGTGACGAGAGGTCCGAGAGACGCATTCTGTCTGCCACAAAAGAGGCCGATGGACTGAGAGTATCACCTGAATTTACAAATCTAAGCATACAAGCAACCCATGCGGCAGCCCAAAATGCGAAACCTCAAAAATCCAGCTAACGCAAAGTAGAGAAAATTTCCTCCAACATATTGCCGAAGAGTTGGCAGTGCATTCCCCTCAGCACCACCAAGAATGCAGACATGTCAAATTCGGTTTAGAGCTACTCCCAACATTAAAATCTCCCGCCCCTTAGCGCGGCACCGCCGACACATGGACGCTGTTCAACACCCAGATCGTGCGCCACGCGCCAAGGCCATGAGGCCGTCACCCAAGTCCATTCCGCAATCACAGAGCCTCAATAACTCTAGAGCTACTCGGCATACGGAAGCCAAGTTACATGGAGGGTCGAAGAACGAAGACACTGCCGCCTCCTCACCTGCCTCGTCACAGAGACGCCGCGGGCGCTGATGGCCACGGTCCCGGACCCGTGACAGTGCTCGGTCGGGTGGCGGTCCGACAGGTGCAAGTGGCCCCCGTAGCTTGGAGAGAACCATGCGACGCTGGTGGTGTCCGCGGCTACGTCCAACGGAGTCGTACAGACGTTGTAGGCTCGTCAGGTGCCGGAAGCGGTGGTGTAGGTAGAACGGTTGCGAGCCACCCGGTTGGGGCTACCGAGTCGTGAACAGTGCCGGGCGGTCAGGAAGATACGAGGAGCGGCGTGAGGAAATCCCTGAGGGTTGTATCGTTGTTCACTGGCGCAGGTGGGCTTGACCTCGGCTTTGAGAGAGCAGGTTGTGAGACTCTGGTAGCGGTCGACAATGACTACGAATCCTGCAAGACACTCCGATATAACCGGCCACAGTGGGATGTATTCGAGGGCGATATCCGCGACTACAAGCCGAAGCACTCTAACGTTGACATTGTTATTGGAGGCCCGCCCTGCCAAGGGTTTAGCAGCGCAGGCAAGGGCGACCCAACCGATCCAAGAAACTTTCTATGGCGAGAATATTTCCGCGTTGTTGCTGCCGTAAAGCCCCGGGCAATCGTAATCGAGAACGTCTCAGGACTTCAGCACAGGCGCAATGGCGATCATTTATCCGGAATACTGTCCGCCCTTGAGGACCACGGCTACAACTTCGCGATGGGTGTATTGAACGCGGCTGACTACGGTGTACCACAGGCCAGACGCCGCCTGTTTGTTATTGGGCTTAAAGACGGCGATCCATCGCTGCCAGTTCCGTCCACAAAGGACCACCGGAAGACAGTTAGGGACGCGATCGCCGACCTGGAAGGTTTGGAAGACCAAGAATTCAACCATGTACCCCCATCACACGCCCGCCACGTTGCTGAGCGGTGGGACAATCTAGCACCCGGCGAAACAGACCCCAACTATCGTCGAGCACGACTCGACTACGACAAACCGTCGCATACCATCCGGGCAGGAGGGGGATACGGCCCAAACGGTAATCATTTGGCTGGCTTTCATCCACCCATTCACCCAACCCTACCGCGACAACTAACGGTACGCGAAGCTGCACGGATTCAGTCCTTCCCTGACGACTGGATACTGCAGGGATCTAAAACGGCCCAGGGTCGGCAAATTGGAAATGCTGTTCCCGTACTTCTGGCCGAAGCGGTGGCAAGACACGTTGTTTCTCTACTCACGCCAGCACCCAAAAAGTCCACCCGGGCGAGAAAAAGGCCGGCTATACCCGCTCTGTAAGACGACATGTAGCCTCGCTAATAGCTAAATCTTCTTCAATATTTCTTGCTCGAACGCACCACCAGGCGGAAGATTCTGCGGAGTGATGAATGCGAGGCTCATGTCACTGGTAGAGATCGTAGTGTCAGGGAGCCGCCTAAGCGGGACGACCGCGCCGGGCAATGAAGCCGCCTCGATGTCGTGGCGGTAGCGCATAAATGTGATGCTGCCGGGCTGTTTCGGTATCTGCCGGAGTCGATCTTCTCCGCCTAAGCGGAGAACGAGGCGTCGGTAGACAGATTCTGGTGTGGCGAAGTAGATCCCTGTCTTGCAAAATCGTTCCGCTTGCAGCATTAAACCTTTAATGATGAGCTGGGGAAGTATTCTCTTATTGACGTTCTCCCAGTTCATTCCAATGTTTGACGAGACAATCTCACGGTCATCATGTAGGGCATCCAGGCTCACTTTATAACTACCCGTGGTATCGATCGTCTGAACCTCGACTGGAACAAATGAAACTAATTCACCAGTTTCATCAACTGCGACGACAGTGAAATCTACCGAATATCGGGCACCTCCTTTTATCGCCGCAGGTAGGCGTATTTCAGCTGCCCAGCCTTGGCCAAACGCGCCCGCTCTAAACTTTCCGTGCTCAGATCTAGCAGTCTTGAGGTCGCTCCCCGGAAGTAGGTTGGGCAATCCATCAGGCGCAAGAATCAGATCAAGACCGGAGAACGCCTCCTTCGCAATTTCGCGCAAAAACTCGTGGCCCCGAAAGTACAAACGTTTTGGGCATACCGGCACGATTTCTTGGCTCTGATGGAGCTTTACCGAGCATACCCCTCCTGTTTTCGTGCAAGGACCATCAACAAACGGGCACCGTTTCGCATCGGCAGACTCCCGCGCAAGAACTGAGCGGTCCGCCGCGCGAAACCCAAACCATTCGTAAATTTCTCCAGCCATGCAACTAGCCTAGTTCATCCGGTTGTTACACCCTGGCATTGGAGTTGCATACCTCGTAGGCCTTTTGGCACACGGTTCTGACGACGGCCAATGGGGGATTCATGTTCATCGGCGGCATCGTGGCGTCCGATCGTTGAGTCGCGTGCGGTCGATCGCCAAGCGTGTAACTCACACGGTTTGCCGTGACGAAGGTATTGCCGTCTGCAGCTTTGCGCTTCGGCGGGGCAGCTCTCACCCTCACCCCCGGCGAAAATCGGCCAGCCTCGGCGACGCTCAGCTTGCCTGACCCACACCGACCGCCGACAACGGTAATGCCTTGGGTGCAGGTCACAGTTCGTTGCCGGTCGAGGATAACTTCTGCGCACGGAACAGGACGCGCAAAAATGACGACGTCCAATCTCATCATCGTACCGACCGTTTAAAACGGGAAGATAAGCTCGGCATAGTCGCGCGGCTGACTCCACAGCCTTTCGTAAAATCCTAGCAATTCGTCGACCAGCGGGTCGATGTCCGGTGATCGATAGACCATCCGAGCTGGCTTCCAGCTCCACGACTTCTCGTTAACGGAATCATAGCTGTAGATGTCCCACACGATTACGACGGCGTGCACACGAGATGTGTTGCGCAGGAAGGACTCGATTGCCTCCTCTGCTTCGGCCTGAAAGGCAGGGTTGCTGGCCCACGCTTGCGGCACCTTGATAAAGATGGAGCCGATTCCGTTCGCCGGGAGTTGTCTGCGTGCGCCCCGAATTGTGTTAAGCAAGCCCCCTCTCGTGTAGGGGCCGTCGTCGTGTTTGGTCTTGGCCTCGATCGACCACTTCTTGTGAGGTGGACGGAGCCAGACGTCGATATCGTAATCGTCTCCCTTGACGTTGCGTTCTCCTCGCAGGTCGATCAGCACCGGAAGAGCAAGCAAAGACTGGACTACGTCGGCCTCGAAGGCTGCGCCCTCCAGGTCTCGCCGTAACAGATTGGCACGCAGCCGGCCATAGAAATTCTCGTCCTCGAACGCAAAAAGTCTGCGAGCGAGCTCCCGCAGTCGTAGGTAGTGCTGAGACAACTCGGGTATTCGAAGGTCGCTATCCCTGCGGAGATACTCGGCTCCCTTGCCGGGCTTCTCATCGGCGTGAAACTCCGCGTTTGCCGTCACCCAGTCGCTTCCGAGATGCGCCTCGATTATGAACATGAACAGGTGTATTTCCTGGGTAAACCTAGATCTGCCGGGCATTGCCTCCTCTACGACGCGCCGAAGCCGTTCTACCTCCAGCCAGCGCTGGTTCCACCGCTGCAAATCGTCCGCTTGCTCATCCAGCGTCTTCCGACGCGGTAGTGGGCGGTCCGCATCCTTGCCAATCATGCTTCGCCCCCGTATTCGGCATTACGACGCTAGGTTGCAGACTCCGAAGTTGCTCGGTTGTGCTTCAGAACACTTTAGCTTGACGTCAGTCAATCCGGCGCTTGTTTACTGTGACTCGCAGGGAGATCGGAAACGCCGCCGAATGTGTCGGTACCCAATGCTTCGATGGCGGTATGTCACGACTCGACGAGGGGTTCCCGCCTCCCACGGCCTGTGTGCAGTGGTGTCAGCACCGCAGCTACGACCTGCATGTCCTCGACGACGGCGTGGAGGTGGACCTGGATTGGTGGAACGGCCACCTCGACAGGGCTGGGCACGATCTGCGACTGTACGGCCGCAATCTCGACGGCGAAATCGTCGAATACGGCGGTGCCACTGTGCAGCGGAACGATCTACGGATCGGCACCGATCTGGCTGTAGGCGAACACGATTCGCTCGGCCTACTGTTCCTCTGCGCAGCGTGGCAGGGCAGCCATCGACACCGCAGAGCGATGCGACGATTCCCGGATGTCATGAATCCGCACCTGAACCGTCCCGACGAGAACCCCGTCGCCAAGACCCTCGCTGTACTCGACAGCTGCGTCCGCAACCGCGCAGTGCCCGACCACCCGAACTCGACCTGGTCCGGATGGCCCGATGCACCCGGCGTCGGAATGTCCCTGATGGCCACGTTCCTGTGGGCGGTGAAGGCGTCGGTCTACGGCGGCCTGGCGCAGCTGATCGATCAATACGGAGTCTCGACCCTCATCCACGAAGGGTGGCTCGAAGACCCGTCGGTCGCCGGATTCACCCGTCGCCGCTACGACCGCTACGTCGAACTCATCACGGCATGGGCCACCGACATCGGCACCAGCCCCGAGCTCGTCGAAATGTGGCTCGTGCAGCGCTGGAGCGCCCGACTGAACGAAGCACGACACGGCCGCTACACCGCACCCACGTTGTTCTGAATCAGCCTGCGATTCATAGTGATACGAGCATGGAACTTTTCGCAGTACGGCGACCGATGCCACACATCATGGCACCAACAGCACACCCAAGCCGGGGATCAGAGCGTTCGACGCATCGGGATTCTCGCGGTCGTGGGTCACCGTTACGAACACCGGACCCGCACCCGTTCGAGCTGTCACCTCGGTCGGCAGGCGATAGGCCTGCGAACCACCCTGATTGGCCGGCTGAGTCCGATCGATCTCGTCATTCCAGTGGCGCAGCCCCGCAGAACCCACCTCACCGGTAGCCAGATTGCGCCAGTTGACCGTCAGGTGCCGGTAAGCGAACTGGTAGTAGTACGGCCGGATGTCGGCGGCCGAGAACCGCACCTCACCCGGCTTCTCCCCGACCACCGCGCGAATCGGAATGGTCTGGATCAGTCCGCCGGGAACGCCCGCGGGGACGAATTCCGGCCCGGTGACGACAGGCACCTGCAGTACCGACTCTTGCGGCGCAGCGGTTGCAGTTCCGGCACCTACGCCGAAGGCCAGGGGGACGGACAGCGCCAGGGCGGCGACTCCGCATCGGATCGATGTCCTCATCGAGTTGCCTTTCGTAGGTGCGATCACGGCACGTAGATCAAGCCTTTGCCCGGGATCAGCGTGTCGGCGTACGGCTCGCCGTCGTAGTAATCGCGGTAGTGAGTCACGGTGATCTCGACCCACCCACTCCCCGTGGGCAGGGCTACTTCGCGCGGGTACTGCTCACTGTGTAGCGGCGGCAGGTCGTTGGGCGGGCCCGGGTTGGGGTTGTCCTGCCAGTGCCGCAGGCCCGCGCTTCCGCGAAAGCCGATGTCCCAGTTTCGCCAAGTCACACCGAGACTTCGGTACGGATACTGGTCTGCATACGGCGCGATATTCGCCGCGGACAACAGCAGAACACCCGGCTCGGTACCGACCGTGGCCTTCATCGGAATGGTCTGGAACAGCCCACCGGGCACTGCGCCCGGTGCGATCTGGAAACCGGTGACCACCGGAATCTGGAGCAGCGTGGTCTGCGGCGCTGCCGCAGCCGTTCCTGCGCCGATTCCAAGAATCAAGGGAACGGTCAGTGCGATCGATACAACCGCTCGCCGCAACGTCTTTCGCATACAGCACGCCTTCCGATACGTCGCACAATGGAATACCGGGTTCGCTTGCGACACCGGACCGAGCACTCGCGGTCGAACCTGGAACATCGAGCGCTTCTGGGTTCGTTTCCCGACCCACCCTCGCAGAAATCACGACAAAAGGACCACTCGTATATCGATTCGTGACGGGGTCGTGACACGAAAGACGTTAACAGACCACTTGGCCCGTTCGATTCTCTGATCAGAGGTGATGCACTGTGCAGACGCCGGTGAGGACGAACAAAATGAATCGAGTCCGCAGAGTCGTGGCTACCTGCGCACTGATCGCCGCTACCGGTTTCGCAGCCATCGCCTGCGGATCCGAGGAACCCACAGGAACCGCGTCACCGCCCACCACCAGTGCAGCCGCAGCTCCGTCGGCCAATGGCTACACCGACTCCGACGGCGGCAGTGGCTCCGAGCCCACCGCTGAGCTCACCACCGACGTCGCCCCGGTGCCGGCCATACCCGTCGAGCAAGGCGTCCCTGCTGTGCCACCTGCCCCGAACCGCGACGACGTCAACGTCGATGCCCGCGATTACGAACAACCCGGCGGTCAGTACTTCTTCCAGTCCCCCAGCGAAAACGTGTTCTGCGGCTTCAACTCATCCAACGCACCCGGAACCATCGTGGGCTGCCAGGTCCGCTACTCGGTGCCGGGAAACACCGGACGCGAGTGCGCCAACGCCGCGAACAACACCTACGGGGTGAAGATTAACCAGGACGACACCGTCGAACAGATCTGCACCAACCAGGGCATCTTCGTCGGAGATCCGAGCAACGGAGAGCCTCGAGTACTCGAGTACGGCCAGGTCATCGGAGTGACCGGCACCTTCTGCCGCTCCACCGAGGGCGGCATTGCCTGCTACAGCGGCGACCACGGCTTCGTGATCTCCCGCGACGTCAACATCGCGTTCTGAGAACGGCTCTCACGCGAGCTGGTTCCGACGGGGCTCGGTGACGAAGTCGTCGAGATCCGCTCGCCGCGTCATTTCCCAGTAGTCGACAATGCGCCATGGCAACGTCGAGACCACGCGCCCGGCGTCGTTGCGGTACCAGTTGTCCATGCCGCCGTGCGACCAGATCATCTTCGCGTGCGCCTCGTCGTGCTTGCGGACGTACTCCGTCTCCACGTCCGCCTTGCACTCGATGGCTCCGATTCGCTTGTCCACCATGTCGATCAACACATCGACGATGTAGCGCACCTGGCATTCGGCGATCGTGATGTAACTGCCCCCGTGGCCCAGTACCGTGCCTGGACCGCAGGTGATGAAGAAGTTCGGGAAGTCGGGAACAGTAATGCCGAGATACGCGTGCGCATCCTCCGGGCCCCAGATATCGCGTATGGACTCACCCGATCGTCCGCGCACATCGATCGGCGTCAACAGCTTATGCGTCTCGAAGCCCGTCGCGAGGATCACCACATCGACCTCGGTCGCCATACCATTCTGCGCGACAACCGAGTTGGCGGTGATGGACGAGACTGCGTCCGCGATGAGGGTGACGTTGTCGCGCTTGAGTGCGGCGTACCAGCCGTTGTCGAGGAGCATCCGCTTGCCGAAGGGCGGGTAGTCGGGCAACGACTTCTCGATGAGGTCCGGTCGGCCCTCGAGCTCGGCTTCGATGTAGCGGGTGAACACCCGTCGATGGGCGTCGTTCATCGGGTTGATCGAGCGCTGCGGATGCTCCCACTCGGGATCGACCTGCAGCGAGCTGTGCACACGATCGTTGAAGTTCCAGGCCAGCCGCGTTCGGTACCACAGCCTGTAGAGCGGAACGACGTCCATGAGGTAGTTGGCGTCGTCGCCCATCTCGGTGAAATACACGTCACTCGACGAGACCCATTGCGGTGAACGCTGGAACACCGTCGCATGCCCCACCGTCGACGCGATGGCCGGCAGCACCTGCATGGCACTGGCCCCGGTTCCGACGATGGCGACCCGCTTGCCGGTCAGATCCAGATCGGCCGGCCAGTTGGCGGTGTGGAAGATCGGTCCGTCGAACGATTCGAGCCCGGGAATGTGGGGAACCTTCGGCCGATTGAGCTGACCAGTAGCGGTGATCACCACGTCGGCAGTCAGCGTGTCGCCGTCGACCGTGGTGACGGTCCAGCCCTGCCGCTGCGCGTCGTACTCGGCGGTCGCCACCTCGGTGTCGAAGCGAATGCGTTGCCGCAGATCATGTTCGGAGGCGACATCGCTGAGGTACTGCCACACCTCGTCGCGCTTGCCGAAGTGTGTGCTCCACGCGCGCGGCGCGAAGGAGTAGGAGTACAGGTGACTGGGGGTGTCGACGCCGGCTCCGGGGTAGGTGTTCTCGAACCAGCCACCACCCACGTCGGAGTTCTTCTCGAGCACCGTGTGACTGATGCCCGCCTCGTGCAACTTGATGGACGCGAGCATTCCCGAGACGCCGGCACCGATCACGATGACCGCCATATCGTTCGGTGCGGCCACCGGAGTGTCCGCGGCGGTGAAGCCCATGTCCTCGGCGACCATGACGCCGAACTCGGGTGGAACCTGCTCACCGACAGCCACGCTGATCATCTCGACGAGGTGCTCCGAGTCGGGTGCGGGCACCGCCATGGGCGTGCCCTCGTGGAACGCGCAGATCGCGTCGAGCGCAGCGGCGCGAATGTGGTCGGCCACGGCGTCGTCGAACCCGCCCGTGTCGTTGTTGTCCATACCCCGACTACGGGTGGGGCGATACGGATCGGTGAGCCACGTGCGATCGCCGGTCAACTGATAGAGCACCGCCACCAGTGTGGGCAGATTGGCCGCAGTGAGAGCCCGCGAGAGCCGATCCCGATCTACCTCACCCACGGTCTCCGCTGCCGTTGCTGCATCTGTGGACACCGGTTACCTCCTATTGCGTGCTGCTCTATCCGACTCCGATAGCTCAACTAACCACGGTTAGGCAATTTCGCGCAAGGGATTCGCGGTCTCGATATTCACAGCATTTCAGCCCTTGACAATGTGGCCCACGCCACACAATGCTTCAGGGCACTACCTAACAGCGGACAGGCGAAGGGAAACACCCATGGAACTCACCGAGGCGATGCGCACCACCGGCACCTGCAGGCGGTACCTCAGCGATCCTGTTCCCGACGAGGTGTTCAAAGCCGCGTTCGACGTCGCGCGCTTCGGCCCGCAGGGCGGCAACCGTCAGCCCGTGCGGTGGATCGTCGTGCGCGACGCCGCCCGCAAGCAGGCTCTCGCCGATCTGTACCTCCCGATGTGGGACGCCTACTTCGCCGGCATCACCGGCGGAACCGTCGCCGTCGGCGCACTGCCCAAGACCGTGCAGGACGCCGACTACTTCGCCCGCCACCTCCACGAGGTGCCCGCCATCGTGGTGGTCTGCGCCGCGCTGGACGGACTGCACCCCACCGATCACGAACTCGGCCGACTCTCCGTCGTCGGCGGCGCGTCCATCTACCCCACCGTGCAGAACCTGTGCCTGAGTCTGCGCGATCAGGGCGTCGCGACCGCGGTGACGACGTTGCTGTGCCACGAGGAGCCCGCCATTCGTGAACTGCTCGGCATCCCGGACGACTACATCACCGCCGCGCACATCGCCGTCGGCTATCCGGAGAAGTCGTTCCCGCGCAAGCTCACCCGTGATCCGGTAGAGCAAATCGTTGCGGCAGAGACGTTCTCGCAGCCGATGTTCGACTCTGCTGCGCTCTCGCCTGCACTGTAAAACCACAGAATCTGAAGGAGTCCGCCGTGCCCGGTACCGCCATTCACCACCGCTCCCCCATCGGCCGCGCCACCATCGGCGATCAGCTGCGTCGCCATGCGCGGACTCAGCCGAACAAGGTCGCGTTCATCAGCTACGCGGCGGACGGCACCCGAGAAGTCACCACCTACGGCGAACTCGATTCGCGCGCAAACCAGTTCGCCAACCTGCTGGTCGATCTCGGGGTGACAACGGGTGACCGCGTCGCATCGATGGCTCGCAACAGCGTCGACGTGGTGGTGGCGTACTACGGAACCCTAAAGGCCGGTGCGGCCTTCACCGGCATCAACGTGATGTATCGCGCCGCCGAGGTGAAGCACCAACTCGAACACGCGGAACCGACTGTGGTGGTAGCTGATCGGGCCTACGCCGAGATCATCTCCTCGGTGAAGCCCGACACCACCACCCTGGTGACCTTCGGTACCGAATACGCCGCACTGACGGCGAACACCCCGTCCACCGAGCCGGACGTCGAGATGGACGAAAACGACGTCGCGATGGTCATCTACACCTCGGGAACCGAAGCAGCTCCCAAGGGCGTCATGATCCCGCACCGAAACTTCCTCATCTCCACCGCGCCCGCGTGGAGTTGGGGCATGCGGACGGGACCGGAGGACACCTGGCTGTTCGTCATGCCGTTCCACACCATCGCCGGACTCGGCTCGATGACAACCCTCACTCTGATGGGAGCCACCCTCGTACTGCCCGCGACGGTCGACCCGGCTCAGTCGCTGCGCATCGTCGCCGCCGAGAAGATCTCCGTCATCGCGCAGACTCCCACGTTCTATCTGGCCCTGGCCCGTGACGAGCAGTTCGGCCCGGAGGCAGTGAGCCAGGTGAGGCGCTGCCTCACCTACGGTGGCCAGGTGTCACCGCACACGATCAGCGCCTGGGCCGCCGCGGCACCCGAGGCCATTTGGGGCACCTACTGGGGACAGTCCGAACTCTCGCAACTCGGCTCGGTCGGCTGGTTCTCGACCCTCGACGATATTCCCGACGGCGACGCGTCGTGGATCGGCAAGCCCGTCACGCACCTCGAGATCAAGGTCGTCGACCCCGCGGGCAACGAGAGCGAGATCGGTGAATTGATCTGTCGCACTCCGTCGGTGATGCTCGGCTACTTCAAGGACCCCGAGCGCACCACCGAGGTGTTCCGCGACGGCTGGGTACACACCGGCGACATGGTGCGCATCGACACCGACGGCAACCTGTTCTTCTACGATCGGATGAAGGACATGATCAAGTCGGGAGGGATGAACGTGTCGTCGCAGGAAGTAGAACGCACTATCCACACGCACCCGGATGTGCTGCGCGCCGCCGTCGTCGGGGTGCCCGACCCGTATTGGTCCGAGGCCGTGACCGCCTTCGTCATCGCCCGCGACGGGGTGACCGCCGACCCGGCCGCGATCATCGAATACTGCCGCACCGAGTTGGCGTCGTACAAGGCACCGAAGTCGGTACACGTCGTGGCCGAACTGCCCGTCGACCCGCAGGGCAAAATCCTCAAGCGTGAACTGCGACTGTTGGCGGCGGTCGAGGAGACCGTATGACGCAGCCGGCCGATGTGAGTCCACTGCCTCGCCAGGCTCGGACGCAACAACGACGTGACGACATCGTCGCCAATGCCGCGAATATCTTTGCGCGTGAGGGCTACTCGAATGTGGGGATGCGCGATATCGCCGACGCCGTGGGTATCAAGGGTGCCAGTCTCTACCACCACTTCCCGTCCAAGGAAGACATCCTCTTCGCGATCTGTCTGACGGTCACGCAGGAGCCGGCCGAGGAGAACCTGCCGCTGCTCGATGCGGCCGGAACCCCCACCGAACGCATGTCGTCTCTGGTGCGTGCGCACCTGGTGCACCTGAATCGGCGACGGGTGGAGTACATCGTCGGCCTGCACGAGCTGGCCTCGCTCACCCCCGAGCACCGCACTGTTGTCGAGGACTATCGCCGTCAGTACCAACGACGCGTCCGCGACGTGATCACCGCGGGGATGCGCAGCGGCGAATTCACCGTTCCTGATGCGCGGCTGGCGTCGTTCGCGCTGACCGACATGCTCAACGGCATCAGCAACTGGTTCCACGACGGCGGCGAGCTGAGCATCGAGGATGTCGCCGACAACTATGTCGAATTGGCCGTTCATCGCGTTCTGGGGGCATCACATGGCAATTGACGGTCACTGCGACCCCAAGTTCTCGGCGGTGCGTGACGCGCTCGCCGCCAACCTCGACAGCGGAGCCGAACTCGGCGCGTCGATCGTGGTCGACATCGACGGCCATACCGCTGTCGACCTCTGGGGTGGCTACCGCCACACCGAGCGCAGCCTGCCGTGGGAGTCGGACACCATCACCAACGTGTGGTCGACGACAAAGATGGTGACGTGCCTGGCGGCACTGATGCTGATCGACCGCGGAGTGCTCGATCCCGATGCGCCGGTCGCGACATACTGGCCCGAGTTCGCGGCCGCAGGCAAGCAGGACATCGCAGTTCGGAACCTGTTGTCGCACACGTCCGGGGTCTCCGGCTGGGACAGGCCGTTCAGCGAAGAGGACCTCTACGACTGGGAACTCTCGACCTCATGTCTGGCTGAGCAGGCCCCATGGTGGGATTCGCGAACCACATCGGGGTATCACGCGGCCAGTCAGGGCCACCTGATCGGCGAAGTCGTCCGCCGCGTCACCGGAAAGCCGTTGCGGCAGTTCGTCGCCGACGAGATTGCCGGTCCTCTTGGAGCCGACTTCCAGATCGGTGCCGCCGATAGCGACTGGGCCCGGATCGCCGATGTGGTTCCGCCGCCCCCGCCGACCGATGATGCCGTGCCCGATCCGACGATGGTGCGTCGCAAGACGTTCCTCGGACCGTTGGTGAAGGCCTCGTCCGCGAACACCGCGGCGTGGCGTGCCGCGGACATGGGCGCGGTGAACGGGCACGGAAATGCACGATCAGTCGCGAGAATCCTGTCGGTCATCTCCCGCGGCGGAACCGTGGACGGCGTACAGCTGCTCAGCCCGGAGACGATAGACACGATCTTCGAGGAGCAGTCCAACGGAATCGATCTGGCCCTGGGCATTCCGTTGCGCTTCGGCCTGGGTTTTGCCCTCCCACAGCACGAATCGATTCCCTACATCCCCGACGGCAAGATCTGCTTCTGGGGAGGCTGGGGCGGATCACTCACCGTCCTGCACCCGGAGTCGAAGCTGACCATCTCGTACGTGATGAACCGAATGGGGCCCGGAATCATCGGCTCGGACCGCGCGGAGCAGTACGTCCGGGCGGTGTACGCCGGAATCTGCTGACAGTGCGTATCACCGACTCCGAGCGGCCGAGGACCGGCTACGGCGCGAGCAAAGCCAACGGAATCACCGCGATACCGTCCTGTCGGCGGTAAGCGTGAGGACCTGTCGTCACTACGATCGCGTCCCTCATTCGACTGCCCACTGCGCTCCGAAGCCACTTCAGATGTCGGACATCGTGGTCCGTGATATCGGGCGAGACTTTCACCTCGATGCCGATGAACGATCCATCGCCTTGCTCGACGATCAGATCCACCGTGGCAGTCCTGCCACGGAAATGAAACAGCCTCGCCTCGTTCGCTTGCGCGTACACCTCGAGGCTTTGCGTTACGAACGACTCGAAAAGGTGCCCCAATCTGACGCCCGCCGAGCCGCCAGGCGTCAACAGGGACTCAGCTGTCACGCCGAGCAATCGAGCGCACAGGGCTGGGTCCACTAGATGGTGCTTAGGTGCCTTGGCCAGCTTCCCCAACGAATTATCCTGCGGCAACCATGCTTCTACGTCATGCAGCATGCGCAGGCGACTGAGCACATCGCGATAGTTGATCGATGTTTGACGGGTTGGCTTGTGGGTCGCACCCGGCGTTGCCGCATCCCTGATCGACTCCCAGGATGCTGTGGTCGATGTGGCTGCGGCGTATGCAGTCATCCAGGCACGAAGGGATTCCGGACGTCGAACCACGTGGCCTTGCTCCGGAAAGTCGTGTTCGATGATCGCGTGCAGGTAGCCGTCCAAAGCTGCGCGATTCGCGCGACCGGCGAGACGACGGATGCCAGGGAAGCCGGAAACCAGCACTTCTTCGATGTAATCGCCGAGCACGGTCTCGGTCGAACCCGAAATAGTCACCTGCCGGGGAGACAGCAAGTCCTTCAGGGATACAGCCGAATCCGACGGCCGACGTTCGGCGAAGCTCAGAGGCCACATTCGTACACGGACAATTCGGCCTGCACCGGAGTGGACGACAGCGTCGGAAGGCGGCGCGCTTCCCGTCAGCAGAAATTGCCCACCCGACGCATCGTTGTCCACGGCTCTGCGAACCAGATCCCATGACGGCGGGAATCGTTGCCATTCATCGATAAGCATGGGGCGCGCCGATCTCGCGAGCAGATCTGGGTCCGCAGAAATCAGCTGCCGATCCACCGCGTTGTCGAGTTCGAGAACCGACTTCGCACGGCGGGTGGCGGTGGCGGTCTTGCCTACGCCCTTCGCACCGTCGAGGTTGATCGCGGCTAGGTGAGGGAGGAGGTCGTCGAGCTCCTCGTCCACGATTCGCGGGACGTACATGGCACTGGACACGCAGCCATCATGCAGATTTGCCCTCGTCTATCATCCATTTTTCACACCATCTACTGGACAGATTTCCCAATTGCGCAGACCCGGCGGGTTCGATCCCACGTGCTCTAGCGCGCGGGAACCGTGATTCCTCGTGCGTCGAGGATGGGGCGTACTCCCTCGGCGAAGTGGTACGCCTCCTCGAGGTGTGGGTAGCCCGACAGGATGAACTCGTCGAATCCGGCGTCGTGATACTCGCCGATCAGGTTGGCAACTTCCTCGTGCGAACCGACCAGCGCGGTACCGGCACCGCCGCGGACCAGGCCGACTCCGGCCCACAGGTTCGGGTAGATCTCGAGGGAATCCTTGCTGCCGCCGTGCAATGCGGCCATCCGACGCTGTCCCTCGGACTGCGAGGACGAGTGCAGCGCGTGTGCCGCAGACACCTGCTCCTCGGGAAGCTCGTCGAGCAGCTTTTGTGCGACGGCCCAGGCCTCTTCGGAGGTGTCGCGGCTGATGGTGTGCAAGCGAATGCCATAGGTGAGCTTGCGGCCCTCGGCGTCCGCGAGCGCCTGCACTTTCTCGATCTTGGCGCGGGCGTCGGCCGGCGGCTCGCCCCACGTCAGATACGTCTGGACGTGCTTGGCCGCGACGGCGAGTGCGGGATCGGAGGAACCGCCGAACCAGAACTCGGGCAACGGGTCCGGGGCCTCCGACACGCGTGCATCTGCGACCTTGAAGAATTCGCCTTCGTGGTCGACCGACGTCTCCGTCCAGATCCGATGCACCAATCCGAGAAATTCGTCGGTGCGGGCGTAGCGCCGATCGTGGTCGATCCAATCACCGAACCGACGCTGCTCGACGTCGTCGCCCCCGGTGACAATGTTGAACAGCACCCGACCTTCCGAGAACCGCTGCAACGTCGCTGCCTGTTGCGCCGCCAACGTGGGCGGCGTGAGGCCGGGACGGAAGGCGACGAGGAACTTCAGCCGTCGGGTGCTTTGCAGTAGAGCCGCCGTGGTCAGCCAGGCGTCCTCGCACCACGTTCCCGTCGGAGTCAGCACCCCCTCGTAGCCGAGTCGGTCCGCGGCCTGAGCCACCTCCGTGAGGTACCGCAGCGACGGACGACGGAAGCCGGCAGGTTCGACGATGTTGGCCGACGCGTGAGATGCACCGACGATGGAGCGGCCGTCGCCTGCGGTGGGGAGGAACCAGAAAATGCGTGCGGTCACGAGTGAACTCCTACGACGTGGTGGGTGATCAGTTGGCGGAGGCGGTCGCGGCGGCGATGGCGTCGTTGTAACGCGTGTCGACGAAGTCCTCGAACGTGTTGCCGCCAGGGATGCTTCCGCTCTCGACGAATACATCGAAGAGCGTCTGCTCGGATTCGATCACGTTGTCGTCCAGAGCAATTGCTGGTCGCTGGCTTCGCCCCTGCGCCAATTCACCCGCGGCCGGGTCGATGCCGACGGCCGTGGAGTATGCCGCCGCCCACTCTCCCGGATTCTTCTCGGCCCAGGCCGAGGCCTTGGCCAGACGAACCACGAAGTCCTGCAGCGCGGTGTTCTTCGCGGGATCGTCCAGAGCCTGCTGCGAGGCAATACCGAAGCCATAACCGTTGGCCACACCCTCGGCAGTGGTCAGCGTCTTCGAGCCGTTCTGCACCTGCGCGATCGCGGTGAACGGATCCCAGATCGCCCAGGCATCGACCTCGCCCGAGGTGAATGCCGTCAGCGCATCGGCAGGCTGAAGGAACACCAGCTGAACGTCGTCGGTGGTCAAGCCGGCCTTCTGCAACTGCAGCAGCACGTGGCCGTGCGCCGAACTTCCCTTGCCCACCGCGATCTTCTTACCGCGCAGGTCGGCGAACGACGCCAGAGTCGAATCCGGTGGCACGAGAATCTGATCCCCGCTCGCATCGTTGGTGTAGGCGGAGACGACCTTGATGCGTGCATTGGCTGCAACCCCGAAGACGGGAGGCGTGTTGCCTGTGACCGCGAAGTCGATCTGTCCGGCCGTTGCGGCCTCCACCTGAGGCGGGCCGGAAGTGAAGGTGGAGAACGCAACATCGTAGGGAGCGGAGTCCAGCTCACCCGACGCGCGCAGCAGGGCTTCGGTGCCACCCTTCTGGTCGCCGACGTCGAGGGTGACTGTGGCCAGCTGATCGTTCGAGACGAGCGCGGGGGCTTCGGTGGCGGTGGTGTCGCTGCCACGCGAGACGCAGCCGGTGAGTCCGACGACCGTCATGGACAGGGCAGCGAGCACACCGAGTGCGCGCACAGAACGAGGACGAGCGTGTGACGACATGCGTGAAAGATCCTTGTCAGGTGCCGAATTGGACGGTCAGTGAACTCCGAGAGCTCCGAGCAGATGGGTGCGAAGGCGGGAAAAGCCCGGCGTTCCGCGATCGTGGGGGCGAGGCAGATCGACGGTGACAGTGTCCGAGACTGCCCCGTTCTCGAGCACCACAACCCGATCGGCCAGCGCGATCGCCTCGTCGACATCGTGCGTGACCAGGAGGATGCCGAAGCGGTGCCGTCCCCACAGGTCGAGCAGAAGTGACTGCATGGTCAGTCGGGTCAGTGCGTCGAGCGCGCCGAACGGTTCGTCGAGGAGCAGCAGTTCGGGCTCCCCCACCAACGCCCGCGCCAGCGCAGCGCGCTGAGCTTGCCCACCGGACAATGTGAGTGGCCATGCGTCTCGCTTCTCGGCCAGCCCCACCTCGTCGAGAGTCGCGTCCGCAGCAGTCAATGCTTCGTTGCCGGTGACGCCTGCGGTGTTCAGACCGTAGGAGACGTTCTGGCGAACCGACCGCCACGGGAACAGTCGTGGTTCCTGGAACGCGACTGCAGGATGTCCGGCGACGTGCCGCTCCCCCGTGTGGTCGGTCGACAGTCCGGCCAGGACACGCAGGATGGTCGACTTACCGGAGCCGGATCGTCCGACCAGCGAGACGATTTCGCCGCGCTCGATGGACAGGTCGACACCCTTCAACACGTGACTGGATCCGTAGAACTTGTCGATGCCGTGCAGGGTGGCGACGGAAGTCGTCGTAGTCATGCCTCACGCATCCAATCGGTAACGGAGGGCTCGTTTTTCGAGGATTCGTACGATTCCGTCGGTGCCGATTCCCATCAGCGCGTAGACGACGAGCCCGAAGATGATGGTGTCGACCCGTAGGAAGTCCCGCGCGTTGTTGATGATGTAGCCGAGCCCCGATTCGGCGTTGATCTGCTCGGCCACGATCAACGAGAGCCACGCAATGGCCAACGACTGCCGAAGTCCCACCAGCAATTGGGGCGCGATGCTCGGCAGAATGATCGTTGTGAATCGTTGTCGCCACGAGAAACCGAGGACAACTGCGGTGTCGAGAAAGTCGCGATCGATCTGGCGGATGGCCGAGAACGTGTTGAGGTACAACGGAAATGCGACTCCGAGAGCGACGAGCAGAATCTTGGGAGCCTCGCCGATCCCGAACCACAGGATGAACAGTGGGATCAATCCGAGGTGTGGGAGTGCGCGCAGCATCTGCAACGGCGGGTCGACGGTTGCTTCGGCGAGCTTCGACAGTCCGACGAGCGCCCCGAGTGCCACCCCGATCAGGCCGCCCAGCAGGAGTCCTTGAACCACTCGCGTTCCGGAAATAGCCAGAGCGTCGGCCAATTCACCGTTGCGCAGCAATTCCAGACCCGCGTCGAAGATCAGGGACGGTGCGGGGAGAACACGTTCGGAGAGAACTCCGGCAGCACTGGCGATCTGCCAGAGAACGAGTAGGACGATCGGCGACAAGGCGCGCAGGACGGTCCATCGGTATCGCTGCCACAGTGGAGTTTTCGCTGAGACAGGCACCGGGTCGACCTTCGGTACGACGCTGTGCCGCGTGTCCACAGGTCCCGCGGGAGCGGCGTACGACGTCACGACCATGTTCACGTGCCTTCCACTTGATGACGATCAGCTTCGACTCACCACCCTCCGTTACGAGAGGGGTCCGGGGCCAGGGTTCGAATCAGCGTGAATTTAGGTCGGGCAGAATCGGACATATGACAGTCGAGCCCATCCACACCGAGCGCCTGACCCTTCGTCTGTACGAACCAGACGACGCAAACAGAGTTCTTGCGTACTACAGCGATCCCGAGGTGTGCCGCTATCTCCTCCACGAAACGTGGACCCATGCCGACGCCGTTGCGGCGGTGGGTAAGCGGATGAAGCGATCCGGATTGCACACCCAGGCGCTCGCGATGGTCGTCGAACACGAGGGGACCGTGGTGGGCAACGTCGAAGCATGGCTCGTTGACGGTTCGCCGGCACTCGTCGAACTCGGCTGGACGTTCTCACCGTCCGTGGCCGGTCGTGGTTACGCGACCGAGGCGGTCGATGCGTTGATCGAGCACGTGTTCTCACTGCCCCAGATCCACCGGGTCAGCGCACAGATGGACGGACGCAACGAAGCGTCGGCCCGGTTGGCCGCCCGGGTCGGGATGCGTCAGGAAGCGCACTTCCGCCAGAACTGGTGGTGCAAGGGCGAGTGGACCGACACGCTCGTCTACGCACTGCTGCGCGAGGATCGCTGACGCACATCATGCGACGTTCACCTCCGCGTCGGTTCCTAGACACCGGCCGGTGACCGCGGTGCGACAGTCTCGGAAAACTTCACTTTCCGAACTTATGGGAGTTTCACGAATGGCATCGCGTCGCAGAGCTGCTCTACTGGGCACGCTCGCTTTGATCTCGATCGTCTCCACGTCGATGGGCGGCGTCGCCACTGCCGCCCCGGCACGGACGGCGTCGCCGTTGTGTCAGGTTGCGGACCTGCTCCCCAGTGGATCGTCCTCGGGCCTCGGCTACCAATGTGCCGAAGCGGGTGAGCTTCTCGATCTCCCGATCGGTGATGTGCGCGCGACGCAACCCTCACTCGGATACGACGAGGTGTACTACAAACTCGGTCGCTACACGCTCGGCAAAGACGAGATCAACAAGAAGTTCGACGACTGGTGCGAGGCCAACGGCCAGGAGGAGGCCGCCTCGGCGCTACCCGATGCGCGCCTGGACAATCCGTCGTCGTTCACCTGCACCGTGCCCGTCGGCCAGGAAACGCCCGACACGATCGCGCCCATGAAGACGGTTGTCATCGGACCGGGCGGCGTGCCCTATCTGACCGACGGACACCACACTCTGACGTCGTTCTACGAAACGGCCGACGGTGGACCGAATCTGCATCTTCGTCTGCGAGTGGTCGCGAATCTCAGCGACCTGAGCCCTGCCGACTTCTGGGCTCGGATGAAGGCCGAGAAGTGGGTGTGGAACTACGACGTCGACGGCAACGAGGTACCGGTGGAACAGCTTCCGTCCGGAGTCGGTCTTGCGATGTTCCAGAACGACAAGTATCGGAGCCTGATGTACTTCGCTCGCGACATCGGCTTCACCCCCGGCACCATCCCCTTCCAGGAATTCTATTGGGGTGCATGGGTTCGCGACTCCGGAGCGGTGGACATCAGCGGTTGGGACAGCAACAACCTGGCGAGCTACCTCAGCACGGTCGACGCGGTCTCGCGCGCTCAGGTCGCGGCCCCGAAGGACGCTGTGATCGACAGTGACCGTACCGCAGCGGAACTCGGCGCACTGGCTTCCTGGAACGACGGCAAGGCTGCTGGTAAGGGCGAGTTCGGGAAACTCTCGGCACCGTACGCGAGCGACAAGCCCGGCAAACTGGCGTATGCCTTGCAGTACAAGTCGGGACTGCCGCGCTAACTCCGCGTCGCGGTAGGTCCACGTCATGTCGCCGGGCTGGCGTCGGGCATTGCATACGTGATCGACCAGGTCCAGTTCGTGGCGTCCGGTACCGTCTCGCGTCATGAACCTGAAGCTGTGTGTGCTGCTGTGGGCGGCGGACGGACAAGCAGACGCGCTCACTCGTTACGAGGACACGGTGCAGGACCTGATTCCGAAGTACGGCGGCGAAGTAGTGAGCAGAGTCCGCCGAGTCGACACCGGCGACGGACCACTCGAGGTGCAGGTCATCCACCTACCGGATGATTGGGCCTTGCAGGCCTACATGAAGGACCCCGAGCGGCTTGCGCTCGCCGACGTCCATCGGCGGGCCGTGGCGAGAACCGAAATCATCCACGTGGAGACGCTCGTCTGATGGCTGCGCCGGGCCGATGCGCCTACCAGCGATCGACGTGCAGAACCGTCTCGATCGGATCCCGCGGAGCAACCTTGAACGTCTCCCCCGTGTAGTAGGCAGTCGGAATCAGTGCACCCTGATGGAAGCCTTCGGGGATACCGAGCAGTTCGGAAATCTCGGCTTCCTTCGCGAGATGAATTGTCGTCCACGCTGTTCCGAGACCACGTGCCCGTGCAGCCAGGGCGTAGTTCCACACCGCAGGCAGCAGCGAGCCCCACAAACCGGCCTGGTTGCCGGCCGGAAGCGTCTTGCCGGCCTTGATGCACGGAATCAGCAGGACGGGAACTTCACCCATGTGCTCGCCGAGCCAACCGGCACTGTCGCCGACGCGCTTCTGAACCGATGCGCGTTCGGGATCGTCCGCGAACAAGGCCGACGCGGATAGCTTCGATGCCTGGTACTCGGCGAACAGTTCGCCGTAGATCGCACCGATGCGGGCACGGAGATCAGGATCGGTGACGACGATCCACTGCCACCCCTGCTTGTTCGAGCCTGATGGGGCCTGCAGTGCGATCTCGAGACATTCCTTGATCAGCTCCATCGGCACCGGCCGCGTCAGGTCCAGACGCTTACGCACAGTACGCGTGGTGGTCAGCAGCTCGTCGGGAGTCAGATCAACGATCGGGAAAGAAGTCACCCTTCGATCATGCACCATTCGGCCTCTGCAGGGCCCGGTCGGTCAATTCTTCGTTCGCAGCGTCCCAGCGCGCCGCCATGGACATGCCTCCATGCCCGTCGCCCTCATCGATGACGAGTGTCGACCCGGGCCAACGTCGGTGTAGATGCCACGGAGTGACAGCTGGTCCCGAGATGTCTTTTCGGCCGTGGATCAGGACGCCCGGAACATCTCGCAGACCGTCGGCACGATCGAGCAAGGGTGGATCGCAGAACCCGTCGTGCGACCAGTAGTGCGCGGTCAGCCGCACGAAGGCGAGTCGGAACCGGTCGTCGTCCCACCGCGGATTGCGCCGCACGCCATCGGTACCGATCGAGATGTGCACGTCCTCCCACAGTGCCCACTCGCGAGATGCGTTGTCCCGCAGCTGTAAATCGGCCGAATTGAACAGGCGGTCGTACGCGTCGACTATACGGCCCTCACCGCGTCGATAGCCAACGCCGGCCTGCTCGGCGAAGGTGGCGAACCGATCCCACGCCTCAGGGAAGACCGCACCGACGCCCTCGGTGATCCAATCGACCTCCGCGCGGCTGGTCGTCGTCACCGACACGAGCACCATGCCGAGAACCCTCGTCGGATGCGCGAGAGCGTAGGCAAGAGCAAGAGTGGATCCCCAGGACGCGCCGTTGACGATCCACGCCTCGACGCCGAGGTGCACACGGAGGGCTTCGATATCGGCGATCTGATGCGTAGTGGTGTTGGTAGCCAACGACGTCGAGGGATCCGACGCGTGCGGGGTCGACCGTCCGCACCCGCGCTGCTCGAATCCGATCGCGCGAACACGGGACAGGTCGAAGTGGCGACGAAACTGACTGGAGTTCAGGGTCCCGCCCGGTCCGCCGTGCAAGTAGACCGCCGGGACGCCGTCGGACGGACCCCATTGCTCCCAGTAGATCCGCTGACCGTCCGCGACATCCAGCATTCCGTGCTGTGTCGGCTCGTTCTCCGGTGTCATAGCGCCATCACATCATTCGAGAGGCAGCATCTGTCGGATCACTGCCCACGCTGACGCGTCGACCCATGAGGGGTTGGACTGCTGCGGCGACCGGAACACCTCGAGCATCGACAGTTCCGTAACGGCCTGTAGATCCGACGCGAGGATCGGCTCATCGAACAGCGTGATGTTCGTCGACACCTTCCACTGCGGGCCGGGGACCGGAGTGCCGGTCAACCGACCCGCACCCCAGATCCCGCGTCGCGGATGGCTACTGACCCAGAACAACACCGGCTGCCCAGGTGCCATCAGACGAGTTCGATAGTTGTCGGCGACGCACCAATTCTCGTGCGCACGTCCGGCTTCGACCATCGGTGCGAGGTCGGTCTTGTGCGGATTGCACTTGATCACCCATGCGCCGAGCGTCTGGTCCGTTATCGCCCGTGCCGTCACACTTGTAATCCTAATGACGAACTACGCCACCGCGTCGTTGCCCTGCGCAGCCGAGACCACCAGATTGCTCGCTGTGAGCCCGTTTCCGTTCTTGACCGCGTCGATCCACTGGTCGGTCGTCGCCACCGCTGCGAAATTGGACTGGTAAAGCACCATCAGCGCCTTGTGGAGTTGTTCGGCTGAGACTGTCCCCGCCTCGTTCGAGAGGTTGATCGCGCCGGTGGCGTCGGAAAGGATTTCGACGGTCAGGTCCAGTGCTTCGGCGTCGGCGCTGGTGGCGAGATCGCAGTTGTTGGTCATGTATCCGACGATCGTGACGGTGTCGACGTTGTTGCTCTGCAACCACTTCGCGACGTCGGTTCCGGCGAAGACGCTGCTGTACTGCTTCTCGACCCGCTCGAAGGACGGCTGCACGACGGCCTGAATGTCGGGATGAAGCTCGTACGTTGGGGTTCCCTTGACGAAAGCAGGCGAGCCCTCGGGCATCTCGTGCTGCACGATGGCCACCGGAACATCTTGCGCCACAGCCGCTTCGATGGTACGAACGATGTTGGCCAACGACTCGTCGCGAGGCGGGTACTGAATCTTCAGAACTCCCTCGAAGTATTCCTGCTGTACATCGATGACGATGAGGGCTCTACGCGGTGCAGTCATGAACGTTCTCCTTCAAGTGGCGTACTCGGTCAATACCCATACTTCGGCACCGACCTTGCGTTCACGAGTGGCACGGATGCATACTTTCGATGAAATTGCGCCAATTCGTCGATCGGAGATTCATGCGCATCGCGCTGTACGTGTTCGACGGCATCACCATGTTCCACCTCGCCGCGCCGTTGATGGTGTTCGGCGAGGTGACGCGCCTCGGGCTGGCCCCCGACTGGGAGACGCGGGTGTGGTCCGACAAACCGGGGTCGATCCGCACCGAGGAGGGCTTCCCCGTCGGCGAGATCGAAGGTCCCGACATCGCCGATTGGGCCGACATCGTCATCGTGACGTCGTGGCCGGAGTCGTTGCCACACATCGGCGCTCACCTGTCCACCGCTCTTCGAGGCGCTCACAGACGGGGAGCCCAGATCGCGGGACTGTGTCTGGGGTCGTTCGCCGTCGCCGACACCGGACTGCTCGCCGGACGCCCTGCCGTCACCCATTGGTCCAAGATGACCGAACTGCGCGACCGCAATTCGCAAAGCGGCCTCGACGAGTCCGTGCTCTACATCGACCACGACGACGTCATGACCTCCGCGGGCACGGCGTCGTCGATAGATGCCTGCCTGCACATCGTCCGCAAACACCTCGGCGCGGCAGCAGCAACGCGAGTGGCGCGCAGTCTGGTGGTCGCACCCCATCGCGACGGCGGTCAGGCGCAATACATCGAACGGCCGGTGATCGAGGCATCCGAGGACTCCGCGATCGCCGACGTCCAGAGTTGGGCGCTGGAACGACTGTCCGAGCCACTACCGATCGAGCGGCTCGCCGAGCGGGCACGTATGAGCCGGCGTAGCTTCATCCGGCAATTTCAGTATGCGACGGGAACCACGCCCGCGCGCTGGGTACTCGACCAGCGGCTCGACGCCGCCCGCAGCCAACTCGAAACGACCGGCCACAGCATCGAGACCATAGCTGCCTCGTGCGGATTCGGCAGCGCCGTCACCCTGCGTCAGAACTTCCACTCGGCGTTCGCCGTCACGCCGACGGCCTATCGGAAGCAGTTCGCGGTCGGTTGTGCAACCACGGACACCGCCGACAGGCGAGGATGAGCAACGTGATCCTGTGGATAGTTGCCGGAGTCGAGCTCGCCGCCATTATCGCGCTCGGTGTGGTTCTCATCGTGTCTCGACGAAAGTTGAAGCACACGCGCCGAGCACTCGACCGCGCTCTCGAATCGCAGCAACGCCGTAAGCGACGTGGTCTGGTGCCCTTCGCGATCAGAACCGCGTTCCACACCACGGACCTACTCATCAACAAGGGATTCGGCGCGACCGTCCGCAACTCCGTCGAAGACCTCGCGGGCTGGGCGAAGGTCGAACGCCCCGACCTGGCACGCATGACCGCCGACGGCGACATCGTGGTCATGTTCTCCGACATCGAAGGGTCCACCGCCCGCAACGAGGAACTGGGCGACCGCGGTTGGGTGAAACTGCTCGAGAAGCACAACAAGCTGATCCGCAAACACGTCGAGGACCACGGCGGACATGTGGTCAAGAGCCAGGGCGACGGTTACATGATCGCCTTCTCCGACCCGGCCGAGGCCGTGCGCTGCGGAGTGGAAGTCCAAGAAGCCCTGCTGAAGAACCCAGATCGGTGGGACCGCATCCGCGTGCGCATGGGCGTGCACGTCGGCAGCTCGGTGCGCCGAGGCGACGACCTGTTCGGCCTCAACGTCGCCATGGCGGCAAGAGTGGCGAACCAAGCCGAGGGCGGAGAAATTCTTGTCAGCGAGCCGGTGCGTGACGCCATCGCCAGGGCGGACGGCCTGACTCTGGGGACGCCCCGCGACGTCGAACTCAAGGGAATGAGCGGAAGCTTTCAGTTGTATCCGGTGGCGCTGCCGGCACTTCCGAGTGCGGAGACCGGCCACGCGAGCGCATGAATGTCCCATTCACATGCACTGGACCCCGTGGGTTGGACCGGTTAATGGAAATCCTAGGCTGCGAGGGCCTGGGCTCGGTATTGCACCGGGCTCAGGCCGTCGAGTCGTA